>NZ_JBSFVT010000001.1:1004687-1473046 GCF_053592455.1 Streptomyces sp. NPDC002676 | reverse complement strand
AATCCACCCCGAAGGGCTTCATCGTTCGACTTGCATGTGTTAAGCACGCCGCCAGCGTTCGTCCTGAGCCAGGATCAAACTCTCCGTGAATGTTTTCCCGTAATCGGGATGAACACCACGAGAGCGGAACCACCGGAGGAATAATCCGGCGGTTCACAGCGTCCTCGCTGTGCGCCTCCCTCTCGGGAGGACTTTTTCAAAGGAACCTCGACCATCGGATAGTTCCGACGGACGGGGTATCAACATATCTGGCGTTGATTTTTGGCACGCTGTTGAGTTCTCAAGGAACGGTCGCTTCCTTTGTACTCACCCTCTCGGGCTTTCCTCCGGGCTTCCCTTCGGTTTTTCCGACTCTATCAGATCCTTTCGGCGTCCGATTCCCGGTCGGCGGGATTTGTCTGGGGCTTTCGGACTCTCGCCCGTCGGCCTTTCGACATTCACTACGTTAGCCCATTTCCTCGGCGACTCATAATCGACTCTCACAAGTTCGAATTTCGGGCACGCGGGCGCGCCAAAAATCGACCCCGTTGAGGGTTTGTAGCTGGGTAGTGGATGGCCGCTCCGGCTGCAGGCGATTGCCGTACCCGGTTCAGCGGCTCGGGATACATTACGCACCTTCCAGGGACGCGTCAACTTGAGCGGCGCCTCGGTACATGGGCCCGATAGGGGCTCACCGTCGGGTCGTTGGCGACCCAGAAGCGCCAGGGATGGACGTCTCCGTTTCCGCCCTCGCCGGCGACTCCGGTGCGTGGACCGCTTCTCACCTGCTCTGAAGCGACCGGGGTGCCGGTCAGCAGTCGCAGAGGAGTCTCGCCGGCGGCGCAGGCGTCCGTGCCGTCCAGGGCGCGGTCGACCTCCAGAGCGGTGGCCAGGCGGGCCGGACCCTTGGCCAGTTCCATGTCGTTTCGGGCTGAAACTCGACGTTTGCGGGCCAGCTCCACGCCCTCCACGACCTCGCCGGCGCGGAGCAGGACGGCGCTCGCCCTGCCCTCCGGTCCACAGACAAGGTTCATGCAGTGCCACATGCCGTAGGTGAAGTAGACGTACACATGCCCGGGTGGACCGAACATCACCGCATTGCGTGAGGTGCGACCGCGATAGGCGTGTGAGCCGGGGTCGTTCGGGCCGTCGTACGCCTCGACCTCCGTGAGGCGGACCGCGATCGGGCCTTCGGGAGTCGTCCGGACCAGGACGCGGCCGAGGAGATCCGGGGCGACCTCCAGTACAGGGCGGTCGAAGAACTCTCGGGGCAGTGGCATACGGTCCGGGGACGCGATCATGCCGTCCGAGCGTAGTCCAGCGGACCGGTGGGCCAGTCGTCCGGACGGATGCCTTCCGTGCCGGAACCGGTTGCCGCCGGATCGCGTTTGTACGGGGCGAGGATCCATTCGTAAAGGGAGAGTCATGGCGTTCAAAAAGCTGCTCGCGAGCCTCGGGGCCGGAGGCGCGTCGGTCGAGACCGTGCTGACCGAGGTCAACGTCGTGCCCGGTGGCGTCGTGCAGGGTGAGGTGCGGATCCAGGGCGGGTCCGTCAACCAGGACATCGAGGGGCTGTCCGTGGGCCTGCAGGCACGGGTGGAGGTGGAGAGCGGCGACGAGGAGTACAAGCAGAACATCGAGTTCACCAAGGTGCGGCTCGGTGGCGCCTTCGAGCTGCAGGCCGGGGCCGTGCACGCGGTGCCGTTCGGACTGGAGATCCCCTGGGAGACGCCGGTCACCATGATCGACGGGCAGGCGCTGCGCGGGATGCACATCGGCGTGACGACCGAGCTGGCGATCGCCCGCGCGGTGGACTCCGGTGACCTGGACCCGATCAACGTGCACCCGCTCCCGGCGCAGAAGGCGATCCTGGACGCGTTCATCCAGCTGGGCTTCCGCTTCAAGAACGCGGACATGGAGCGCGGGCACATCCGGGGGACGCGGCAGCGGCTGCCCTTCTACCAGGAGATCGAGTTCTACCCGCCGTCGCAGTACCGGGGGCTGAACCAGGTCGAGCTGAGCTTCGTGGCCGACGAGCACGCCATGGACGTCGTACTGGAGATGGACAAGAAGCCGGGTCTGTTCAGCGAGGGCTCGGACACCTACCGGTCCTTCCAGGTGGGTCTGAACGACTTCCACGGGACCGACTGGGCGGCGTACCTCAACCAGTGGCTGTCCGAGGTCGGCAGCAAGCGCAACTGGTTCTAGGCTCGGGTCCGGTGATTCCAGGAATCGATCAGGAGGTACCGAGGTGACCGAGCTGAAGCGGCGGCCTCTCCCCCACGACTTCCATCCGCCCGTACCGATGTTCACGGTGACGAGCGACGACATCGAAGAGGGCGCGACGCTGGGGAGCGCTCAGGTCTACGAGGGGGGCAACATCTCGCCGCAGCTGCGGTGGGAGGGGTTCCCTGTGGAGACCAAGAGCTTCGCCGTGACCTGCTACGACCCCGACGCGCCGACCGGCAGCGGGTTCTGGCACTGGGTCGTGTTCGACATCCCGGCCACGGTGTCCGAGTTGCCGGCGGGTGCGGGCAGCGGAAAGTTCGAAGGGCTGCCCGACGGTGCCGTACAGGTGCGCAACGACTACGGGACGAAGGACTTCGGCGGTGCCGCTCCGCCGCCCGGGGACGGACCGCACCGGTACGTCTTCACCGTCTACGCGGTGGACCAGGCGAAGCTCGGTCCGGACTCGGAGGCCACTCCGGCCGTCGTCGGCTTCAACCTGCGGTTCCACACGATCGCGCGTGCACAGCTGATCGGGGAGTACGAGAACCCCGCCGAGGGCTGATGTGATGCACTGAATGCGTTGAGCGTTCATGGAACGTTTGCCCGCCTCCGGTCTTGGAAGTGATCGGAGGCGGGCATTTTTTATTGCGTTGTCCATCTCGGCGCGCCCGTCCAGAGTTGATCCAAGCCCGCCGGGGGGTGGGCAGGTGCACACGGGAGGTGGGCTGGATGCGTGACACGTTGGTGCTGAACGCGAGCTTCGAGCCGCTGTCGACGGTGACCCTGAACCGAGCTGTCGTGCTGGTGCTGCAGGACAAGGCCGTGGTCGAACAGTCCCATCCCGAGCTGCGTATGCGCGGTACAGATGTGGACATACCCGCTCCCCGGGTGATCAGGCTTTGCCGCTATGTACGGGTGCCGTTCCGAAGACAAGCACCGTGGTCGAGGCGGGGGGTGCTGGTCCGGGACCGGCACCGGTGCGCTTACTGCGGGCGCAGGGCGACGACCGTGGACCATGTCGTGCCGCGGGCGCAGGGCGGGCAGGACACGTGGCTGAACACGGTGGCCGCGTGTGCGGAGGACAATCACCGCAAGGCGAACCGGACGCCGGAGGAGGCGGGGATGGAGCTGCTGCGGGAGCCGTTCGAGCCGACTCCGGCCGACGCCATGCTGCTGGCGATGGGGCAGGAGGACTTGGACGCGCTGCCACAGTGGCTGGCACGCGAGGCCGCGTGACGGCCTGAGCGGCCGGCTCCTATCCGCGTTCGTCCGGTGTCAGGTGCGCGGCCATCGCTTCGGCGACCGCGTCGCGCACCTCGGCCGCGGTGGGCGTGGGCACTCCGCGTTCGGCGGCGAGTTCCGCCAGGGAGGTCATCCGGACGCCGGGCAGGGCGCAGGCCGTGAACGTGGTGTAGACGCTGAGGTCGGAGTCGACGTTCAGGGCGAAGCCGTGGCTGGAGACGCTGCCGCTGATGCGCATGCCGATCGAGGCGAGCTTGAGGTGATCGGGGGTCCAGACGCCGACGAGGCTCTCGGCTCCGCGCGGGGTCTCCCGGCGGATCGCCGGGAAGCCGAGGGTGTCCAGGGCGTCGGTCAGCGCGTGTTCGACGCGGCGGACCAGGCCGCGGGGTCCGAGTTCACGGACGTTCACCACGAGGTAACCGATGAGCTGGCCGGGGCCGTGATAGGTGGCGTGCCCGCCGCGGTCGGTCGGCACGAGGCTGATCGGGGAGTCCGCGCCGGGTAGTTGGTCCTGTGGGGTGCGGGCGGTGTAGGTGATCACCGGGGGGTGCGTGAGCAGGAAGAGCCGGTTCGGTGCCTGGTCCTGCTTGCGCTGCTCGACCCAGCGGGCCATGTCCGCCTGCGCCGCCTCGTACGGGACCTCTCCCAGGTCGACGCGCTCCAGGCGGTGCTGCCGCGGGGCTGGTTCCACCGCGGCGGCCTCGTCCGCCAGGCTCACTGCTGGGTTCCTCTCTCCGTGCCGGCGGGACGTGCCGACGGGACGTACCGGGGGTGGCGTGTCACGGCCCCGCGTCCGGTGCGGAGCGCGGGGCCGTTGTGTCGCCTGCGTCGCGGGGCGGGCTCAGTCGATGGACGGCTTCTCGCGGCGCTCCGTGCCCGTGCCGTTGCCGCCGTTGTTGCCGGACGAGCCGTTGCCGCCCGAACCGCCCCCCAGCGGGCCGAAGTTGCCCATCGCACCGGACAGGCCCTTGAGGGCGTCGCCGATCTCGCTGGGGACGATCCAGAGCTTGTTGGCGTCGCCCTCGGCGATCTTCGGGAGCATCTGGAGGTACTGGTAGCTGAGGAGCTTCTGGTCCGGGTCGCCGGCGTGGATGGCCTCGAAGACCGTACGGACAGCCTGAGCCTCGCCCTCGGCGCGCAGGGCGGCGGCCTTGGCCTCACCCTCGGCACGCAGGATCTGGGACTGCTTCTCGCCCTCGGCGGTGAGGATGGCGGCCTGGCGCGTACCTTCGGCGGTGAGGATGGCGGCGCGCTTGTCCCGGTCGGCGCGCATCTGCTTCTCCATCGAGTCCTGGATGGAGGTCGGGGGCTCGATGGCCTTCAGCTCGACGCGGTTGACGCGGATGCCCCACTTGCCGGTGGCCTCGTCCAGGACGCCGCGCAGGGCCGCGTTGATCTCCTCGCGGGAGGTCAGGGTGCGCTCCAGGTCCATGCCACCGATGATGTTGCGCAAGGTGGTGACGGTGAGCTGCTCGATCGCCTGGATGTAGCTGGCGACCTCGTAGGTGGCGGCCCGGGCGTCGGTGACCTGGTAGTAGATGACCGTGTCGATGTTCACGACCAGGTTGTCCTGGGTGATCACCGGCTGGGGCGGGAACGGTACGACCTGTTCGCGCAGGTCGATGCGGTTGCGGATGGTGTCGATGAACGGGACCACGATGTTGAGGCCCGCGTTGAGTGTCCGCGTGTATCGGCCGAAGCGCTCCACGATCGCAGCGCTGGCTTGTGGGATGACCTGGATCGTCTTGATCAGGGCGATGAAGACCAACACCACCAGAATGATCAGGACGATGATGACCGCGTCCATCGTCGTTCCCCGTACCCTTCTCCGCCTCGGCGCCTTCGGTAGATCTCATGACTGTTGAAGATCTTGCTGGTCGAGTCTGTCAGACTGCCGCCCAACTCGCAGGCCGGATGGCTCAGATGACGATCGCGGTGGCCCCTTCGATGTCCACGACGTCCACCTCCTGGCCCACTTCGTAGGCGCGGCCGGTGTCCAGGGAACGGGCCGACCAGACCTCTCCGGCGAGTTTGATCCGGCCGCCGGAGCCGTCGACGCGCTCCAGTACGACCGCCTGCTTGCCCTTCAACGCGTCCACGCCGCTCGCGAATTGGGGGCGTTGCCGGCTGTGCCGGGCCGCGATGGGCCGGACGACGGCGATGAGGGCGACCGAGACGACGACGAAGGCGAGTACCTGGATCACGGCGTCGAAGCCGAGGCCGGCGACGACCGCGGCTGCGACCGCGCCCACCGCGAGCATGCCAAACTCCGGCATCGCGGTGACCACGAGCGGGATTCCGAGCGCCGCCGCGCCGACGAGCCACCACACCCATGCGTCGATGTCGTCCACGTGGTCATGGTAGGACCCCGGGTCGGGCGGCGGACAGGGCGCAAACCGGAGTGGAGGCGCTCAGGACCGGGGCGGGACAAGGCCGGGACGGGACAAGGCCGGGACGGGACAAGCCCCGACGGGTCAGGACAGCGGCAGGCCCTGGGCGGTCCAGCGCTCGCCGACCTGCTCGACGACGAGCGGGAGGCCGAAGCAGAGGGAGAGGTTGCGGGAGGTGAGTTCCAGCTCGAGCGGGCCGGCGGCGAGGACCTTGCCCTGACGGATCATGAGGACGTGGGTGAAGCCGGGCGCGATCTCCTCGACGTGGTGCGTGACCATGATCATCGAGGGGGCGATGGGGTCGCGGGCCAGCCGGCCGAGGCGGCGGACCAGGTCCTCACGGCCGCCGAGGTCGAGGCCGGCGGCGGGCTCGTCCAGCAGGAGCAGCTCGGGGTCGGTCATCAGGGCACGGGCGATGAGGGTGCGCTTGCGCTCGCCCTCGGAGAGGGTGCCGAAGCGGCGCTCCAGGTAGTCGCTCATGCCGAGCCGGTCGAGGAAGGCACGGGCGCGCTGCTCGTCGACCTCGTCGTACTCCTCCTGCCAGTGGGCCGTCATGCCGTAGGCGGCGGTGAGGACGGTCTCCAGGACGGTCTGGCGCTTGGGGAGCTTCTCGGCCATGGCGATGCCGGCCACGCCGATGCGGGGGCGCAGGTCGAAGACGTCGATCTTGCCGAGGGTGTCGCCGAGGATGGTGGCGGTGCCCTTGCTGGGGAAGAGGTAGCTGGACGCGACGTTCAGGAGGGTGGTCTTGCCGGCGCCGTTGGGGCCGAGGATGACCCAGCGCTCGCCCTCCTTCACCGACCAGGAGACCTGGTCCACCAGAGCCCGGCCTTCGCGGACCACGGATACGTCCTGAAGCTCCAGAACATCGCTCATGAGCGCGTTGTCTCCCCTTGCAGTGTCGCCGGCGTCGGCTGTCGCGTAACCCTGTGGCTCGGTGTGCCGCGCCGGTGGGCGCGGCCTTCATGAAATCTACGCCACGCGTGCGTCGCTCCATTCCATCGGTCCGGTCCTTAGGGTGGGGGCATGCTCTCGGAACCGCGTTCAGGACGCCTTGCCGCTTGGGGAAATGCCCTTTTGGCCGGACTTGTCTCTCCGGATGACGCTGTCCTCGCCATTGTGGGCGAGGACACGGTGCACCGGGTGGAGGGGCTGCCGGGTGAGTCCGCGCCGGTCGGGCTCACGCTCGCGCTGGGACGGCTGCGCACGCTGGGGGTCACCGGCCTGCGGGTCGCGCTCCCCGCGCCCGGTCATCCGCTGGGGCTGAGCGGGCCGGCGGAGTTCAACGCGCGGGCGCTGGAGGCCGAGGAGGCGGTGGTCTGTTTCGGTGCCGCGTTCGGGCTGGTGCCGGAGGTGTACGAGGCCGGGCCCGCGGGCGATGTGCACGCCGAGGTGGTCTGGCATGTGCTGCCGGTGCGGGAGGCGCCGCCCGCGGACGTGCCCTCGCTGGGCGAGGCGGAGCGGGAGCTGGCGGAGGCGCTGCGCGAGGCGACCTCGGTGCTCTCGAAGCTGGACGTCGCCGGGTCGGGTCCGGTGGCGGAGGCGGCGATCGACGCGTACCGGGCACGGTCCGAGCGAGGCCGGGAGGTGCTGGCGCCGGGGTATCCACCTCGTGCGGTGCGGGTGTTGGAGCTGGCTCAGCGGGTCGGGCTGCTGGTGTCGCTGGCGTACGGCAACGGGCACGGCGGGGCGGTCAGCTCCGCCGAGATCGCGGCTCGGTCCGAGGCGCTGCGGCCGGTCGAGCGGACGGCCCGGCGGGCACAGGTCGCGGCGTACAACTCCATTGTGGAGGAGCGCGAGCGGGGGGTCTGAACGGCCTTGTCCTCAGGCTCCCCCAGAGGGGGCACCCCCGGACGGGCCGAGTTCCACGACCGCCCGGCCCTTGAGAGGCTCTGCCTCAGTGGATGAACCGCACGTCAGCCGGTCACCCCGTGGCGTACGGCCCACAGGGCGGCCTGGGTGCGGTCGGCGAGGTCGAGCTTCATCAGGATGTTGGAGACGTGTGTCTTGACCGTCTTCTCGGACAGCACCAGGGCGCGGGCGATCTCGCGGTTGGAGCGGCCGTCCGCTATCAGGCCCAGCACCTCGCGTTCCCGCTCGGTCAGCGAACCACCTCTGCCCTGGCCGGAGTTGACCTCCTCCTGGGAGAGCAGGGCGCCGGCGACCTCGGGCTGGAGCAGGATGTGCCCCGCGTGCACGGAGCGGATGGCGCCGGCGAGCGCGTCTGGGTCCACGTCCTTGTAGACGTACCCGGCGGCGCCCGCGCGCAGCGCCGGGACGACCGTGCGCTGCTCGGTGAAGCTGGTGACGATCAGCACGCGCGCGGGGTTGTCGAGTTCGCGGAGTCTGCGCAGGGCGTCGATGCCGTCCATGCCCGGCATCTTGACGTCCATGAGGACGATGTCGGGCCGCAACTCCTCGGCGCGGGCCACGCCTTCGGCGCCGTCGGCGGCCTCACCGACGACCTCGATATCGTCCTGCACCTCCAGGAAGGTGCGCAGGCCTCGGCGGACGACCTGGTGGTCGTCGACGAGCAGCACCTTGATTACGTCAGCCACCAGGGACCTCCATCTCGATCGTGGTGCCCTTGCCGGGCGCCGATTCCACGGTCAGCGTGCCGCCGACCCCGCTCGCCCGGTCCCGCATGGAGACCAGGCCCAGATGGCGTCCGGCGCGGCGGACGGGCTTGGGGTCGAAGCCGCTGCCGTTGTCGGTGACGCGCAGGACGGCTCCGCGGCCACGCCGCTGCACGCTCACGTCGACGTGCTCGGCGCCGGAGTGGCGCAGGGCGTTGTGCAGGGCTTCCTGGGCGACCCTGAGCAGGGCCTCTTCCTGCGACGCGGGCAGGGCGCGGAAGCCGGTGCTGGTGAAGGTCACGCGCGCGGTGTGGGCGCGGTCGAGGACCTGTATCTGGGTGCGCAGGGTGGCGATCAGGCCGTCCTCGTCGAGGGCGGCGGGGCGCAACTCCACGACGGCGGCGCGCAGTTCGTCGGTCGCCTCGGCGGCGAGCGCCGCGACCTGGTGCAGTTCGTCCTTCGCGCGGGCCGGATCGCGGTCGATCAGCGCGGTCGCCGCCTGGGCGGTCAGGCGCAGGGAGAAGAGCTTCTGACTGACCGCGTCGTGCAGTTCGTGGGCGAGCCGGGAGCGTTCCTCGGCGATGGTCAGCTCGCGACTGCGTTCGTAGAGGCGGGCGTTGGTGAGAGCGATCGCGGCGTGCTGGGCGAGGATGGAGAGGAGTTCCTCGTCCTCCTCGGTGAAGCCGCACAGGTCCTCGGGCTTCGGGCCCGGAGGGTCGCCCTTCGGGGAGCACTGCTTGTTGGCGAGGAACAGGGCACCGATGACCTCGTCGCCGTCGCCGATGGGCACGCCCAGGAAGTCGACCAGGTCGGGGTGGGCGTCCGGCCAGCCCTCGAAGCGCGGGTCCTTGCGTACGTCGGCGAGGCGCTGGGTCCGGGCCTCGTGCAGCATCGCGGCGAGAATGCCGTGCTGGCGCGGCAGCGGGCCGATGGCCTTCCACTGGGCGTCGCTGACGCCGTCCACGACGAACTGGGCGAAGCCTCCGTGATCGTCGGGGACGCCGAGGGCGGCGTACTGCGCGTCGAGCAGCTCGCGGGCGGAGGCGACGATCGTCTTGAGGACGTCGCGCACCTCCAGATGCCTGCTCATGGCCAGCAGCGCGGAACTCACCGCTGCGAGGCCGGACCGGGGGCCTTGACTCATGTTCCTCACGGTACCGGCGGGGAGTGACAGGGCGGATCGGACCTGTGACGGCGGGGACCGGGCCGGTGGACCTAGGGCGGGCGTCGTAGGCCCCGGCACGCGCGCGTGGCGGCGCACTTCTCCCTTCTCCACGCGCGCGCGTGCGGTTACGCGTGCGGGCATACGCGCGGGGACTGAGGTGCGGCTGCCGGGCGGGACTGCGGCGAGCTCACACAGGGCGTTGCGGCGGCAACTATCGGTGAGATTGTCGCGGCCCCCGATGTGAGCCCGCGCATAGGGTGCACATCACGTACTAACGGACATAGGAACTAAAGACTCCCAGGGTGAACGGGGCGAACGGCCCAATCTGTCCCGATTTGCCCCTCCGCGATCCACTACCCGGGATCGTACGTCACACCTTTGCCAGGGCATTTTGCGCCCGCTAAGAATTGCTCACGTCGCTCAGCGCCGCGGCTACCCACCGCGGCGTTCGTGCGGGAGGGAGCCGATTCCCCCGGCGGACGCAGGAGCGACCTCCGCGCTACAGAAGAGGTCCACAGCCATGCCCAAGAACATCCTCACCCGTGGTCATAGTCGTTCCCTGACCAAGCACCACAAGGCCGCGATCGCCGGTGTCTGCTGTCTCGGCAGCGCCGCCCTCGCCTTCTCGGCCGCCCCCAGCAACGCCGAGAGCGTCACCACCGGTGCCCCCGCCACGACCGCCAAGATCGCCGGCGCCACCACCTCGCTGCAGAACGTCAAGGGCACGGTCACCGACCAGCTCGCCACCGAGACGATCAAGCTCGACACCCTCGCGGCCCAGAAGAAGGCGGAGACCGCCGCCCTCGCCAAGGCGAAGGCCCAGGCCGCCGCCGTCGCCGCCGCCAAGCAGAAGGCCGAGGCCCTCAAGAAGGCCGAGGCCGTCAAGAAGGCCGTGCAGGCGCGCGCCGCCAAGGCTGCCGCCGCCAGCCGCTCCGTGCAGCGCCCCCAGATGCAGCCGGTCGCGGCGAAGACGTACGCCAACAACCTCGACGGCTGGATCCGCCACGCCCTGGACATCATGCACACCAAGGGCATCCCGGGCAGCTACAACGGCCTGCACCGCAACATCATGCGGGAATCCTCGGGCAACCCGATGGCCATCAACAACTGGGACATCAACGCGATCAACGGCATCCCGTCGAAGGGCCTGCTCCAGGTGATCCCGCCGACCTTCAACGCGTACCACGTCAACGGCACCTCGTGGAACATCTACGACCCGGTCGCCAACATCACCGCGGCCGCCAACTACGCGGCCGACAAGTACGGCTCGATCGACAACGTCAACAGCGCGTACTGAGGCTGGCGCGGACCTCTGACATACGCGGAAGGGCGGCACCCCTCGGGGGGGTGCCGCCCTTCACGTCGTGCAGGTGCGGTTACTTCCGCATGACCTCGGGCTCGTGGCGGCGCAGGAAGCGGGCCACGAAGAAGCCGCAGGCCACACCGATCGCGATCAGGGCGACCATGTCCATGCCCCAGGCCGAGGCCGCGTGGTCCCACAGCGGGTCCGTGCTGCCGGGGTCGTCGGTGTTCGGGGCGATGTTGTTGAAGTCCAGCGTGGCGCCCGCGGCGGCCACCGCCCAGCGCGACGGCATCAGGTACGAGAACTCGTTGACACCGAGCGTGCCGTGCAGGGTGAAGAGGCAGCCGGTGAACACGACCTGGATGATCGCGAACATGACCAGCAGCGGCATCGTCTTCTCGGCGGTCTTCACCAGCGAGGAGATCACCAGGCCGAACATCATCGAGGTGAAGCCGAGCGCCATGATCGGCAGGCACAGCTCGAACAGCGTCGAGCCGCCCAGGACGAGCCCCTGGTCGGGGATCTCGCGGCTGGAGAAGCCGATCAGGCCGACCATCAGGCCCTGGAGCACGGTGACGGCGCCGAGGACGACCACCTTGGACATCAGGTACGCCGACCGGGACAGGCCGGTCGCCCGCTCCCGCTCGTAGATCACCCGTTCCTTGATCAGCTCACGGACCGAGTTCGCCGCGCCGGCGAAACAGGCGCCGACCGCGAGGATCAGCAGCACCGTGGTCGCCGTGCCGTTCGGGACGTGCACGCCGGTGCGCGGGTTGATCGCCGCGTTGACCAGCAGGCCCCGCTTGTGGTCGATCAGCAGGCTGACCGCGCCGAGCACGGCCGGCAGGATCACCGTCAGCGCCAGGAAGCCCTTGTCGGAGACGATGACCGACACATAGCGCCGGATCAGGGTCATCAGCTGCGAGCCCCAGGGCTGCGGCTTGGGCGGTCTGATGGCCTGCATCGGAGGCATGTGCACGGGTACGGACTGCGGGGCGACCGCGTCGATGTCCGCCGCGTACATCTGGTAGTGCTGCGAGCCCTTCCAGCGGCCCGCCCAGTCGTAGTCGCGGTAGTTCTCGAAGGCGGAGAAGACATCGGCCCAGGTGTCGTAGCCGAAGAAGTTCAGCGCCTCCTCCGGCGGACCGAAGTAGGCGACCGCGCCGCCCGGCGCCATCACCAGCAGCTTGTCGCACAGCGCCAGCTCGGCCACCGAGTGGGTGACGACGAGGACCGTACGGCCGTCGTCGGCGAGGCCGCGCAGCAGCTGCATGACATCGCGGTCCATGCCCGGGTCGAGGCCGGAGGTCGGCTCGTCCAGGAAGATCAGCGACGGCTTGGTGAGCAGCTCCAGGGCCACCGAGACGCGCTTGCGCTGGCCACCGGAGAGGGAGGTGACCTTCTTGTCCTTGTGGACGTCGAGCTTCAGCTCGCGCAGCACCTCGTCGATGCGGGCGTCGCGCTCCTGGGCGGTGGTGTCGGCGGGGAAGCGCAGCTTGGCCGCGTACTTCAGGGCCTTCTTGACGCTCAGTTCCTTGTGCAGGATGTCGTCCTGCGGGACCAGACCGATGCGCTGGCGCAGCTCGGCGAACTGCTTGTACAGGTTCCGGTTGTCGTACAGGACCTCGCCCTGGTTGGCGGGCCGGTAGCCGGTGAGGGCCTTGAGCAGGGTCGACTTGCCGGAGCCGGACGGGCCGATGACCGCGATCAGCGACTTCTCCGGGACGCCGAAGGAGACGTCCTTCAGGATCTGCTTGCCGCCGTCGACCGTGACGGTCAGGTGGCGCGCGGAGAAGGAGACCTCACCGGTGTCGACGAACTCCTCGAGGCGGTCGCCGACGATACGGAAGTTGGAGTGACCGACACCGACGATGTCCGCCGGGCCGAGCAGCACCGAGCCGCCCTTGGCGATCGGCATACCGTTGACGTAGGTGCCGTTGTGCGAGCCCAGGTCGCGGATCTCGAAGCGGCCGTCGGGCGTCGAGTGGAACTCGGCGTGGTGCCGGGAGACCTGGAGGTCGGAGACGACCAGCTCGTTCTCCAGGGCACGGCCTATGCGCATCACGCGGCCGACGGAGAACTGGTGGAACGTGGTCGGGCTGCGGTCGCCGTAGACCGGCGGCGCCCCCGCGCCACCACCGGGCGTCTTCTGCGCGTACTGCTCGCCCGGACCGCCCTGCTGCTGCGGGAACGGCACGGCCTGCTGCGGCTGCTGCCATCCCGCCTGCGGCGCCTGCTGGGCCTGCGGTGGTACGGCAGCCTGCTGCGGGGCCTGCTGCGCCCAGCCGGCGCCGGCGCCCGCGCCCTGGGCGGCGTACGGCGCCGCCTGCGGCTGCTGGGCCTGGCCGACCGGGGCCGCGGCGGCGCTGAGGTTCAGGCACGGTCCGTCGGTCGCGTTGCCGAGGTTCACGGACGAGCCCGGGGCCAGCTCCATGTGCTGGATCCGCTGGCCCTGCACGAACGTGCCGTTGGTGCTGCCGTGGTCCTCGATGGCCCAACTGCGGCCGTTGAAGCTGACCGTGGCGTGTCGCCAGGAGACCCTGGCGTCGTCGAAGACGATGTCACCCTGCGGATCACGCCCCAGGGTGTAGGGCCTGGACGGGTCCAGCGTCCAGGTCCGTCCGTTTGATTCCAGTACGAGTTCCGGCACTCCATGCCCCACTGAGTTGTCCCCCGAGTTGTCCCCCATCTTGGGGAGTCTAGGGATGTCGAACATCGGGGGGAACTATTTCAGGCTCTGCCCGTTGACTGAAAGTCGGGCCTTGCACAGAGCGCCCGCGCGCGCTCCAACTCGCCCCGTTTACGGGGTTGAAACCCGGCCGGAGAGTGGTAATCCCCCGCGAGAGGGACATGCGCGGCCGGTGCCGCGCCACGGATCGGGGGGTCTGCCATGAGCGCTGCCACAGGCGTCGGAACCGCACGGCACGGTACGACACTGCCTTGGACGGACGTCCTGCTGTCCGCGATCGCCGCGGTGAGTTGGGCATTGATCGGTATGGCGGGCACCGCCGCGCTCGGACTGCATCTGCTGCGGGCCGATTCGACGGGCTCACTGGGCCCCATGACAGCGGCGGTTGTGGCCCTGGGGGCGGGCGGTTCGGTCTCACCGTCGGGCGACGTGTCCGCATTTGGACTGAAAGGCGCCGAGGCGCACACCGCCGTCGAAATCACGCCACTTGGCGTGAGCCTGGTCGGCGCCCTGCTGTTGTCCTGGTTCTTCCTACGGTCCCTGCGCACGGCCGGAGTTGTGGTCGCACCCGCCGAACTCCTCGCGCGCGCGGGCGCAGTGGTCGCGCTCTTCGTGGCGATGACGGCCGGGCTGGCCTGGGCAGGTCACGACGTCATCACGATCGACGGCGGCTCGCTCGGCCTCGGCGGCCTGCCGGGCGGCGGGGGCGGCAAGGGCGGCGGCCTGCACCTCCCCGGCCTCGGCGACGTGGGCGGGCTGCTGCCGGACCGGATCGGCGACCTGATCCACGCCAGGGCGGCGGTCGGCTTCACCGTCGACACCGCGCCCACGGTGCTCGGCGGGCTCGGCTGGTCGGCCGGCGTCCTGCTGCTCGCGTTGCTCGCCTCCCGCCGTACTCCCCTGCCGCACGGCTGGGACCCCGTGCACCGGGTGGTACGGCCGGCCGTGTCGGCGCTCGTCACGGTGCTGCTGACGGCCGTGGCGGCGGGGCTCGCCGCGGCGGCGTACGCGGCGATCGGCGACGAGCATCCCCGGCGGATCGCCGGCGCGGCGCTGCTCGGCGCCCCGAACGGGGTGTGGCTCGGCGTCCCGCTCGGCCTGTACGTGCCCTGGGACGGCAGGGCCACCGGCGCCCTGAGCACGCTGCTGCCCCATCCGCTGGACCAGCTCCTGGACGCGCACTCCGGCCGGTCCGTGACCCTGGGGCGGCTGGCCGGGCTGGACGGGCGGGTGTGGCTGCTGGGGGTGGCGGCGGTGCTGATGATGGTGCTGGCGGGAGTACTGACAGCGGTACGGACACCCCCGGCCCCCGGGTCCTGCGGCGTGGCGGCCTTCGCCGGCCGCTGCGCGCTGCGGCTCGGCGTCGCGACCGCGCTCGCCCTGCCCCTGCTCGCCTGGCTGACCGGCGTCTCGGTGGACGCCTCGCTGTCCGTACTCGGCTTCGACGCCTTCGGCGCGGGCATCGCCCTGCACGGCCACCTCACGACGGCGCTGCTGCTGGGGGCGGCGTGGGGCGCGGGGGCCGGGGCCACGGGGGCGCTGCTCGCCCGGTCGGCGGGGGCGGCGCCTTCGGGGGCCGGGGCCGCCGGTCCGGGGCAGATGCGCGAAGTGGAGGGACACGGCGGTCCCGGTCCGTACACGCCCCGCAGGCCGTACCGGCCGCCGAACCCCGCCACGAATCCGTATCTCCGGGTACCGGAGGAACTGCGGGACGAGCCGCCGCCTCGTGACGGTGACGCTGACAGTGGCAGTGGCAGTGGCAGTGGCAGTGACAATGGCGGTGACGACTTGTACGACGCCCCCACCATCACCCGGCCTGTCGGCTCCGCCATCTATCCGCCACCGCCGCCCCCGCCGCTTCCGCCTCCCCTACCACCCCAGCCTTCGCCGAGGAGGCCGAAGGGGCCGCAGGACCGGGGGTGAGGCCGGTCCGGGGCGATCCGGCGGAGCTTTGACGGCCGCCGCGGTGGAGCGTGCGCAGGTGGCGTGGCACCCTCGTGCCTAAAGCAGGCCGCCCGGTCGGGCGCCCAGCCGGGCAGTCTCCCAGTGGCAAGATCCGTGTCACCGGACCGACACTCATTGTTCCGTGTCCGGCAGGCGGACCTGTCCGGCGCAAGGCACTGGGTGCCGGATACGGTGGTGACACCATGAGCGCTTCGCAGACCGCCGCTTCGCAGACCTCTGAGGTCCCCACCCTCCTTGTCAAGATCTTCGGCAAGGACAGGCCGGGCATCACGGCCGGCCTCTTCGACACCCTGGCCGCCTACTTCGTCGACGTGGTCGACATCGAGCAGGTCGTCACCCGGGGCCGCCTGGTGCTGTGCGCCCTGGTGACCGAGCCCCCGGCCGGCCTCGAGGGCGACCTCAGGGCCACCGTGCACAGCTGGGCCGAGTCGATGAAGATGCAGGCAGAGATCATCTCCGGGCACGGCGACAACCGTCCGCGCGGTCACGGGCGCTCCCTGGTGACCGTCCTCGGTCACCCCCTCTCCGCCGAGTCGACGGCCGCCATCGCCGCCCGGATCGCCAAGGCCGGCGGCAACATCGACCGTATCTTCCGGCTCGCCAAGTACCCCGTGACGGCGGTGGAGTTCGCCGTCTCCGGTGTGGAGACCGAGCCGCTGCGCACGGCCCTGGTGACCGACGCGGCGGCACTGGGTGTCGACATCGCGGTCGTCTCGGCGGGCCTTCACCGGCGCGCCCAGCGGCTGGTGGTCATGGATGTGGACTCCACCCTCATCCAGGACGAGGTCATCGAGCTGTTCGCCGCGCACGCCGGATGCGAGGACGAGGTCGCCGAGGTGACCGCGGCGGCGATGCGCGGGGAACTGGACTTCGAGCAGTCGCTGCACGCGCGCGTGGCGCTGCTGAAAGGGCTGGACGCCTCGGTGGTGGACAAGGTCCGCGCCGAGGTGCAGCTGACGCCGGGCGCGCGCACCCTGATCCGCACGCTGAAGCGGCTCGGCTACCAGGTGGGAGTCGTCTCCGGTGGGTTCACGCAGGTCACGGACGACCTGAAGGAGCGGCTCGGGCTGGACTTCGCCCAGGCCAACACACTGGAGGTCGTCGACGGGAAGCTGACCGGCCGGGTCACCGGGGAGATCGTGGACCGGGCGGGCAAGGCCCGGCTGCTGCGCCGGTTCGCCGCGGAGGCCGGGGTGCCACTGTCGCAGACGGTGGCGATCGGTGACGGCGCCAACGACCTGGACATGCTGAACGCGGCCGGTCTGGGCGTCGCCTTCAACGCCAAGCCGGTGGTCCGCGAGGCCGCGCACACGGCGGTGAACTTCCCCTTCCTGGACACGGTCCTCTACCTGCTGGGCATCACCCGCGAAGAGGTCGAGGCGGCGGACATGCACGAGGACTGAGCCGGAGGTCGTACCCCGGCTGCGAGGAGGGCCCGGCGCCATTGCGGTACCGGGCCCTCCTGCCGTCCGTGCGGTCAGTCGGAGGGCTCCCAGTAGTCCGCGAGCGTGGCCACGTGGGGCTCCAGGCTCTTCCAGGGGCCGTCGTAGGTCAGCAGCGCGAAGCCGGCAGCGGGGAAGCCGCGGCCGTTCATCCGCTCGCGGGCGTCGCCCTCGGCCGCTCCGGCCAGGATCTCGGCGAGGCCGTGCACGCCCGGGTTGTGGCCGATCAGGATCACGTTCCGCACGTCGTCCGGGACTTCGTTGAGCACGGCGATCAGCTCGCCGGGCGAGGCCTCGTAGACCCGCTCCTCGTAGACGGTTTTCGGCCGGTGAGCCAGTTCGTGGACGGCGAGCTTCCAGGTCTCGCGGGTCCGGATCGCGGTGGAGCACACAGCCAGGTCGAAGGTGATGCCGGTGTCGGCCAGCTTGCGTCCGGCGACCGCGGCGTCCATCCGGCCACGCTCGGCGAGCGGGCGGTCATGGTCGGTCACCTGGGGCCAGTCGGCTTTCGCATGCCGGAGGAGGACGATCGTGCGAGGTTCTGCGGCGCTCATGGGACCCAGCTTCGCATGAAACAGGCCATGCGGCGCAGGGAGTTGACATGCGGATTCACCGCTGCCGAGGCACTTTCTCAGCGCGCGAGCAGCTCCCGCGCGCGCTCGACGAGGTGGGTGATCGCCGGATCGCCGCTCGCCGCGTGGGCGTCCGACGGGTTCAGTATCAGCCCGAGCAGCGCGACGAAGGCGAGCACGGGCAGGGCCAGGGCCCACCAGGGCAGCCGGATGTCGACGCCGCCCGTGGTCGCCGGATGGGGGCGGGAGTGGGTGCGGGCCGGCATGATCGCCTCCGTGGCTCTTCGAATGGTCCGTGGCCGCCTGGCGCGGTCACCATTCGAAGCTACGGAATCCGGGGCCGCCAACCCATCCGGGCATCCACCCACTTGACCCTGACCCTCACCCCCTAGGGGATGGTGGAGTTATCCCCACCATCCGCCGCCGGAGGTCCGGCCGACCGGGTCACGAAGTCACCGGGTCACGAAGTCACCGAGTCGCGGGACCGGGGAGGCACGGGGTCACGAGATCACGGGGCCGCGATCGTCGCGATGACGGCGATGATCACGAAGATGGCAAAGAACGCGCCGAAGACGAGCAGCATCTTCTTCTGGCTGTTCTGCGGGTTCGGGTCGAGCACGGGCATGCCGCCCAGTCTCGCACCCTTCGCCCGCGCCCACTCCCCCGGGGTCCGGCGGTCAGCGTGCCGCCGCCTCGTCCTCCACCGTGCGGTTCCGGCCGGCCAGGAAGCCCACCGCCATCTGCGGCAGCATCAGCCCCGCCATGAGGGCGATCGGCAGCCCCCAGCCGCCGCTGTGCTGATAGAGCACGCCCACCAGCAGCGGGCCCGGGATGGAGATCAGGTAGCCGGTGCTCTGCGCGAACGCGGACAGCTGGACCACGCCCGCCCCGCTGCTGGCCCGCATGCCGACCATCGTCAGGGCCAGCGGGAAGGCGCAGTTGGAGACGCCGAGCAGCAGGGCCCAGGCCCAGGCGCCGCCGACCGGCGCGAAGTACAGACCGGCGTATCCGGAGAGGCCGCAGAGACCCAGAGCCAGCGCGATCGGGCCCTGGTGGGGCAGCCGGGTGGCGAGGCGCGGGATGACGAAGGCCAGCGGCACGCCCATCACCATGGTGGCCGCGAGCAGCAGTCCGGCCGTACCCGCCGGGACGCCGGCGTCCCGGAAGATCTGCGCCATCCAGCCCATCGTGACGTAGGCGCCGGTGGCCTGGAGGCCGAAGAAGAGGGCGAGTGCCCAGGCGGTGCGGCTGCGGGTGAGGCGCAGCGGGGCGGGCCGGTCCTGCTCCGCGCGCACCGGCTCCTGGGCGGGGGCCGCGCCCCGGTCCCGTACGAGCGGCAGCCACGGCAGTACGGCGGCCAGCGCGAGCGCGGCCCACACGGCGAGTCCGGACTGCCAGCTGCCGCCCATCGCGTCCGTCATGGGCACGGTGGCCGCGGCGGCCAGGGAGGTGCCGGCGGCGAGGGCCATCGAGTACAGGCCGGTCATGGAGCCGACCCGGTCCGGGAACCAGCGCTTGACGATGACCGGCATCAGCACGTTGCTGACGGCGATGCCCATCAGCGCGAGCGCGGTGGCGCCGAGGAATCCGGCCGCGTTGCCGGCGTAGGGCCGGATCAGCAGGCCCGTGGCGATGGCGACCATGCCGGCGCACACCACGGTGGCCGGGCCGAAGCGGCGGGCCAGGCGGGGGGCGGTGGCGCCGAAGACGGCGAAGCAGAGCGGGGGCACGGAGGTGAGCAGTCCGGCCACGCTGCCGCTCATGCCGAGCCCGTCGCGGACCTCTTCGAGGAGCGCGCCGAGGCTGGTGATGGCAGGACGCAGGTTCAGCGCGGTGAGCACGATGCCGACGACGACCAGACGGGACGCCCACGCGCGCGTGGGGGCCGCCGCCCCGGGCTCCGCCGTCCGGGTTGCCACGGTCCGGATTTCCTTCGTCCTGGTTTCCTCACTAGCCATGGGACCCATCATAGAATCATAGGATGATTGGTTGTCCATCCCCGGGCTGTGCCCGCCCGGGACTGTCGTGCGAAGGCGTGCCATGCCCCTGAGCCACCCGCGTCGTTCGGCGCTGTCCGAACAGGTCATCGCGGAGCTGCGCAATCAGATCGCCTCCGGTGAGTGGCCGGTCGGCTCGCGGATCCCGACCGAGCCGGAGCTGGTCGAGCAGCTCGGCGTCGCCCGCAACACCGTCCGCGAGGCGGTCCGCGCGCTCGCGCACAACGGCCTGCTGGACATCCGGCAGGGCTCAGGCACCTACGTGGTCGCGACGAGCGAGCTGGCCGGCGTGATGCACCGCCGGTTCGCCGACGCCGACCCGCGGCACATCGCCGAGCTGCGTTCCACGCTGGAGTCGGCGGCGGCGAAGCTGGCCGCCGAGCGGCGTACCGAGAAGGACCTCAAACAGCTTGATGCGCTGCTGCGGCGGCGCGAGGAGGCCTGGGAGAGCGGTGACGCGGAGGCCTTCGTGGCGGCCGACGCGACCTTCCACCTGGGCGTGGTGGCCGCCTCCCACAACGACGTGATGACGGCTATGTACGCCGACCTGGGCGAGGTGCTGCGGGACTGGCTGCGCGCGGACGTCGGCGCGGAGCTGACGCCGGGCACGCACATGGACCACACCCGGCTGCTGGACGCGATCCGCGCGGGGGACGCGGAGGGCGCCGCCCTGGAGGCCGCGAGCTATCCGTTCCTGTGCCGTCCGGACCGGTTCAGCGCTTCTTCTGGTGACTGACCCACGCCGAGCGGACCTCCTGCCAGCACCGCCCGGTCAGCCGTACGGTCATGGCGGGCCCGGCGTCGACGGGCGCGCTGTCGGTGTCGATGTCCCACCAGCGGGCGCACTCTATGTGCAGGCGCACGCGATCGGTGTCGACATAGGGGTTATGACAGTAGGCCACCACGTGGGAGCCGCGGACGGAGGTACGGCAGGCGGCGCCGAAGAGGCCGGGCGCGGGCGGCTTGCCGCCGCTCACGCGCGCGTGGGGCAGCGCGTCGTACGGCAGGGTCAGCACGAGGGCCACGGCCACGGTCACCGAGGCCAGGCTGCGGGACAGGCGCACAAGGGGACCTCCTGGGCCGAGCTGCGGAGGGATGCGCGGATGGAACGCTTCATCCAGAGTGCGCCGTTGGACTGCGGCGCCGCCCGGCCGAGTACGCCGAACGGGTGACTCACCCTTCTGCCCGCTTCACGGGACGAGGCCCGCACCCTGAGGGGTGCGGGCCTCGTCCGTCGGTCGAGCCTCGGCGGCAGCGATCAGGCGCCGATGGCGTGCAGACCGCCGTCGACGTGGATGATCTCGCCGGTGGTCTTCGGGAACCAGTCGCTCAGCAGGGCGACGATGCCCCGGCCGGCCGGCTCCGGGTCCTTCAGGTCCCACTCCAGCGGGGAGCGGGAGTCCCACACGGAGGCCAGCTCGCTGAAGCCCGGGATGGACTTGGCGGCCATGGAGCCGAGGGGGCCCGCCGAGACCAGGTTGCAGCGGATGTTCTGCTTGCCCAGGTCGCGCGCCATGTAGCGGTTGGTCGCCTCCAGGGCGGCCTTGGCCGGGCCCATCCAGTCGTACTGCGGCCAGGCGAACTGCGCGTCGAAGGTCAGGCCGACGACCGAGCCGCCGTTCTGCATCAGCGGCAGACAGGCCATGGTGAGCGACTTCAGGGAGTACGCCGAGACGTGCATGGCGGTGGCGACCGACTCGAACGGCGTGTTCAGGAAGTTGCCGCCGAGCGCGTCCTGCGGGGCGAAGCCGATGGAGTGGACGACGCCGTCGAGGCCGCCCAGCTCCTCGCCGACGAGGTCGGCCAGGCGGGCGAGGTGCTCGTCGTTGGTGACGTCCAGCTCGATGACCTTGGTGGGCTTCGGCAGCTTCTTGGCGATGCGCTCGGTCAGCGTGGGCCGCGGGAACGCGGTCAGGATGATCTCGGCGCCCTGCTCCTGGGCCAGCTTGGCCGTGTGGAAGGCGATGGACGCCTCCGTCAGCACACCCGTGATCAGGATGCGCTTGCCCTCGAGGATTCCGCTCATGGTGATCAGTGACCCATTCCCAGTCCGCCGTCAACGGGGATGACGGCTCCAGTGATGTACGAGGCGTCGTCCGAGGCGAGGAACCGCACCGTCGCGGCGATCTCCTCCGGCTGCGCGTAACGGCCGAGCGGCACCTGCGACATGATGCCCTCGCGCTGCTCATCGGAGAGCGCGCGCGTCATGTCGGTGTCGACGAAGCCGGGCGCGACGACGTTGAAGGTGATGTTGCGCGAGCCCAGCTCACGGGCGAGAGAGCGCGCGAAGCCGACAAGGGCGGCCTTGGAGGCGGCGTAGTTCGCCTGCCCCGCCGAGCCGAGCAGGCCGACGACGGAGGAGATCAGTACGACACGGCCCTTCTTGGCCCGCAGCATGCCGCGGTTGGCACGCTTGACCACGCGGAAGGTGCCGGTGAGGTTCGTGTCGATGACCGAGGTGAAGTCTTCCTCGGACATGCGGATCAGGAGCTGGTCCTTGGTGACGCCGGCGTTGGCGATCAGGACCTCGACCGGACCGTGCTGGTCCTCGATCTCCTTGTAGGCCTGCTCCACCTGTTCCGGGTCGGTGATGTCGCACTTGACGGCGAGGAAGCCCTCCGGCGGCTCACCCGAGCGGTACGTGATCGCGACCTTGTCGCCGGCGTCGGCGAAAGCGCGGGCGATGGCGAGGCCGATGCCCCGGTTGCCTCCGGTGACGAGAACCGAGCGGCTCAACGGATCACCCTTTCGATAGCGGTCTGCAGATGTCCGACAACCCGTCCGAGCAGCATCTTCACCACTTCAGTACAGGCGGCTTCATCGAAAACCTATCGGTAGCGGCACGCTCTCGGGCAAGCGGGCACCGACAGTGGCTCGCAGCCGTCACTGTCGGATCCCTACAGAAAGCGCCGGTACCAGGGCGAAACCTGTGGTCCGCCGGGCCGCTCCCGCGACATGATCGGACCCGACAGGCCACGACAGCAGGGAGACCTCGGTGCCTCATTCCATCGACGAAGCCTTCACGGCGCTGCCGCTAAGGGCCCTGGCCGACGCCGCGCTCGCCCGCGCGCGGGCGCTGGGGGCCGAGCACGCGGACTTCCGGTTCGAGCGGGTGCGCAGCGCGTCCTGGCGGTTCAGGGACGCCAAACCCGCCGGATCGTCCGACACCACCGACCTCGGGTACGCGGTCCGGGTGGTGCACGGCGGTACGTGGGGCTTCGCGTCCGGGGTGGATCTGACCCTGGACGCCGCCGCCAAGGTCGCCTCGCAGGCCGTGGCGATGGCCAAGCTCTCCGCCCAGGTGATCAAGGCCGCCGGGTCGGAGGAGCGGGTGGAGCTGGCCGCCGAACCGGTGCACGCCGAGAAGACGTGGATCTCGTCGTACGAGATCGACCCCTTCACGGTGCCCGACGAGGAGAAGGCCGCGCTGCTGGCGGAGTGGAGCACGCGGCTGCTGGCCGCGCAGGGCGTGAGCCACGTGGACGCCTCGCTGCTCACCGTGCACGAGAACAAGTTCTACGCCGACACCGCCGGGACCGTGACGACCCAGCAGCGGGTGCGGCTGCACCCCGAGCTGACCGCCGTGTCCGTGGACGAGTCGAGCGGCGAGTTCGACTCCATGCGGACCATCGCGCCGCCGGCCGGCCGCGGCTGGGAGTACCTGACGGGCACCGGCTGGGACTGGGACGCCGAGCTGGAGCGGATCCCGGAGCTGCTCGCCGAGAAGATGCGCGCGCCGAGCGTGGAGCCCGGTCTGTACGACCTGGTGGTCGACCCGTCCAACCTGTGGCTGACCATCCACGAGTCCATCGGCCACGCCACCGAGCTGGACCGCGCCCTCGGCTACGAGGCCGCCTACGCCGGCACCTCCTTCGCCACCTTCGACCAGCTGGGCAAGCTGAAGTACGGCTCCGAGCTGATGAACGTCACCGGTGACCGCACCGCCGAGCACGGCCTCGCGACCATCGGGTACGACGACGAGGGTGTCGAGGCGCAGTCCTGGGACCTGGTGAAGGACGGCACGCTGGTCGGCTACCAGCTGGACCGCAGGATCGCGAAGCTGACCGGCTTCGACCGGTCCAACGGGTGCGCGTACGCCGACTCCCCCGCCCATGTGCCGGTGCAGCGCATGGCGAACGTCTCGCTCCAGCCGGACCCGGCCGGGCTGTCCACGGAGGACCTGATCGGGGGCGTCGACCGGGGCATCTACGTCGTCGGCGACCGGTCCTGGTCGATCGACATGCAGCGCTACAACTTCCAGTTCACGGGACAGCGCTTCTTCAAGATCGAGAACGGGCGGATCACCGGGCAGCTGAAGGACGTCGCCTACCAGGCGACGACGACCGACTTCTGGGGGTCGATGGCAGCCGTGGGCGGACCGCAGACCTATGTCCTCGGTGGTGCCTTCAACTGCGGCAAGGCCCAGCCCGGACAGATTGCCGCCGTGTCCCACGGGTGCCCCTCCGCCCTCTTCAAGAGCGTCAACATTCTGAACACCACGCAGGAGGCCGGTCGATGAGCGCGCCCACCAATAAGGCGAACAAGCCGCACGAGGTCGTCGAGCAGGCTCTCGCGCTGTCCCGGGCCGACGGCTGTGTCGTGATCGCCGACGAGCACTCGACCGCCAACCTGCGCTGGGCGGGCAACGCGCTGACGACGAACGGCGTCACGCGCGGGCGCACGCTCACCGTCATCGCCACCGTCGACGGCAAGGAGGGCACGGCGTCCGGGGTCGTGTCCCGGTCGGCCGTCACCGCCGACGAGCTGGAACCCCTGGTCCGCGCCGCCGAGGCCGCCGCGCGCGCGGCCGGCCCCGCCGAGGACGCGCAGCCGCTGGTCACCGGCGTGCCGCAGTCACCGGACTTCACCGAGGCACCGGCCGAGACCTCCTCCGCCGTGTTCGCCGACTTCGCCCCGGCGCTCGGCGAGGCCTTCGCACGCGCGCGTGCGGGCGGCCGGGAGCTGTACGGCTTCGCCAACCACGAGCTCGTGTCCACGTATATGGGTACGTCCACGGGGCTGCGCCTGCGGCACGACCAGCCGACGGGCACGCTGGAGCTGAACGCCAAGTCCCCGGACCGTATCCGCTCGGCCTGGGCCGGCCAGTCCACGCGGGACTTCAAGGACGTCGACCCGGGCGCGCTGGACGCGGAGCTGGCCGTACGCCTGGGCTGGGCCGAGCGGCGCGTGGAGCTGCCGGCGGGCCGGTACGAGACGCTGCTGCCGCCCACGGCCGTGGCGGACCTGCTGATCTACCAGCTGTGGTCGGCGTCGGGCCGGGACGCGGCCGAGGGCCGGACGGTGTTCTCCAAGCCGGGCGGCGGCACGCGCATGGGCGAGAAGCTCTCCGAGCTGCCGCTGACGCTGCGCAGCGACCCGAACGAGCCCGGTCTGGAGTCCGCGCCGTTCGTGGTCGCGCACTCCTCGGGCGGCGACCAGTCGGTGTTCGACAACGGGCTGCCGGTGCACCCCACCGAGTGGATCGGCCAGGGCGAGCTGAAGCACCTGACGACCACCCGGCACAGCGCGGGTCTGACCGGCCTGCCGGTGGCCCCGGCGGGAGGGAACCTGATCCTGGACGGAGGCGAGGACCGCTCCCTTTCGGAGATGGTCGCGGCCACCGAGCGCGGGCTGCTGCTGACCTGCCTGTGGTACATCCGCGAGGTCGACCCGGCGACCCTGCTGCTCACGGGCCTGACCCGGGACGGCGTCTACCTCGTGGAGAACGGCGAGGTGACCGGTCAGGTGAACAACTTCCGGTTCAACGAGTCGCCGGTCGACCTGCTGGGGCGGGCCGCGGAGGCCGGGCGTACGGAGAAGACGCTGCCGCGTGAGTGGTGCGACTGGTTCACCCGGGCCGCGATGCCCCCGCTGCGCATCCCCGATTTCAATATGAGCTCTGTCAGCCAGGGCGTATAACCTCGTAGTCGGCTGTCACCCGACTGCCCAGAAATCATCGAGGAGACACGAGAACCGTGACGGACATCGTCGACGAGCTGAAGTGGCGTGGGCTGTTCGCCCTGTCCACCGACGAGGACGCTTTGCGCAAGGCGCTCGCGGACGGTCCCGTCACGTTCTATTGCGGCTTCGACCCGACGGCGCCCTCGCTGCACGTGGGGCACCTGGTGCAGGTCCTGACCGTGCGCCGGCTCCAGCAGGCCGGGCACCGGCCGCTGGCGCTGGTCGGCGGCGCGACGGGCCTGATCGGTGACCCGCGCCCGACCGCGGAGCGCACGCTGAACGACCCGGAGACGGTGGCCGGCTGGGTGGGCAAGCTGCGCGCCCAGATCGAGCCGTTCCTGTCCTTCGAGGGCGAGAACGCGGCCGTGATGGTCAACAACCTCGACTGGACCGAGGGCCTGTCCGCGATCGAGTTCCTGCGGGACATCGGCAAGCACTTCCGCGTCAACAAGATGCTGACCAAGGACTCCGTGGCCCGGCGTCTGGAGTCCGACCAGGGCATCAGCTACACGGAGTTCAGCTACCAGATCCTGCAGGGCATGGACTTCCTCCAGCTCTACCGGCGGTACGGCTGCACGCTCCAGCAGGGCGGCAGCGACCAGTGGGGCAACCTCACGGCGGGTCTGGACCTGATCCACCGGCTGGAGCCGCACGCGAGCGTGCACGCGCTGGCGACGCCGCTGATGACCAAGGCGGACGGCACCAAGTTCGGCAAGACCGAGGGCGGCGCCGTCTGGCTCGACCCGGAGATGACGACGCCGTACGCGTTCTACCAGTTCTGGCTGAACGTGGACGACCGGGACATCTCGCGCTACCTGCGCATCCTGTCCTTCAAGTCCCGCGAGGAGCTGGAGGAGCTGGAGAAGCAGACCGAGGAGCGCCCCCAGGCCCGTGCCGCGCAGCGCGCGCTGGCCGAGGAGCTGACGACGCTGGTGCACGGCGCCGAGCAGACGGCCGCCGTGATCGCCGCGTCCAAGGCGCTGTTCGGCCAGGGCGAGCTGGCGGACCTCGACGACCGGACGCTGGCCGCGGCGCTGTCCGAGCTGCCGCACGTCAAGGTCACCGAGCTGGGCCAGGTGGTGGACCTGTTCGCCGAGGTCGGCCTGGTGGCCAGC
This sequence comes from Streptomyces sp. NPDC002676, assembly GCF_053592455.1. Lineage (NCBI taxonomy): Bacteria > Bacillati > Actinomycetota > Actinomycetes > Kitasatosporales > Streptomycetaceae > Streptomyces > Streptomyces sp. NPDC002676. The sequence continues at coordinate 1,446,421 of NZ_JBSFVT010000001.1, read as the reverse complement.
AAGTCTGCGGCGCGGCGGACCGTGAAGGAGGGCGGGGCCTACGTGAACAACGTGAAGGTCACCGCCGAGGACGCGGTGCCCGCCGAGGCGGATCTGCTGCACGGGCGGTGGCTCGTGCTGCGGCGCGGGAAGAAGAACCTGGCGGCGGTCGAGGTCACGTCCGCCTGAGACCGAGAAACGCCTGAGACACGCTTGAGGGCGGCTCCCCACGAGGGGGGCCGCCCTCAGGCGTACGGCTGTCCGGCTAGGCCTGCTGTTTCTTCCTGCCCAGCGTCGCCACGTAGAGCATGTCGACCGCGAAGACGATGATGACCGCGGCGACGACCTGGAAGGCGTGCCGGCTCCAGTCGATGCCGGGGGTCGCCGCGACGCCGAAGGCGCGGGCGATCGCGTTGCCGGCCGCGGCGCCGAGCATGCCGCAGATGGTGGTCAGCCAAAGGGGGCTGTGCTGCTTGCCCGGGATGATCGCCTTCGCGATGAGGCCCAGCACGAATCCGACGATGATCGCCCACAACCAGCCCATGGCTGCCTCCTCGTCCGGCTCGACGTGAGCATTACCGTCAGTCTCGGCCGCTGCGCCGTTCGGCGCATGTCGGGATCCCTCGTACGCGTCACGGTGGAGGGCGTTCGCGCAGCCAGGAGGCCGGACCCGGTCTCGTGGGCCGGTCACGCGCGGCGTAATGTGAGACGTGTCCTGGCCCGGTTCCCGGCCGGGCGTGGACGGCGGTTCGGGCCGGGGGCGAGTCCGATGCGGGCGGATGGTGGAATGTGAAGCGGAAGCGGCGCGACAACGTTCAGGTTTTCCGGATCACCGGAGCCAGGACGGGGCTCGCCGAGGACGTACGGGGCCGCCAGCGGCGCTATGTCATCTCGATGATGATCCGCACCATCTCCGTGGTCCTCGCGGCAACGCTGTGGAACGTCGAACGGTACGTCGCGATCGTGGCCCTGGTGGCCGGTGCGCTGCTCCCCTACGTCGCCGTGGTGATCGCCAACGCGGGCCGGGAACGGCCGCCGAACCTGCCGTCGACGTTCGTCCCGGCGCCGGTGCGCCCGATGATCGCGCCGCCGCGGGCGCAGGAGACGTGGGCGGAGTCCGTGGCGCAGGAAGGTCCGGCGGAGCCCACCGCGGAAATGAGTGGGGACACCGATTCGTGACCCCTTGTCAAGCTCAAGAAAAGCTCAGATCAATCGTGTAGTTCCGGTGCCGGGCGATGGGTTACCCGTGACATACTGCGTACGCGCTCCGCATCCCCCGTCGGAGCGACGGACCGACGCCGGGCAGCTCCCCCCGTGGCTGCTCGGCGTCGCCTTGTTTGCGCCCGCTCCGGCGCCTGTTCTGTGAGACGAACCTGTGAGTGACGAGACCCCCCTCTGCTCCGCCAAGGGCTGCCATGCCGCGGCCGTGTGGGTGCTGGCCTGGAACAACCCGAAGATCCACACTCCGGAGCGCCGCAAGACGTGGCTCGCCTGCGAGGAGCACCGCGAGCATCTTTCGCAGTTCCTCGGGATTCGCGGGTTCCTGAAGGACGTTGTCCTGCTGAAGGAGTGGGAGGACGGGGAGTAGTTTCAGCCGCCGATCGCCGACATCGGGCGGTCCGGCTGGACGAACGACGGGTCGTCCAGGCCCGCGCCCGCCTTCTTGCCCCACATCGCCAGGCGCCAGATGCGGGCGATCTCCTCGTCGGGTGCGCCGGAGCGCAGGGCGGCGCGCAGGTCGGTCTCCTCGGTGGCGAACAGGCACGTGCGTATCTGACCGTCAGCGGTCAGGCGGGTGCGATCGCAGGCCGAGCAGAACGGGCGGGTGACGGAGGCGATCACGCCGACCCGGTGCGGTCCGCCGTCGACCAGCCAGCGTTCGGCGGGGGCCGAGCCGCGCTCCTCGGAGCCCTCGGGGGTGAGGTCGAAGCGGGTGCGCAGGGAGGCCAGGATGTCCCCGGCGGTGACCATGCCCTCGCGCTTCCAGCCGTGCTGGGCGTCCAGAGGCATCTGCTCGATGAACCGCAGTTCGTAGTCGTGCTCCACGGCCCAGGCCAGCAGGTCGGGGGCCTCGTCGTCGTTCAGTCCCGGCATCAGGACCGAGTTGACCTTGACGGGAGTGAGGCCCGCGTCGCGGGCGGCCTGGAGGCCTTCGAGGACGTCCTTGTGGCGGTCGCGGCGGGTGAGGGTCTTGAAGACGTCCGCGCGGAGGGTGTCGAGGGAGACGTTGACCCGGTCCAGGCCCGCCGTCTTCAGGGCGGTCGCGGTGCGCTTGAGGCCGATGCCGTTGGTGGTGAGGGACGTCTGGGGGCGCGGGGTGAGGGCCGCGACGCGCTCGACGATGCCGACCAGGCCGGGGCGGAGCAGGGGCTCGCCGCCGGTGAAGCGGACCTCCTCGACACCTAGCAGCCGCACCGCTATGTCGACGAGCCGGACGATCTCGTCGTCCGTGAGCAGGTCGGGCTTGGCCAGCCACTGCAGGCCCTCCTCGGGCATGCAGTAGGTGCAGCGCAGGTTGCAGCGGTCCGTGAGCGAGACCCTCAGGTCGGTGGCCACGCGGCCGTAGGTGTCGATGAGCACGTGGGCCCCCTCCCTCGTTCCGGACCATTCGTATTCCGTCACCAGTTCCGTCACCTGCGAGCCTACGTGAGACCACTGACAACGACAGCTGCCGATCCCACGAGGTGGGACGAGGCCGCGTCGTAGGACCGTACAGTCCTGGACGACGCGGCCGTCGTACGAAGCTCAGTGCGCTCCGGTGCCCGTCAGGGACCGCACCTCCAGCTCCGCGTACTTGCCGGCGTCCGGCACCTCCTTCGACAGCAGGGTGCCGACGGCGCCCAGCAGGAAGCCGACCGGGATGGAGATGATCCCGGGGTTCTCCAGCGGGAACCAGTGGAAGTCGACGCCGGGGAACATCGAGCTCTCCTTGCCGGACACCACCGGCGAGAACAGCACCAGGCCGACCGCGGTGACCAGGCCGCCGTAGATCGACCAGAGCGCGCCCGCGGTGGTGAACCGCTTCCAGAAGAGGCTGTAGAGGATGGTCGGCAGGTTGGCGGAGGCGGCGACCGCGAAGGCGAGGGCCACCAGACCGGCCACGTTGATGTCGCGGGCGAGGGCGCCGAGGACGATCGACACCGCGCCGATGCCGACGGTGGCCCAGCGGGCCGCGCCGACCTCCTGCTTCTCGGTGGCCTGGCCCTTCTTGATGACGTTCGCGTAGATGTCGTGCGCGAAGGAGGAGGACGAGGCCAGGGTCAGCCCGGCGACCACCGCGAGGATCGTCGCGAAGGCCACCGCGGAGATCGTCGCGAGCAGGATGGCGCCCCAGTCGGAGTCCACTCCGCCCAGGTGCAGGGCGAGCAGCGGGGCCGCGGTGTTGCCCGCCTTGTTGGAGGTGATGATCTCGTCCGGTTTGATCAGCGCGGCGGCGCCGAAGCCGAGGGCGAGGGTCATCAGGTAGAAGGCGCCGATCAGGCCGATCGCCCAGATGACCGACTTACGGGCGGCCTTGGCGGTGGGCACGGTGTAGAAGCGGATCAGGATGTGCGGCAGGCCGGCGGTGCCGAGGACCAGGGCGATGCCGAGGGAGATGAAGTCCAGCTTGGTGGTGCCGGTGGCGCCGTACTTCAGGCCGGGCTTGAGGAACGCGGAGCCCTTGCCGCTGTTGTCGGCTGCTTTACCGAGCAGGTCGGAGACGTTGAAGTGGAACTTCAGCAGCACCAGGAAGGTCAGCAGCACGGCACCCGCGATCAGCAGCACCGCCTTGACCATCTGCACCCAGGTGGTGCCCTTCATGCCTCCGATGGTGACGTACACGATCATCAGGAGGCCGACCAGGGCGACGATGCCGATCTTGCCGCCGTCGCTGGTGATGCCGAGGAGCAGGGAGACCAGGACGCCCGCGCCCGCCATCTGGGCGAGCAGGTAGAAGATCGAGACGACGATGGTGGAGGTGCCGGCGGCCGTGCGGACGGGCCGCTGGCGCATCCGGTAGGCGAGCACGTCGCCCATGGTGTAGCGGCCGGAGTTGCGCAGCGGCTCGGCGACCAGGAGCAGCGCGACCAGCCAGGCGACGAGGAAGCCGATGGAGTACAGGAAGCCGTCGTAGCCGAAGAGGGCGATGGCCCCCGCGATGCCGAGGAAGGACGCGGCGGACATGTAGTCGCCGGAGACGGCGAGACCGTTCTGGAAGCCGGTGAACTGCCGTCCGCCGGCGTAGAAGTCGGCGGCGTCCTTGGTCTGGCGGCCCGCCCAGACCGTGATCACGAGGGTGGCGGCGACGAACACCGAGAACAGGGTGATGATCAGCGGCCGGTGCTGGCTCGCCTCGCCGGCGGCCAGCAGGGTGTGCTGCGTCGGGCTCATGCTCCGCCCTCCATCCGGGACTTGATGGCCTCGGCCCTGGGGTCGAGCGTGACGGCGGCGCGGCGCGCGTACCACCAGGCGATGAGGAACGTGGTGAGGAACTGGGCGAGACCCAGGACGAGGGCCATGTTGACGTTGCCGGCCACCTTGGTGCCCATGAACCCGTCCGCGTAGTTGGAGAGCAGGACGAAGAGCAGGTACCAGGTGATGAACGCGACGGTCAGCGGGAAGGCGAACGAGCGGTGGGCGCGGCGCAGTTCACCGAACTCCGCGCTCTGCTGTACCTCGGCGAACTCCTCGGCGGAGGGTAGGGGTGCTTGCGCTCTGGAGGGGGGCGGTGTCTCGGTGGCCACGGAGTCTCCTCGTGTTGCGGACAGGCGCTTTCTGGCCTCGCACGGACAGGAATCACATGACTGGGAGTGATCAGTCGACTCCTGCTCGTGATTCCGACGGGGGCCACGATCCTGCTGGGCCCCTCGTCCACGGTCACGGCGCCACGCGCGGAGCGGTTCAAGTCCGTCGGGCTCTTCCGGAGATCGCGTGGACGGAGATAGCTTCGCCACTGCACCACTCGCCATGTACCTGCCCGTTCAGCACCTGTGTCCGGGCGGTTTCTCATTCCGGATGATGTGGAGATCCCATGGTTCATCTGCGCTCCAGACGCCGGCTCGCGCTCGCCGTGCCGGTCGTGCTGTCGCTGACCGTCTCGCTCGGCTTCCTGCCCTCGGAGCTCGCGGCGGCGGCACCCGTGGCCGCGACGGCGACGGCGGACGGCCCGAACCTCGCGTACGTCGTCAACACCAGCACGGACCAGCGCACGATCGAGTCGGTGCAGCAGGAGATCACCCGCAACGGCGGCACGGTCGTGGCGAGTTACGACCAGATCGGCGTGATCGTCGTCCACTCCGCGAACCCGGACTTCGGCAAGCAGATGCGCCAGGTGCGCGGGGTGCAGTCGGCGGGCGCCACCCGCACCGCGCCGCTGACCGCGGCGGGGACGACGGACGAGGGCAGCGTGCAGGTCCTGTCGCGGGCCGAGGCCGCGAAGGCCGCCGAGAGCGCCACGGCGGGCCAGGAGCCCCTCGAGGCCGACCAGTGGGACCTGCGGGCGATCGGCGCCGACAAGGCCGCGACGATCAACCCGGGCAGCCCGCACGTGACCGTGGGTGTCATCGACACGGGCGTCGACGACACCCACCCGGACATCGCCCCGAACTTCTCCGCCTCCCAGTCGGCGAACTGCGTGAGCGGCAAGGCGGACACGACGTACGGCGCGTGGCGGCCGGCGGACGCCGGCCACTATCACGGCACGCACGTGGCGGGCGAGATAGCCGCGGCCCGCAACGGCATCGGCGTCGCGGGCGTCGCGCCCGGCGTGAAGGTCGCGAGCATCACCGTCGCCCAGCCCGACTCGACGCAGTTGTTCTACCCGGAGAGCGTGGTCTGCGCCTTCGTCTTCGCCGCCGACCACGGCGTGGATATCACCAACAACAGCTACTACGTTGACCCGTGGATGTACAACTGCATGGACGACCCCGATCAGCGTGCCATCGTTGACGCGGTCAACAGGGCCCAGCTGTACGCACAGCGCAAGGGCACGCTCAACGTGGCCTCGGCGGGCAACTCCAACCACGACCTGGACGCGGACTCCATCTCCGACACCTCCAGCCCCGACGACTCGACCGCCGTGACCCGGACGGTCGACCCGCACGAGTGCTTCGACGTGCCGACCCAGCTGCCGGGCGTCGTCACGGTGAGCGCGGTGGGCGTCAAGGGCGTCAAGTCGTACTACTCCAGCTACGGCAACGGCGTCGTCGACGTCGCGGGTCCGGGCGGCGACAAGTACCAGATCCCGGACACGCCGTCGAAGAACGGCCGCATCCTGTCCACGCTGCCGAACAACCAGTACGGCTTCCTCCAGGGCACGTCGATGGCCGGCCCGCACGTGGCCGCGGTGGCCGCGCTGCTGAAGTCGGCCCACCCGTACGCCACTCCGGCCCAGCTGCAGGCCCTGCTCAAGGCCCAGGCGGACAACCCGGGCTGCCCGGACGGGCCGTACGACTACAACGGCGACGGGGTCGTGGACGCGACCTGCACCGGCGGCCCGCGGGTCAACGGCTTCTACGGCTTCGGCGTCGTCAACGCGCTGCGCGCCGTCAAGTAGCCGCTCGCCACAGGGATTTCCGCACCGACAGGCGGACCGGACCGGGTGACCGGACCGGTCCGCCTGCCCCATCCATGGGTTGATTGAATCAATAATGCATAGTGCAGTCATGACAGACATCACGACTGCATGGACCGCACTGGGCGGCGATCCCGCACTGGTTTCCCACGTGTCGGCTGTTGAGCGCCCCAAGGCCCTGGAAGCCCGCCTCCCCGTACGGCAGTTGGCGCAGGCCTGTGTCGGTGCGTGCGCGCTGGCCGCCGCCGAGCTGGGAGCGCGGCGGACCGGCCGTACCGAGGTGCCCGGGGTCCGGGTCGACGACGGCGCGGTGGCCGCCGCCTTCCTCAGCGAACGGCACCTGCTGGTCGACGGACGCGCCCCGGTCGCCTTCGCGCCGCTGTCACGGTTCTGGCGGACCGCCGACGGCTGGGTGCGCACCCACGCCAACTACCCGCACCACCGGGCCCGGCTGCTCGCCGCGCTCGGCCTGCCCGAGGACGCCTCGGCAGAGGAGCTGGCCGGGCGGCTCGCCGCCCGCTCCGCCCTGGAGGTGGAGGAGACCGTCTGCCGCGCGGGCGGCCTCGCCGTGGCCCTGCGCACCCCGGGCGAGTGGGCCGCGCACGAGCAGGCCGCCGAGCTGGCCGCACGGCCGCTGGTCGAGCGCGAGCGGCTGGACGCGGCACCCGCGCGCGTGCTGCCGTCCCTCGACCCCGCCACCGCTCCGCTGCTGCCCGCCGCCGGGCTGCGCGTCCTCGACCTGACCCGGGTCCTGGCCGGGCCGGTCGCCACCCGCACCCTGGCGCTGCTCGGTGCGCAGGTGCTGCGCCTGGACGCCCCGTGGCTGCCCGAACTCCCCGACCTGCACGCCGACACCGGCTTCGGCAAGCGGTCCGCGACCCTCGACCTCACCGCCGGCCGGGACACCTTCGAGGAGCTGCTGGCCGCGGCCGACGTGGTGGTCACCGGCTACCGGCCGGGGGCCCTGGACCGGTTCGGGCTCGCGCCAAAGGCACTTGCCGAGCGGCGCCCCGGTCTGGTCGTGGCGCAGGTGTCGGCGTGGGGCGCGTACGGGCCCTGGCGCGGGCGGCGCGGCTTCGACAGCCTGGTGCAGGTCGCCACGGGCATCGCGGCGACCGAGGGCACGGCCGGGCAGCCCGGCGCGCTGCCCGCGCAGGCCCTGGACCACGGAAGTGGCTATCTGCTGGCGGCGGGCGTGCTGCGGGCGCTGACCGAGCAGTCGTACGACGGAGGCGGCAGGCTCGTCCGGCTGGCGCTCGCGCGCACCGCCCGCTGGCTGACGGACGAGATCCACCCCGCCGAGGCCACGACCACGGCGGCGGGCGAGCCCTGCGCGGACCCGGACGCGTGGCTCGCCGAGACGGACGGCCCGCTCGGCCGGCTGCGGCACGCCCTGTCCCCGGTGTCCTTCACGGGCGGCCCCGCCGACTGGGCGCGGCCCCCGGTGCCGTGGGGGTCGCAGGCCGCCCGCTGGACTTGATCAACTGTTGATCCTGATGTTGACACCGGCGTTGATCTCACTCGTCGGCGTTGATCTCAGGCGTTGATCTCAGGCGTTGATCTCAGCCGTTGGTGACGAGCACCTTGAGCGCGGTGCGCTCGTCCATCGCCTTGTAGCCGTCGGGCACGCCCTCGATGCCGACGGTCATGTCGAACACCGGCGAGGGGTCGATGGTGCCGTCGAGGACGTCGGGCAGCAGGTCGGGGATGTACGCGCGGACCGGGGCGACGCCGCCGCGCAGGGCGATGTTCCGGTCGAACATGACACCGAGGTCCAGGCCGGTGCCGCTGCCGTGCGGCACACCGACGAAGCCGATGGCGCCGCCGTCGCGGGTGATGTTCACGGCGGTCCGCATGGACTGCTCGGTGCCGACCGCCTCGACCACGGCGTGCGCGCCCTGGCCGCGGGTCAGTTCGCGGACCGCCTCGACGGCCGCGTCCCCGCGCTCGGCGACGACGTCGGTGGCACCGAAGCGGCGCGCGATGTCGGTACGGACCTCGTGCCGGCCGAGCGCGATGATCCGCTCGGCGCCGAGCCGCTTGGCGGCCAGCACGGCGCACAGGCCGACCGCGCCGTCCCCGACGACGGCGACCGTGGCTCCGGGGCGGGCGCCCGCCCCGAGGGCCGCGTGGTGGCCGGTGCCGAGGACGTCGGAGAGGGTCAGCAGGGCGGACAGCAGGTGGTCGTCGGAGGCCGCTTCCTTGGGCAGCTGGACGAGGGTCCCGTCGGCGAACGGCACGCGCACGGCCTCGCCCTGGCCGCCGTCGTAGCCGACGGAGCCCCAGAAGCCGCCGTGTTCGCAGGACGTGGTCAGGCCCTCGCGGCAGTAGTCGCAGACGCCGTCGGACCACATGAAGGGCGCGACCACCAGGTCACCGCGGCGGACGGTGCTCACCTCGGAGCCGGTCTCCTCCACCACGCCGAGGAACTCGTGCCCGATCCGCTGGCCCGGCTGCCGGGCCGCCTCGCCGCGGTAGGCCCACAGGTCGCTGCCGCAGATGCAGGCGCGCAGCACCCGCACCACGGCGTCGGTGGGCAGCTGCACCACGGGCTCGGGTACGTCCTGCACGCGCATGTCGTACGGGGCGTGGATGGTGGTGGCGCGCATGGCGAGGGTCCTTCTCGTGCGAGGTCGTACGGGGTCGTACAGGGTTGTGCGGGGCGCTCAGGGGGTGGTCGAGCGCGCACTTCACCGTACGCCGTCGCCGTGGCGGGCTGCTCGCCGAGGGCGGGGAGCGGGCTGCGGGCCTGGGCGCCGCCTACACCCCCGCCGCCCCCAGCAGGCTGCCCGCCGCGTACGTCACCCCCATCGCCAGCGCCCCGCCCATCACGTTCCGCACGACCGCCCGGCGCGGGGTCGCCGCGCCCAGCCGGGCGCTGCTCCAGCCGGTGAGGACGAGCGCGGCCAGCACCGAGACCACGGTGACCGGGACCCGCCAGGCGGACGGGGGCAGGACGATGGCCAGCAGGGGCAGCAGCGCGCCGACGGTGAAGGCCAGGAAGCTCGCCCAGGCCGCGTGCCAGGGGTTGGTCAGGTCGTCGGGATCGATGCCCAGCTCCACGCGCGCGTGGGCCTTCAGCGCGTCCCGCTCGGTGAGCTGCTCGGCGGCCTCCCGGGCCACCTCCCCGGACAGACCGCGCCGCTCCAGCAGTTCGGTCAGCTCCGCCAGTTCGGCCTCCGGCTGCTCCCGCAGTTCCCGTTTCTCCAAGGCCAGCGCGGCCATCTCGGAGTCCCGCTGGGTGGACACGGAGACGTACTCCCCCGCCGCCATGGACATCGACCCGGCGAGCAGCCCGGCCAGTCCGGCGGTGAGCAGGGCGGCCCGCTCCGCGGTCGCGCCGGCCACACCCACGACGAGTCCCGCCGTGGAGACGATGCCGTCGTTCGCGCCCAGCACGGCCGCCCGGAGCCAGTTCAGCCGGGAGCCCAGCGCGCCCCCGTGGGCCTCGTCGTGGGTTGGTTCCGTCACAGCACGGAGGATCGCACCCCGAGCCGCACCGGTCCGGCACCGACGCTCCCCTACGCTGCTCGACGTAGCGTCACCGCGACCGCGGGACCTCGTCATCACCGCGACCGCGGAATCTCGTCCCGGTCCCGCGCGGAATTCCAGTGGCGGCGGGCTCGCGGGCTGGCTAGGTTCCTGATCGCGGGGGCGGCTTCGCAGGGCGGGCAGAGGCAGGCGGGGCGGGCGTGCTTCCTTCTCTCCGTTGCGAGAGCCTCAGCGACTCTCAACAATCCGGGCATTACGGCCCGGATGGTCCGTCACGTCACCGAAGCGTGTGGGCTTCGGCTTGAGTACGGTCTCTCGCTTCCTGCTGCCGCTGGTGCGGCAGGGTTGCGCCGTCTGCCCGCTCCGGCCCGGCCTTGTGGCCGGGCCGGGTGGTGCGGGTCTTACGGTCGGCTCCGCGAGGCTTCGACACCGGTGCGGTGTCCAGGTCTCCGGCCACTCCGGTACCTGACGTTGCTGTCGTCGTTGCGGCTGTCGCGAGGGCGGCGAGGTTGTGTGCCGCGTTCTCGTCCCGGTCCATCACGAGCGGGCATTGATCACAGTCGAAGACTCGTACGTGCAGCGGCAGCTTGGCTTTCACCGCGCCGCAGTTCGAGCAGATCCTGGAGGAGGGGTACCAGCGGCTTGCCACGACGGTGCGGGTGGCGTTGCGTTGGCCTTTGTAGGTGAGCTGGCGGCGGATCTCGCCGAACCCGGCGTCGGAGATCGGGCGGGCCAGGCGCCGGTTCTTGAGCATTCCAGCGACGTTGAGGTCCTCCACCACCACCGTGCCGTACTCGGCCCGGATCCGGGTGGTGAGTTTGTGCAGGGCATCGCCGCGCTGGTTCGCCACCCGTTGGTGCACCTTGTTGCGTTCACGGTTGGCTCTCTCCCACCGCTTCGAGGGCTTCTGCCCGGTCCTGCGGTCGGGGCCCCGGCGTCGGGAGACCCGGCGCGAGTGCAGGCGCAGCAGCTTCAGGGAGCTATCCAGGTGCTTCGGATTAGGCTCGTAGCGGATGTGACCGGTGCTGTCGGCCAGCACCGCCAGGTGCTTCACCCCCAGGTCGATGCCGACTGCCGCATCGGGGCGGGCTACGCGGACCAGATCCCGTTTCACCTCGGTCTGAAAGGACACGAACCAGCGGCCCCGCTCATACCGCACGGTCGCCGAAAGGATCCTCGCGGTCCCCGCCGCGAGGCGGTCACGGAGGGTGTCTGCGCACTCATGCACACGGATCGCGCCCAGCCGGGGCAACGTCACATGCCGGCCGTCTGCCCCCACACGCAGGATGCCGGTGGTGAACCGGCAGGAGAGGCGCGCCTTCCGCTTCGACTTGTACCGGGGCACGCCCACCTTACGGCCGCACCGTCTGCCGCTCCTGGACTTGCTGTAATTGTCGAACGCGGCAGCGGCATTGGCCAGGCCCGTACTGTAGGCCTCCTTGGAGTTCTCCTACCACCACCCGGCGAAACGGGGATCGGAGTGCTTGGCCTCGTTGAACGCCTTCCGCAGCGCGGGCAGCGACCACGGCCGCCACGCCGTCAGATCCTCCTCGCCGATCCCGTAGGAGGCCTCAGCCCTGCGCTGCCACCACGAAGCCGTCACCCAGGACACCGCCCAGTTGTAGGCGGCACGCACAGCACCACAATGCGACCCGAGCGCCCGTACCTGCCCGGCGTTCGGATCGAGCGCGAACCGGTATGCCTGCACCACGAATCCCGACCGCGGCCGAAACTTCCCACTCACCGGCAGCCTCCCCCCTGACCCGAAAACCCCGTCACCACCTCCAACGAGCACTGCAGCAGGAGGTCACGCATTCGATGCAGGAACTCCCGTTCCTGCGCAGGCAGGCGAAGATCCGGGCGCCCTACTGGGCAGGGTGCGCCATGACGCACCGTCCCGACCGGAGCACCTCACGCGGTAGACACCAGCGGACAAAGACCGAGACGCGCTGATGGAATGCTCAGCTGCTGTCGGCCCTTTCCTGGACATCACAGCGCGCCCACTCTCCGCCTCCGCCTCAATCGGCTTGTCTCTCCGGGGGATTCCGCTTGGCCGTACTGGCATCCGTGCTGCTCCGCCACCTTCGTACCGTCTACGTCGACCAGGCCGGACCGCGCCCGGGCGACCCGTCCACCGCGCAGGGGCTCGTCGTCCTCGAAGCCGAGCTGCTCGACGCGTTCGCCGGTTTCATGGCGCTCCCGTCGGCCGCCGAGGGGGCGCGCGGCGCCGGGTACCACCCGCGTACGGTGCATCAGCGCTACGACCTGGAGGGCGACTCGCGCATTCATGTGCCGATGCTGGTCGACCTGCGTCACCGTACGTTCCTGTGGACGGACCTGCACCTGACGTCGGCCGACGGCTTCCACAACGTGTACCGGCACAGCGCCGACCTGGGCCGGGTCGCCCGGGACCTGTTCCAGTACTTCGCGAGCGGCCGTACGACCCTGTGGGACCTCGCGGTGTGGCACGCGGCCGTGCGCAGCGAGGTGACCGTCGTCCGGCGCGCGGACGGTACGGGCGCCACCGACGAGCTGTGGCACTACCGGCGTCACGCGGGCGAGCCGGACACCGCGTTCGCCGCCCGGGTGCGCGCCCTGGCGGAGCCGGAGCGCCGGGAGGGCGCGCGGGACGCGGCGGACGCGGAGGCCCGGGCGGCCGAAGCGGCGGCGAAGAAGCACGTGTTGCTCGCCCTGGTGCACGGCGGGGTGGCGCCGCAGGGCGCGACCGGCGCGCTGTACCGCCTGCTGCCGGGCCCGGCCGACGGCTGCGGCCTGGACCCGCTGACGGCCGGGGATCTGGTGGCCGCACGGGGGTGACGCGCGGCACGCACGCGTGTGCGGTGTCCGAGCGGCAGGGCGGGTGCGCGGGCGGCCGGCGGCACCTGCGGGACGGCACTGTCAGTCGTGGCCCGTATCCTCAGTGACCATGCTCGAAGACCGTGCGACCGCAGTGTCCTCCCCCACCCAGTGGCCGGCCGCGTATCCGAAGGGATACGCGGTCGTTGACGTGGAGACCACCGGCCTGGCCCGGGACGACCGGATCATCTCGGCGGCCGTCTACCGGCTGGACGCGCGCGGCGAGGTCGAGGACCACTGGTACACGCTCGTCAACCCGGAGCGCGATCCGGGACCCGTGTGGATACACGGTCTGACGAGCGAGGTGCTGGAAGGGGCGCCGCTGTTCGCGGACATCGCCGAGGAGTTCGCCGGCCGCCTCGACGGCCGGGTGCTCGTCGCGCACAACGCCGCCTTCGACTGGCAGATGATCGCGCGGGAGTACGCGCGCGCACAGCGCGAGGCGCCGGTGCGGCAGCGGCTGTGCACCATCGCGCTCTCCAAGGAGCTGGCGCTGCCGCTGCCCAACCACAAGCTGGAGTCGCTGGCCGCGCACTTCGGGGTCGTCCAGCAGCGGGCGCACCACGCGCTGGACGACGCGCGTGTGCTCGCGGAGGCGTTCCGGCCCAGCCTGCGGGCCGCGGCGGCGGGCGGCGTACGGCTGCCGCTGCTGGAGTGCCGGCCGCTGACGGAGTGGTCGGACCGGCCCGTGCCACGGCAGGCGTCGGGCGGCTACGGCGGCTACCGGCAGACCAGTTGGCGCCCGTCCCGCAAGCGGCCCGCGTGCCCCTACCCCAACCCCGGCCGCTACGAGGACGGCAAGCCCCTGAAGCAGGGCATGCGGGTGGCGTTCTCCGGGGACACCTCCGTCGAGCGCGAGCTGCTGGAGGACCGGGCCACGGAGGCGGGGCTGCACGTGGCCTCCAGCATCTCCCGGCTGACCAGCCTGCTGGTCACCAACGACCCCGACTCGGGCACCTCCAAGGTGGTCAAGGCGAAGCAGTTCGGCACGCCGGTCGTGGACGAGGCGGCCTTCGGACAGCTGCTGCGGGACGTGGAGCCGGCCACGGAAGGATGACCGTACGGATGGGTGATTGCCGCACGACTCGCCCGGCGCCCGCTCGCCCGGGGGCCGGCGACGGCTCACCCTGTGGCGCATGGCGAATTGTGAAGTTTGCGGCAATGACTACGGGATGACCTTCGAGGTCCACGCACAGGGTGCCGTCCACGTGTTCGACTGCTTCTCCTGTGCGATCCACCGCATGGCCCCGATCTGCGAGCACTGCAAGGTCCCGATCATCGGCCAGGGCGCGGAGGCCGACGGCAAGTTCTACTGTGGCGCCCACTGCGCCCGCGCGGCCGGGAAGGTGGGAATCGTCGACCGGGTGTGACCCGGTACCCGCCTGAATGCACCCCACGGCCCGGAGGTACCGTCGTGGGGTGCACCGCTACCGCTTCCTGCTGACCCGCCAGTGGGTGATCCTCACCCTCGTCGCGATCGCCCTGATCCCGACGATGATCAGGCTCGGCTTCTGGCAGGAGCACCGGTACAACGAGCGCACCGCCCGCAACGACCTGGTCTCCGCGGCGCTGCACGCCAAGCCGGTGCCCGTCGAACAGCTGACCTCCCCCGGTCATGCCGTGACCCGCACCGAGAAGTACCACACGGTCAGCGCGACCGGCCGCTTCGACACCGCGCGGGAGGTCGTGGTCCGGCGCCGGACCAACTCCGACGACGAGGTCGGCTTCCACGTCCTGACCCCGCTCGTGCTCACGGACGGCAAGGTGGTGCTGGTCAACCGGGGCTGGATCCCCGCCGACGGCTCGCAGACCGCCTTCCCGAAGATCCCCGCCCCGCCGGCCGGCCAGGTCACGATCACCGGGCGGCTGAAGGCCGACGAGACGACCGCGGCGAGCGGCATCAAGAACGTCCGGGGGCTGCCGGACCGGCAGATCATGCTGATCAGCAGCGAACAGCAGGCGCAGCGGCTGGGAGCTCAGGTGCTGGGCGGCTACATCGAGCAGACGGCGCCCGAACCGAAGGGCGGCCTGCCGCAGCCGATCTCCGACCCGGGCCGTGAGGACGCCCCGCTGAACTACGCGTACATGATCCAGTGGTGGCTGTTCGCCGCGGCCGTCCCGTTCGGCTGGTGGGTCCTGGTCCGGCGCGAGGTCCGCGACCGGGCGGAGGCCGCGGCCAAGGAGCAGTCGGAGGAGACCGAGCCGGCCGCCGTGTGACCACCGCGCCGGGTCACTCCCCCGGCGCACCTCCTGATTGGCCCCCACAACCCGTGGGAAACCGGAACCCGTGAACCCGCGCATCGAGGACTACGCCGTGATCGGCGACGAGCAGACCGCCGCGCTGGTCGGCAGGAACGGCTCGATCGACTGGCTGTGCCTGCCCCGCTTCGACTCCGGTGCCTGTTTCGCCCGGCTCCTCGGCGACGAGGACAACGGCTACTGGCGGATCGCGCCCAAGGGAGCGGACACCTGCACGCGCCGCGGCTACCGGCCGGACACCCTCGTCCTCGACACCGAGTGGGAGACCGCCGAGGGCGCGGTGCGCGTCACCGACCTGATGCCGCAGCGCGACCGCGCCCCCGACGTCGTACGCATCGTCGAAGGCGTCAGCGGGCGCGTCACCGTCCGCAGCACACTCCGCCTGCGCTTCGGCTACGGATCCATCGTCCCGTGGATGCGCCGCTCCGACGGCCACCGGGTCGCCGTCGCCGGACCGGACTCGGTGTGGCTGCGCGCCGAACCGCCCGTGAGTACCTGGGGCGAGGACTTCGGCACGCACTCGGAGTTCACCCTCACCGAGGGCGAGCGGGTCGCGTTCGTGCTCACCTGGCACCCCTCGCACGAGCCGCGCCCCCGGCTCGTCGACCCCTATCGGGCGCTGAGCAACAGCGTCCACGACTGGCGGCGCTGGGCGACCCGGTGCCGCTACGACGGGCCGCACCGGGACGCCGTCGTACGGTCCCTGATCACGCTCAAGGCCCTCACCTACGCCCCGACGGGCGGGATCGTCGCCGCGGCCACCACCTCGCTGCCCGAGGAGCCGGGCGGTGTGCGCAACTGGGACTACCGCTACTGCTGGCTGCGCGACTCCACGCTCACCCTCGGCGCCCTCCTCTCCGCCGGCTACCTGGAGGAGGCCGAGGCCTGGCGCAACTGGCTGCTGCGCGCGGTCGCGGGCGACCCGGCGGACCTCCAGATCATGTACGGACTCGCGGGCGAGCGACGGCTGCCGGAGTGGGAACTGCCCTGGCTGTCCGGCTTCGCCGACTCCAGGCCCGTACGCGTCGGCAACGGCGCCGTCGACCAGCTCCAGCTGGACGTGTACGGCGAGGTCATGGACTCGCTGTCGCTGGCCCGCAGCGCCGGCCTGCCCACCAAGCCGCACATGTGGTCGATCCAGCGCACGCTGATGACGTTCCTTCAGTCGGCGTGGCGGCAGCCCGACGAGGGACTGTGGGAGGTGCGCGGCGGCCGGCGCCAGTTCGTGCACTCCAAGGTGATGGT
The DNA here is from genome assembly GCF_053592455.1 of Streptomyces sp. NPDC002676. Lineage (NCBI taxonomy): Bacteria > Bacillati > Actinomycetota > Actinomycetes > Kitasatosporales > Streptomycetaceae > Streptomyces > Streptomyces sp. NPDC002676. The sequence continues at coordinate 1,430,037 of NZ_JBSFVT010000001.1, read as the reverse complement.
GTGGGTGGCCGCCGACCGCGCCGTACGGACGCTGGAGCAGCACTCGCAGCTGCACGGCGACCTCGCGGGCTGGCGGGCGATGCGCGACGAGGTGCACCGGGAGGTGTGCGAGCAGGGCTACGACGCCCGGCGCAGGACCTTCACCCAGTACTACGGCTCCCGCGAACTGGACGCCGCGCTGCTGCTGATCCCCCGCGTCGGCTTCCTGCCGCCCGACGATCCGCGCGTGATCGGCACGGTCGACGCCATCCGCGCGGACCTGGGCCACGGCGGCTTCGTGCGCCGCTACGACACCGACGCCGTCGGCGTCGACGGGATGCCGGGCGGCGAGGGCGCCTTCCTCGCCTGTTCGTTCTGGCTCGCGGACGCCCTGCACATGACGGGCCGCACGGACGAGGCCCAGGCGCTGTTCGAGCGGCTGCTGAGCCTCACCAACGACGTGGGGCTGCTCGCCGAGGAGTACGACCCGGGGCTCGGCTGCCAGGTGGGCAACTTCCCGCAGGCGTTCAGTCACATCGCCCTGGTGAACACCGCCCTCACCCTGTACGGGGGCGAGGAGGCAGGATAGGGGCCATGGATCTTGGACTGAAGGACCGGGTGTACGTCGTCACCGGAGCCACGCGCGGGCTGGGCAACGCCGCCGCGCGGGAACTCGTCGCCGACGGGGCGAAGGTGGTCGTCACCGGCCGGGACGGCAAGCGGGTCGCCGAGGCCGCCGCCGAGCTGGGCGCGAACGCGGTGGGGGTGGCCGTCGACAACGCCGACCCCGAGGCCGCAGAGCGGCTGATCGCCGCCGCCCGTGAGCACTTCGGCGGCTTCGACGGCGTGCTGGTGAGCGTGGGCGGACCGCCGCCCGGGTTCGTCGCGGACAACACCGACGAGCAGTGGCGCAGCGCGTTCGATTCGGTGTTCCTCGGCGCGGTGCGGCTCGCGCGGGCGGCAGCGGCGGAGCTGGAGGCCGACGGGGTCATCGGCTTCGTGCTGTCCGCCTCGGTGTACGAGCCGATTCCGGGGCTGACCATCTCCAACGGCCTGCGACCGGGGCTCGCAGGCTTCGCGAAGTCCCTCGCGGACGAGCTGGGACCGCGCGGGATCCGGGTGCTGGGGCTGCTGCCGTCCCGCATCGACACCGACCGCGTGCGCGAGCTGGACGCGCTGTCGGCGGATCCGGAGGCCACGCGGGCCGCCAACGAGTCGCGGATTCCGTTGCGGAGGTACGGGACGCCTGAGGAGTTCGGGAAGGCCGCGGCGTTCCTGCTGTCCCCGGCCGCGTCCTATCTGACGGGGATCATGCTGCCCGTGGACGGCGGGATGCGGCACGGGTTCTGACGGCTTCCAAGGGTCGTCAAGTGACCCTCTCCGCGGGGTGTTTGACCGGTCGCAGGCGTACTTCCGCCGGCAGCGAGGGCAGCCCCGCGGACTCGCGGGCGTACCCCAGCGCCTGGGCCGTGAAGTCGTCCAGGGCCGTCGCCGGGTCCACGTCCGGTTCCAGTTGGAGCCAGACGCGGGCCGACGGCGCCGTACGACGCCCGCACAGCAGGGCCTCGGCGTGGGCCACGCCGGGCTGTCGGGCCGCGTCCTGGACGAGGGCGCTCTCCAGGGCGAGGCCCCGCAGCAGGGCGGCCGCGCCGTCGCCGGTGTCGACGACGACCTCGGTCAGCCGGCGCCGGCGCAGGACCGCCGTCAGCCACCACAGGGCGAGCAGGAGCACGACGGCCAGGGCGGCGATGACCGTCGGCCACCACCAGCCCTCATTCCGCCGGCGGGTGCGCTCGGCCCGGCTGAGCAGCACGTCGTGCGGTCCTGTGTGGATCCACCAGGAGGGCGGCGGCGCGCCCAGCCCCACGGCCAGCACCGAGCCGCCCAGCACGAGCAGCAGCACGCCGGCCAGCCCCAGCAGTACGCGGTTCACGCCACCCGTGCGCACCGGGCTCACCCCTTCCGTCCGGGCCGGGCCACACGCACCGACAGCGCGGGCGGGTCGGCCAGCCCGAGACCGCGGATCGCGTCGCGGAGCACGACGTCCAGATCGGCGCGTACGTCGTCCAGGTCGCGAAAGTGCGAGACCGCGCGGACGTCGGCTCTCCTGCGGCGCATCCGCACCTGTACCGCTCGTACGCCGGACACCTCCATCGCCCGGTCGCGCAGCAGCAGTCCGGCCGCGTCGCGGCGGAGTCCGGCGCGCACGTCGGGGTGCGGGCGCCGCATCGGCAGCAGGCCGCGCAGCCCGGGGGTGAGGGCGAGCACGATCAGCCACAGTCCGAGGGCGGCGGCGACGCCCGCGCCGGTCAGCACCCAGGTGTCGTCCAGGGGCCGCTCCGCCAGTTGCCGGGCCAGCTCGCGCCGCCAGCGCATGGCGGGCCGGTGGGCGCGCACGGCGGCGATGTCGTACAGGAGGACGCCCGTACCGGCCAGGAGCAGTGCGGCGGTGGCGGCCGCGGGGATCCGGCGCGCCGACCAGAAGCGGCCGGTGCCGTCGGCGGATGTCCCCTGGCCGCTGCCGGGGTTCTTGTCGAGGGTGGTGGCGGACTCGGTGCCGCGGGGCTCGCTCATGACGTCCTCCCCCTGTGCCGCTCCGGGGGCCGGTGCCAGGTGCAGCCGCTCGACGTGTACGGCGACCTCGGGCACCGTCATGCTCACCAACGCGCCCACCCGCTCCACGACTTGGCGACGCACCGCGGCACAGCGGGCGCCGATGTCCGAGGGGTGGTCGAGTTCCAGGTGGACGCGGACGCGGGCGGAGTCGTGGTGCACGACGACGGTGGCGTGCGGGGGCGCGGCGCCTGCCGGCAGCGGGGCGAGCGCCTCGCGGGCGGCCTGCCCGGCGATCTTGGCGACGACCCGGTCGGCGATCCGGGTGGCGCCGCGCTCCCCCGGCGGCACCTGTGTCAGGGGCGAGCGCTCCATGCCGGTGCCGGCGCTCACCGGGTCACCGCCGCCGGTCGTGCCGGTCGTCGCGGGTGCGGAAGAAGTCGCCCAGTTCCAGGTCGCCCTCCAGGAACCGGCCGACGACGAACCCGATCGCACCCAGCGCCGCCACCAGCAGGAACGCCCCGAAGCCGCCGAAGTACCCGGCGAAGGCCAGCGCCATTCCGGCGATCATGCCGACCACGGCCATGCTCATTGCGGCGCTCCTCAACTCGTCAGTCCGGTTGTGCGGTGCCGGGGTTCACTGGATGCGGGGCTCCGGCTCCTCGTCCTCGTCGTCTTCCTCGGGCAGCTTGACGTCGGTCACCGCGATGTTGACCTCGACGACCTCGAGGCCGGTCATGCGTTCCACGGCGGCGATCACGCTCTCGCGCACCTCGCGGGCGACATCGGCGATGGAGACGCCGTAGTCCACGACGATCTCCAGGTCGAGCGCGGTCTGCACCTCGCCGACCTCGGCCTTCACGCCTCGGCTCACCGACTTGTAACTGCCCGGCACACGGTCGCGCACAGCTCCGAAGGTGCGGGAGAATCCGCTGCCCAGCGCGTGGACGCCGACCACGTCCCGGGCGGCCAGTCCGGCGATGTTCTCCACGACACCGTCGGCGATGGTGGTCCGTCCCCGGCTCGCCGGATCGCCGCCGCCACGCCGGGTGGCCTTGCGCGTCTGCCCCTCCGGCTCTTCGACGTTCGTGGTCCGGTTCGGGTCCGTCATGTCCGTCATGGCCGTGCGTCCCTCTCGGTCGTCGTCCTCCGACCACCGTAAGCAAGGATGCCCCGTTGCGCGCCGGGGATGCGGCAGGCTGGTGCAATGACGGCGGATCGGTGGACACAGGCCAGAGACTGTTGCCGCTCGGCGGCCCGCGTGACGGCGCGTGGATCACGGAGGGGGCGGCCGGGGCGGTCCTGCGACAGGCGGCGAACGAGGTGCCGGGTGCGCGGCTGGGCACACTGCGGATCACGCTCACCGACCCGGAGGACGTCCACGAGCCGGTCGTGCCCCCACCACCGGGCGCCCTGCCACCGGGCTCACTGCGTGTGACGGCGGACTTCGCGGCCACGACCACCGAGCCCCTGCCGGAGACGGCGTCCAGACTGCGGTCGTCCCTCGCGACGGCGGCGACGGAACGCCTGGGGCTCGCGGTGACGGTGGTGGACCTGCGGGTTACGGACTTGCTGGATGAGGGCCACAGGGAGGGACAGGACGAGGAGGTGCGACCGCCCCGCCCGCCGGCCGCCCGGCAGACCACGGACCCGGAGGAATCCCGCGCGGTCGCTGCGGCGCTCGCGGTCGCCGGGGTGACCCGACCGACAGGGGTGCTGGGCCGGGCCGTGCGCATCGAGGAGCGCACGGACGGCGTCTCGCTGCCCCACCGGCATGTCCGGGTCGAGCTGGCCGTGAGCGCGGACCACCGGGCCATGGACGTGGCCCGGCAGGTCCGCGCGGCAGTGCGCGACGCGCTGAAGGATCAGCCGACGGTGGCCGTGCTCGTCACGGCAGTCGAATAACTGCTGCCCCGCTGTGGGCAGTGTTCCTCAGGGCGATGGGGAGTGCCTGCCCACCACAGGGTTCACTCGCCGACGCCGGCCAAGTCCCGCAGCCGCCGAGCCTGAGCGGCACGCTCAGCCGCACGCTGCTCGTCGTACGTACGGTCGACAGCCCCACGCAGCAACGCCTTCGTCTCCACCACCGCATCCCGCGGGGCAGCCAACAGCGCCGCGGCCAAGTCCCGTACCGCCGCGTCGAGTTCGGCGGAGGGCACGGCAAGGTTGGCCAGGCCGGAGGCCACCGCCTCCTCGGCCTGTACGAAGCGCCCGGTCACGCAGATCTCGAGCGCGCGGGCGTACCCGACGAGGCCGACCAGCGGATGCGTGCCGGTCAGGTCGGGAACGATGCCGAGGGCGGTCTCGCGCATGGCGAACTGCACGTCGTCCGCGACGACACGCAGGTCGCAGGCGAGCGCGAGCTGGAAGCCGGCCCCGATGGCGTGACCCTGAACGGCGGCGATGGACACGATGTCGTTCCGCCGCCACCAGGTGAAAGCCTCCTGGAATTCGGCGATGGACGCGTCGAGTCCGGCGTCGTCACGGCGCGCCAGATCCGTGAAGGTCGGCTCGCCCGGGATCCCCTCCGGGGTGAACATCTGTCGGTCCAGCCCGGCGGAGAAGGACTTGCCCTCACCACGCAGCACCACGACGCGGACGGAGCCCGGCAGCTGCCGCCCGGCCTCGGCGAGCGCCCGCCACAGGGCGGGGCTCTGCGCATTGCGCTTGGCCGGGTTGGTCAGCGTCACCGTGGCGAGCGTGTCGTCGACGGTGAGCCGTACGCCGTCCTTGTCGAGTACAGGTGCGAGGTCCTGGTCGGGCGAAGCCATGGGACGCCTCCGATGGGGGTGCTGTCATCGCGCATGCCGTCGGCACGCTTAAGTGACTGCACAGTAACCACCCGGTCGGTCGGTCTGTCGACCGGGTGGCACCATCGAAGCCGGTGGGCCGCCCGGAGTCAGGACGTCGCGGCCTTCTTGCCCCGGGTCGCCCCGCCACGCCCACGCAGCGTGACGCCCGACTCGCTGAGCATCCGGTGTACGAAGCCATACGAGCGGCCGGTCTCCTCGGCCAGCGCTCGGATGCTCGCACCGGAGTCGTACTTCTTCTTCAGGTCTGCCGCGAGCTTGTCGCGCGCGGCGCCGGTCACCCGGCTGCCCTTCTTCAGAGTCTCGGCCACCCGTGCCTCCTCATGGGAAGTGCGCTCTGGTCTCCTCATGATCACCCCTCCAGGGCGCGATGGCCACCCATTCGGCAAGGTCGGTGAGACATCGTTGTGACGACAGGAGCGCATCCCCACATACGGAATCTGCCGTTCCGCCGGGTGGTGTCCATGAGGCTGAACGAGTGGATTCGCGAAGTACCAGGTCAGGGACGCGAAGCGGCCGATCCCTTGGCATTGCTGGGATCGGCCGCGAAATCGGTGTACGACACATGCCGATACGAGGAGATCTCACACAGATGATGGATCACGGATCGGCCGAATGATCCATACGCAGTGGATCAGGCTTTCGATCAAGCCAGGGCGACGAGATCCGCGTAGTCCGCACCCCACAGGTCCTCGACGCCGTCGGGCAGCAGGATGATCCGCTCCGGCTGGAGCGCCTCCACGGCGCCCTCGTCGTGGGTGACGAGGACGACCGCGCCCTTGTAGGTGCGCAGGGCTCCGAGGATCTCCTCGCGGCTGGCCGGGTCGAGGTTGTTGGTCGGCTCGTCCAGCAGCAGGACGTTCGCGGAGGAGACGACCAGCGTGGCGAGGGCGAGACGGGTCTTCTCGCCGCCGGAGAGGACCCCGGCCGGCTTGTCGACGTCGTCGCCGGAGAACAGGAACGAGCCGAGCACCTTGCGGACCTCGACCAGGTCCATGTCGGGGGCGGCCGAGCGCATGTTCTCCAGGACCGTGCGGTCCGGGTCGAGGGTCTCGTGCTCCTGGGCGTAGTAGCCGAGCTTGAGGCCGTGGCCGGGGACGACCTCGCCGGTGTCGGGCTGCTCGACTCCGCCGAGGAGGCGCAGCAGGGTGGTCTTGCCGGCGCCGTTCAGGCCCAGGATGACGACGCGCGAACCCTTGTCGATGGCCAGGTCGACGTCGGTGAAGATCTCCAGCGAGCCGTAGGACTTCGACAGGCCCTCGGCCATGAGCGGGGTCTTGCCACAGGGCGCGGGCTCGGGGAAGCGGAGCTTGGCGACCTTGTCGGACTGCCGGACGGCCTCGAGACCGGAGAGGAGCTTGTCCGCGCGGCGGGCCATGTTCTGCGCGGCGACCGTCTTGGTGGCCTTGGCGCGCATCTTGTCGGCCTGCGCGTTCAGCGCGGCGGCCTTCTTCTCGGCGTTGGCGCGCTCGCGCTTGCGGCGCTTCTCGTCGGCCTCGCGCTGCTGCTGGTAGAGCTTCCAGCCCATGTTGTAGACGTCGATCTGGGCGCGGTTGGCGTCCAGGTAGAAGACCTTGTTGACGACCGTCTCGACCAGGTCGACGTCGTGGGAGATCACGATGAAGCCGCCGCGGTACGTCTTCAGGTAGTCGCGCAGCCAGACGATCGAGTCGGCGTCGAGGTGGTTGGTCGGCTCGTCGAGCAGCAGGGTGTCGGCGTCCGAGAACAGGATGCGGGCCAGCTCGACACGGCGGCGCTGACCGCCGGAGAGCGTGTGCAGCGGCTGGCCGAGCACGCGGTCGGGCAGGTTGAGAGCGGCGGCGATGGTGGCGGCCTCGGCCTCGGCGGCGTACCCGCCCTTGGTGAGGAACTCCGTCTCCTGGCGCTCGTACTGCTTGAGGGCCTTCTCGCGGGTGGCGCCCAGGCCGTTGGCGATGCGCTGCTCGTTCTCGCGCATCTTGCGGATCAGTACGTCGAGCCCGCGCGCGGAGAGGATGCGGTCGCGGGCGAGGACGTCGAGGTCACCGGTGCGGGGGTCCTGCGGGAGGTAGCCGACCTCGCCGGAGCGGGCGATCTGACCGGCGGCCGGGATGCCCTCGCCGGCCAGGCACTTGGTGAGGGTGGTCTTGCCGGCGCCGTTACGGCCGACGAGACCGATGCGGTCGCCCTTGGCGACGCGGAAGGTGGCGCTCTCGATCAGGATGCGGGCACCGGCGCGCAGCTCGATACCGGAGGCGGAGATCACGGACAGACTCCAGGGCGTACAGGAGGGGCGGGTGGGCGGCTGAGGACGTTCCCGCCGTCTAATGCGCGAGGAGAATGGCCATGGAGTAATTCTAACGGGGCTGTGCAAGCGGTTTTTCTGCGTGCGCGCGTACCGGCTTCTGCCTGGGGAGATCGTTGCCGAGGGGGGTGCGGTCCGGGGTGATCCGGCCCAGGTCGTCCACGGCGACGAGCTGACCGGTCCAGGCGCCGGACGCGCACGGCTGGGCGATCAGCAGCGCCGGGCCGCGGCGCAGGGCGCGCTCGGGCCGGAACACGCAGTCCCGGCGGGCCGGCAGCACCCAGCGCAGGTCGCCGTCGGCGGTGCGGTACGCCGTGACGCGGTGCGGGGTGACGACCGCGAGGATGCCGCGGCCGAGGGGGCGCAGGACGCCGGTGCCGCCCTGGGCCGGCAGCCACTCGCCGGCGTCGGGCAGGGCGCGGTGCCAGCGCACGGAGCGGCCGTCGGTGGCGGTGACGAGCCCGTCGTCCCAGAGCGCGATCGTGTCCCCGCGCGCGGGCAGCACGTCGAGCGGCCGGCGCCCCTCGCGCGCGTACTGCCAGCCCGGCACCCCGCCCTGGCCCGTCCGGCCTTCGACGGCGTCCCCGCGGACCCGCGTCGCCCACCCGCCGATCCGCACCGCGGGCTGCGCGCCCGCGCGGGTGGTGAGGCGGTCTCCGTACGGGGCGGGACGGAGGTGGTGGGCGGCGCCGAGGAGACAGCCGGCGAGGAGGAGTCCGGCGACGAGGCCGGGGCGGGAGAGGCCGCGGGAGGGACCGGAACCGGTGTCGGCGCCGTGCGGAGCGCCGGGCTCCTGGGCGCTGTCCCTGACGTCCGTGCCGTGCGGCAGAGCGGTCACCGCTCCCCCCTTCGCTGGGTCCTGTCGTCGAATTCCCGTCGTCCGCCCCGAAGGGCGGGCCACGCGGCGTCTGGCGCGTGCGATCGCAAGGCGCCGGAACGCCCTCGCGGCGGAGTCACGTGGGCGCTTCGGTGACACGCGAGCGTGCGTGCCGGGCGTCGCGGGGCCGGCGGGAATTCGGCGACAGGACCTAGGCACATCCGGGGCCACGGAACGGCGCAGAGCGTAGTCCCGGGGCGGGGGTCCGGGGCCGTGCGACACGATTCGCGATTCGCGGACGCGTTGTCGGTGCCGGGTGCAACACTGCGGGCGAGGCATGAACCGACGCACGAAGGAGTGATCGGCATGGCAGGCACGGGCGGCGGACGGCCGAGCGTCTACCCCACGATTCTGTACGCGGACGCGAAGGCGGCGATCAAGCAGCTCACCGAGGCGCTGGGCTTCACCGAGCTGTCGGTGTACGAGGCCCAGGACGGCAAGGTGATGCACGCCGAGCTGGTCCAGGGCAACGGCGCGGTGATGATCGGCTCCAAGGGCCGCGGCGGCCTCTTCGACGCGACGATGAAGGACGCGGGACCCGCCGGGGTGTACGTCGTGGTGGACGACGTCGACACACACCACCAGCGGGCGGTGGAGCACGGGGTGGAGATCCTCATGCCCCCGACGGACCAGGACTACGGCTCGCGGGACTACATGGCCCGGGACACCGAGGGCAACGTCTGGAGCTTCGGGACGTACGCCCCCGAGATCGGCGCCTGAGGCTTCGGCCGACTGATCCCCGGCCGGCCCGTGCCCGGACCGTCCCCGGGGCTATCCCCCGGTGTGCACCTGGAACGCGGCCCGGCGCACGGCCTTGGCCAGGGCCGGGTCGGGGTGGGCGGCAGCCAGGGCGACCAGGACCTGCACGGTGCGCGGATGGCCGACGGCACGGACCTCGTCCAGCAGCGCGGGGACGTTCGCCTGCACCGCGGACTCCAGGTGCCGTACCAGCATCGGCGCCTCGCCGTGGTCGGCGACCGCGGCGGCGGTGTCCACCCACAGCCAGGTGGCCTCCTCCCGGGTGAGGACCTCGTGGGCGTCCTCGGGGTCGACCCCGTCGTGCTCGGCGAGCCAGAGCAGGGCGTACGGCCGCAGGGCGGGCTCGTTCACGACCGCGCGCACATCGGGCTCGGCGGGAGCGCCGACGACCCGCAGCGCCTCGAAGGCGAGACCGCGCAGCAGGGCGTCGTCGCCCCGGGCGGCGTGGACGAGTTCGCCGACGGCGCCGCCCACGGGGCGGGCGGCGAGCCAGGCGCGGTACTCGGCGCGGGCCGCGTTGGGGCGGAGCTGGGCGCAGCCGCGCAGCATGTCCTCGGCGGACTGCTCGATGTTGCCGGCCGGGCTCTGCGCGGCCACGCAGATCTGCTCCAGCTTGACCCATACCGCCCAGCTGCCCAGCGGTGTGAGCGTGGCCTGGCCGGTGCCGTAGGTCAGGGCGCCGACGGAGGCGAGGGCCTTGAGGGCCCAGTCGAGCAGGGGGTCGAGCGGGGTGTCGTCGGCGGGCGCGGGCTCTTCCTCGGTGCCGGGCTCGTAGGGGACCTCGCAGCGTTCGGTGCGCAGCTCGGTGACCCGCTGCTGGAGCAGGTCCAGCAGCTGCTCGACCGGGACGGGACCGGCGGACAGCTGGAGGAAGGAGAGCACCTGGGGCATGGCCGAGACGACCTCGGCGACCGCGGCGGGCTCGTGGTCGTCCGGTTCCGGGTAGGCGAGCGACCAGGCGTCGAAGAGGGCGACCCAGCCGCGCAGCACGGCGCTGTCGTCCCGGTCCCAGGCGCGCAGCCGCCAGCCGGGGCGCGCGCTGTCGCCATGCACCTCGACGAGTCCGGCGAGGCGGGCGATGTCCCAGTCGGCGCGGACCTGAGCGGTGGTCAGGCCCAGGTCTGCCGCTGCGTGCTCGGCGGTCGCGCCGGAGAGGGTGGCCTTGCCGTCGGCCCGTGCGCCGGTGCGGCCGGGGCCGAGGGCGGTGTCGGCCCAGCGGGCGACGCGGACCGCGCCGGCCAGGCCGGTGCGCGCCATGCGGGCCAGTTCGGCGGGGGCCGGGGTGCCCTCGGGCGGCCGGGGCGCGGGGCGCCGCGAGCGCCTCTGGTTCACAGCTCTGGGCGCGGCGGCCAGGGGGCGCGGGCGGACAAGTCGGAGCCTGGAGTCGCGCGGGATACGGGACGTCACGGGTGCAGTCTTCCGGTTGACGGTCCGAAAACCCAAACGGAATGTCACGGGGGGCTACGGGGCTGGCCAACGCACGGAGTGCGGGGGCGGGAGAGGAGACGTGCTCCGGCCAGTCGTGCGGCCTCGCAGGCCCGGTGGTACGGCCTTGACGGGCAGGTCGTACAGCCTTAAACGGAACGGCCGGGACCCGTCTACATCAGCGGGGTCAGGAACCGGCGCAGGCGTTCCTCGTACGCCGCGGGGTCGGCGTTCCACATCGCCGCGTGCGGGGCGTCCGGCACGGTGTGGAGGGTGACCCGTTCGGGGCTGCGGGCGGCGAGGCGGCGGGAGTACTGCCAGGGGGCCACGGTGTCGTCCGGGCCGTGGATGATCAGCGTGGGCACGGTGATCCAGGCAGGGTCGGCGAGCTCGGTGACCTGGTCGGCGGGCAGTCCGGCCCGGCCCTGCGCGGCCCGCACCGCGAGCGGCAGCAGCGGTTCCGGGGTGTGGCGGGCCTGCGCGAGGGCGCGCAGCGTGGCCTCCCAGCTGAGCACCGGCGAGTCGAGGACCAGCCCGGCGACGCGCTCGCGCACCACGGAGTGCTCGGCGGCGCGCAGGGCCATGGTGGCGCCGGTGGACCAGCCGAGCAGGACGACCCGGCGGGCGCCGTAGCGGACGGCGTAGCGGATCGCCGCGTCCACGTCGCGCCACTCGGTCTCGCCGAGATGGCCCAGCCCGTCCGGCGGGCGCGGGGCGCCGAGGTCGCCGCGGTAGGCGAGCGCGAGGACCGGCATGCGGCGCTCGTGCAGGAAGCCCATGAGGTTCATGGTGTGCTCGCGGGTGGTGCCCAGGCCGTGCACCGCGATCACCCAGGTGTCCCGGTAGTTCGGCACGAACCAGGCCGGCAGGGCGCCGAGTTCGCCGGGTATGTCGACTTCGGCGTGGTCGAGGCCGAGGGCGGTGTCCGGGTTGCCGACGTACACGTTCGGGGTGAGCCACACCGCGTCGCCGGGGGCGAAGGTGCCGTGCGTGACGCGTTCGAGGCGGCGTACGACGGTGTCGGCGGTGTGCTGGGCCGTCGCCAGGACGGGGCCGACGACCGCGTGCGAGCCGTCGCCGGAGAGGCCGTAGCGGCCGGGGCGCAGGGAGGCCAGGTCGCGGGTGAGCGCGATCTGGCCGGCGGCCGTGGCGTGCACGGTCAGCCGGGGCTCGGTCGGCAGGGGGCGGCCCGCGGGCGCTTTCAGGGCGGCGTCGCTGGCCATCCGGCCGGCGGCGACGGATGCCGCGACGGCGGCCAGGACCGCGGTGACCGCGGCGGCTGTCGCTTTGACGGTGCGCACCAGTCCAGTGTCGTGGGGGTTCCCGGCACCGGCCAGCCGAACGAGCGGGGCGGGGCGCCGGAGGTCAGCCGCCCTGGCCGTATCCCTTCAGGCGTTCCGCCACCTCCGTCAGCTGGGTCTCGGTCAGCAGGGACGGGGTCAGGCCCGGGACCGAGGACGCCGTCAGCCACAGGCGGCACATCCACTCCAGCTGGGCGGTGCGGTCGTAGGCCTGGTCGAGGCTGGCGCCGTAGGTGATCGTGCCGTGGTTCTGCAGGAGGCAGCCGGAGCGGCCGGCCAGGGCGCGGAGCATGTTGCCGGCCAGCTCGTCCGTGCCGTAGGTGGCGTAGGGGGCGACGCGGATCCGGCCGCCGAGGGCGCTGGTCATGTAGTGGATCGGCGGCAGCTCGGACACGAGGGTGGAGACGGCCGTGGCGTGCACGGCGTGGGTGTGGACGACGGCACGCGCGTCGGTGGTTCGGTAGACCGCGAGGTGCATGGGCAGCTCGCTGGTCGGCACGAGGGTGCCGAGCACCTGCCGGCCGGAGAGGTCGACGCCGGTGACGTCGTCCTCGGTGAGCCGGTCGTAGGGCACGCCCGACGGCGTGACCAGCACGAGGTCCCCGACGCGCGCGGAGACGTTCCCGGAGGTGCCGACCACCAGCCCGTCGGTGACGGTCCGGCGGGCGGTCGCCGTCAGCTCCGCCCAGACGCTCGCCACGTCCGCCGTATCCGGGTGCCGCTCTTCCGCCTGCCCCTGCTCTTCAGCCATGCGGCGATCCTGCCAGCCGTACCCCCGAACGGGCGGACAGGGGCGCGAAACGCCCGCGGACGACGCCGATCCGCCGCCAGGCATTCAATGATCTTTCCTGCCCACCGGGCGCAAGGACCCCGCCCGCTCGACCTCGACCCCGGGGAGACGTATGGCTCGCAACCGCACACCCTTCCGCCGTGGCGCCGGAGTCCTCGTGGCAGCCATGGCCGCACTCGCCCTCGCGGGCACCGCGACGGCGTACACCGGGCCGCCGCAGGCGATGGCGGGCCTGCCCCGGGGACACGACGTCTCGTCCTATCAGGAGCATGTCGACTGGCCGGAGGCCGAGTCCAAGGGCGCGCGGTTCGTCTACGTGAAGGCGACCGAGTCCACGGACTACCAGAACCCCTACTTCGACCGGCAGTACGACGGCGCGCGCCAGTCGGGTCTGATCCGGGGGGCGTACCACTTCGCGCTGCCGGACACGTCCTCGGGCGCCCAGCAGGCCTCGTACTTCGTGCGGCACGGCGGCGACTGGCGGGCGGACGGCTGGACGCTGCCGCCGGCGCTCGACATCGAGTACAACCCGTACGACAAGAAGGACGAGTGCTACGGGCTGGGCAGCACGGAGATGGTCCGCTGGATCCGGTCCTTCAGCGACGAGGTCCGGCGGGAGACGGGCCGCCGGCCGGTGATCTACACGACGGCCCACTGGTGGGAGACCTGCACCGGGGGCAGCCGCGCCTTCGCCGCGGACCATGCCCTGTGGATCGCCCGCCACGGCACCTCGGGCCCCGGGGAGCTGCCGGGCGGCTGGCAGGAGTGGACGTTCTGGCAGTACGGCACCGGGGGCGGGCTGCCGGGTGACCAGAATCTCTTCCACGGCTCGGCGACCCGGCTGCGGGACTTCGCACGCGGCCGGCAGCCAAGGGACACCTGGGGCGAGAAGGACGACCGGAACCCCGACACACTGTTGCGGCAACCCTGAGGCCTACACCAGTTCACCTTCCGTTCACCCAGGTTGCCTACGGTCCAACAGCCAATGACCTCGAAAGATTGCCTGGGTAAATGGAAAGCTTCTCGCTGATCCTCGCGATTGTGGTGGTAACCGCACTCGCGTTCGATTTCACGAACGGTTTCCACGACACCGCCAACGCGATGGCCACGACCATCTCGACCGGTGCGCTCAAGCCCAAGGTTGCGGTGGCCATGTCCGCCGCACTCAACCTTGTAGGCGCTTTTCTCTCCGTGGAGGTCGCCAACACGATCTCCAAGGGTCTCGTCGACGAGAACGGCATCCGCCCCGAGGTCATCTTCGCCGCCCTGGTCGGCGCGATCCTCTGGAACCTGCTGACCTGGCTGGTGGGGCTGCCGTCCAGTTCGTCGCACGCCCTGATGGGCGGCCTGATCGGCGCCACCGTCGCCTCCGCCGGCTTCGGCGCCGTCCACGGTGACGTCCTGGTCACCAAGGTCCTGCTCCCGGCGGTCGCCGCCCCGATCGTGGCCGGCGTCGCCGCGATGCTCGCCACCCGCTTCTCCTACGGTATCGGCCGCAACGCCGACGCCGAGGCCACCCGCAAGGGCTACCGCGCCGGCCAGATCGCCTCCGCCGGACTGGTCTCTCTCGCGCACGGCACCAACGACGCGCAGAAGACGATGGGCATCATCACGCTCGCGCTGATCGCGGGCGGCTCCATCGCCCCCGGCTCGAACCCTCCCACCTGGGTGATCCTCTCCGCGGGCCTGGCCATCGCGCTCGGCACCTACATCGGCGGCTGGCGCATCATCCGCACCATGGGCAAGGGCCTGACCGACCTGGAGCCGAAGCAGGGCTTCGCCGCGCAGACCAGCGCCGCCACCGCCATCCTGGCCTCCTCCCACCTCGGCTTCTCCCTCTCCACCACCCACGTCGTCTCCGGCTCGGTGATGGGCGCGGGCCTGGGCCGCAAGGGCGGTGTGGTCCGCTGGTCCACCGCGACCCGGATGGCCATCGCCTGGGTGCTCACCCTCCCGGCCGCCGCGCTGGTCGGCGCGGGCGCCGAGTCCGTCACCGACCTCGGTGACTGGGGCACCGCCGTCGTCGGGGTCTTCCTGGTCGCCGCGAGCGCCGCGATCTGGAAGTTCTCCCGCCGCGAGGTCGTGGACCACAGCAACGTCAACGACACCGACAGCGCAGAGCCGGCCGGCGTGGTGACCACCGCCATCGCCGCCGTGACCCCGCCCCCGGCGGGCACGGTCGCCGAGGACCTGTCGGCCACCGTCTGACCCCGAGCAATCCCGGTTACTAAGGAAGCATCATGAAGATCGACTGGGCGGCTCTCGGCTCCGTCTTCGGCGTCAGCCTCGCGTTCACCGTCGGCCTGGTGGCCCTGTTCACCCTCGGCGTCAACGGCCTGTCCCGCAGGGAGAAGGCCGCGGCGCAGGGCAACTCCGCCGCCCTCGCCGTGACCGGCGCCTACGTCTGCTTCGCGGCCTGCGCGGCGGCGGTGACGTACGGCATCTACCTGATCATGCACAAGGCCTGACCGGTCGTCCGCAAGGACCCATAAGGCCCCATAAGGCTCCTCACCGGCTCGCTCCGGAGAGGAGCCTTACGCATGCCCGCACGCCGTCCATGTGGGCCTCAGCACACTCTCCCCGCGCAGGTCAACGGCAAGTTGACGGCCGTTCCGGGCGCGTGGTGGACTGCCCAGGCCATGTACGGCGGCAAGAGAGGAAGCCGGTGCGAATCCGGCGCGGTCCCGCCACTGTCACCGGGGAAGAACACCCCGGGAGCCAGGAACTCTCACCGCCGGATCTCGTCGAACCAGGGCGTGGACACCCTGAGTGAGGACACATATCGCCATGCTCGGCCGCAGATCGAGGACCACCGCCGCAACCGCCGTCGCTTCCGTGACCGGCTGAACCGATGGGTGCCGATCGCTCTCGCGCGTACGGCCGCTCCTACGCCTACGGCGCCGCCGCCGGGCTCCTCGGTGACCTGCTCCTCGGTGATCCGCGCCGCGGGCATCCGGTCGCCGCGTTCGGACGGGCGGCCATGGCCGTGGAACGCGCGCTGTGGCACGACCACCGCGGCTGGGGCGCGCTGCACACCGCCGTCTGCGCGGGCGGCGCCGTCGCGCTCGGCGCCGCGGCCGAGCGCGCCGTACGCCGCTCCCCCGCCGCCACCGTCGCACTGACCGCCGCCGCCACCTGGGCCGTGGTCGGAGGCACTTCGCTGGCCCGCGAGGCCGGCGCCATCGGGCGCGCCCTGGAGGCCGGGGACGTCGAGGCGGCGCGGGCGCGGCTGCCGCATCTGTGCGGCCGGGATCCGCAGGCCCTCGACGCCGACGGGATCGCGCGGGCGGTGGTCGAGTCGGTCGCCGAGAACACCTCCGACGCGGTCGTGGGCGCCCTGGTGTGGGGCGCGGTCGGCGGGGTGCCGGGGCTGCTCGGGTTCCGGGCCGTCAACACCCTCGACGCGATGGTCGGTCACAAGTCCCCCCGCTTCCGCCGCTACGGCTGGGCCTCCGCCCGCCTCGACGACCTCGCCGGCTGGCCGGGCGCCCGCCTGACCGCCGTACTCACCGCGGTAGCCGGACCCGACCCGCGCGGCGCCGTCCGGGCGTGGCGGGCGGACGCGGGCCGTCACCCGAGCCCCAACGCCGGGCCCGTGGAGGCCTCGTTCGCGGGCGCCCTCGGCGTACGGCTCGGCGGGACCCTCTCCTACGGCGGGCGCGTCGAGCACCGGCCCGTGCTGGGCGGGGACACCGGACGAGCCGTCCAGGTCCCCGACATCGGCCGTGCCGTACGGCTCTCCCGCCGCGTCGGCCTGCTCGCGCTCGGCACCACGGTCGCCGGGCGCCTCCTCGTCAACAGCCTGAAGGGACGTGGGAAGTGAACGGGGGTCTCCTCGTCGCCGGCACCACCTCCGACGCCGGCAAGAGCGTCGTGACGGCCGGGATCTGCCGGTGGCTGGTGCGCCAGGGCGTCAAGGTCGCGCCCTTCAAGGCGCAGAACATGTCCCTGAACTCCTTCGTGACCCGCGAGGGCGCGGAGATCGGGCGGGCCCAGGCGATGCAGGCCCAGGCCTGCCGGGTCGAGCCGACCGCGCTGATGAACCCCGTGCTGCTCAAGCCGGGCGGCGAACAGAGCAGCCAGGTGGTGCTGCTGGGCAAGCCGGTGGGCGAGCTGAGCGCACGCGGGTACCACGGGGGGCGCCAGCAGAAGCTCCTCGGCACGGTCCTGGACTGCCTGGCCGAGTTGCGGGGCACGTATGACGCGGTGATCTGTGAGGGGGCCGGTTCGCCCGCGGAGATCAATCTGCGGCGCACCGACATCGTGAACATGGGGATCGCGCGGAACGCGCGGCTGCCCGTGCTCGTCGTCGGCGACATCGACCGCGGCGGCGTGTTCGCCTCCTTCTTCGGCACCGTCGCCCTGCTCTCACCCGAGGACCAGGAGCTGGTCGCCGGGTTCCTGGTCAACAAGTTCCGCGGGGACGTCTCGCTGCTGGAGCCCGGCCTGGACATGCTGCACGGGCTCACCGGGCGCCACACCTACGGCGTCCTTCCCTTCCGGCACGGGCTCGGCATCGACGAGGAGGACGGGCTGCGGGTGTCCCTGCGCGGGACCGTGCGGGAGTCGAACGTCGCTCCGCCCGTCGGCGAGGACGTCCTGCGTGTCGCCGTCTGCGCGATCCCGCTGATGTCCAACTTCACGGACGTGGACGCGCTCGCCGCCGAACCGGGCGTCGTGGTGCGGTTCGTGGACCGCCCGGAGGAACTGGCGGACGCCGACCTGGTGGTCGTCCCGGGCACGCGCGGGACCGTACGGGCGCTGGAGTGGCTGCGGGAGCGGGGCCTAGCGGACGCGCTGGTGCGCAGGGCCGCCGAGCAGCGCCCGATCCTGGGCATCTGCGGCGGCTTCCAGGTGCTTGGCGACCACATCGAGGACGAGGTCGAGTCGCGCGCCGGTGCCGTCCCCGGGCTCGGCCTGCTCCCCGTGCGGGTGCGGTTCGCCCGCGAGAAGACCCTCACCCGGCCGGTGGGAGAAGCCCTCGGCGAACGGGTCGCGGGGTACGAGATCCACCACGGGGTCGCCTCCGTAGAGGGAGGAAAACCCTTCCTGGACGGCTGCCGGGTCGGCCAGACCTGGGGCACCCACTGGCACGGCTCCCTGGAGTCGGACGGTTTCCGGCGGGCCTTCCTGCGCGAGGTGGCCGCCGCCGCGGGCCGCCGCTTCGTGCCGGCCCCCGACACCTCGTTCGCCGCGCTGCGCGAGGAGCAGCTCGACCGGCTCGGCGACCTGATCGAACAGCACGCGGACACGGACGCGCTCTGGCGGCTCATCGAGTCGGGCGCGCCACAAGGACTGCCCTTCATTCCACCGGGAGCGCCCGCATGAGCACAGTGTTGTTGTTGTCGACCGCCGACACCGATCTGCTGGCGGCCCGGGCCTCCGGCGCCGCGTACCGGATCGCCAACCCGAGCCGCGTCGACGTGGCCGCCGAGCTGCCGGGGCTGATCGAGGGCGCGGACCTGGCCGTCGTACGGCTGCTGGGCGGCAAGCGCGCCTGGGAGGACGGGCTGGCCGCGCTGAGGGCCTCCGGCATCCCCACCGTGCTGCTGGGCGGCGAGGCCGTGCCGGACGCCGAGCTGATGGCCGAGTCGTCCGTCCCGGCGGGCGTCGTGGCGGAGGCGCTGAAGTACCTGGTCGAGGGCGGGCCCGCGAACCTGACCGAGCTGGCCCGGTTCCTCTCCGACACCGTGCTGCTGACCGGCGAGGGCTTCGAGGAGCCGCGCAAGATGCCGGAGTACGGCGTGCACGGCGCATACGAGCTCCGGGAGGGCCGCCCGACCGTCGGCGTGCTCTTCTACCGGGCCCACGAGCTGAGCGGCAACACCGCCTTCGTGGACACGCTGTGCGAGGCGATCGAGGCGCAGGGCGCCAACGCCCTTCCCGTGTACTGCGGTTCGCTGCGCGGCGCGGACGCCGGACTGTACGAGATCCTGGGCCGGACCGACGCCCTGGTCGCCACCGTCCTCGCGGCCGGCGGCACGCACGCCTCCCAGGCCTCGGCGGGCGGCGACGAGGAGGCCTGGGACATCGGGGCTCTCGCCGACCTCGACGTGCCGGTGCTGCAGGGCCTCTGCCTGACCTCCTCGAAGAGCGCCTGGGACGAGTCCGACGCCGCCCTGTCCCCCATGGACGCGGCGATGCAGGTCGCGATCCCGGAGTTCGACGGACGGATCGTCACCGTGCCGTTCTCCTTCAAGGAGCAGGGCCCGGACGACGTACCGGTCTACGTCGCCGACCCCGAGCGGGCCGGGCGCGTCGCCGGCATCGCCGTACGGCACGCGCGGCTGGGGCACAAGGCGAACGCCGACAAGAAGCTCGCGCTCGTCTTCACCGCCTACCCGACCAAGCACTCGCGGGTCGGCAACGCGGTGGGCCTGGACACTCCCGCGTCGGCGGTCCGCGTCCTGGACGCCCTCAAGGACGCCGGCTACGGCCTCACCGAATACCCCGACAACGGCGACGAGTTGATCCACCGGCTGATCGAGGCCGGCGGCCACGACGTCGAGTGGCTCACCGAGGACCAGCTGGCGGCGGCGCCCGCGCGTGTACCGCTGGCCGACTACCGGGCGTGGTTCGACAGGCTCGACCCCGAGCTGCGCGACGCCATGCTGGAGGCGTGGGGCGAGCCGCCGGGCAGCCTGTACGTGGACGGCGACGACATCGTCCTCGCCTCCCTCCAGTTCGGGAACGTCGTCGTGATGATCCAGCCGCCGCGCGGCTTCGGCGAGAACCCGATCGCGATCTACCACGACCCCGACATGCCGCCGTCGCACCACTACATGGCCGCCTACCGCTGGCTGGAGGCCGCGACATCGGAGGGGGGCTTCGGCGCGGACGCCATCGTGCACATGGGCAAGCACGGCACGATGGAGTGGCTGCCGGGCAAGGGGCTGGGGCTGTCGCGCGGGTGCGCGCCGGACGCCGTCCTCGGCGACCTCCCGCTCATCTACCCGTTCATCGTCAACGACCCCGGCGAGGGCACCCAGGCCAAGCGCCGCGGCCACGCCACCGTCGTCGACCACCTCGTACCGCCCATGGCGCGTGCGGACACCTACGGCGACCTGGCCAAGCTGGAACAGTTGCTGGACGAGTACGCGCTCGTCTCCGACCTGGACCCGGCGAAGGCCCCGGCCGTCCGCGCCCAGATCTGGACCCTGGTCAAGGCGGCCGAGCTCCACCACGACCTGCACGTCGACGAGCAGCCGGACGAAGACGAGTTCGACGAGTTCGTCATGCACATCGACGGCTATCTGTGCGAGATCAAGGACGTGCAGATCCGCGACGGCCTGCACATCCTCGGCGGCGGTCCGGTCGCCGAGCCGCGCGTGAACCTGGTCCTCGCCGTGCTGCGCGCCTCCCAGGTGTGGGGCGGCCAGGCGAACGCGCTGCCGGGCCTGCGGGCCTCGCTGGCGGCCCACTTCGGGCTCGTCGAGAAGGAGCTGCTGGCGGAGCCGGGCGCGCCGGTGAAGGTGCCGGTGGAGCTGACGGACCTGGTGGAGGGCCCGTCCCGCACCGGCGCCGACGCGATCGACCTGCTGGAGCAGCTGTGCCGGCGGATCGCGGAGAGCATGGAGGCCCGCGACTGGGCGGTCGCCGAGAGCGCGCCGCTCGTCCGCGAGGTGCTGGGCACCGAACTCCCGGACGCGGTCGCCGTGCTGGAGTTCGCCTGCACCGAGGTCGTGCCGCGGCTGGCCCGCACGACGGACGAGATCGGCCACATCCTCAAGGCCCTGGACGGCGGTTACGTCCCGGCGGGCCCGTCGGGCTCCCCGACCCGCGGCCTGGTCAACGTCCTGCCGACCGGCCGGAACTTCTACTCGGTCGACCCCAAGGCCATTCCCTCCCGGCTGAGCTGGGAGGTCGGCCAGTCGCTCGCCGACTCGCTGGTGCAGCGGTACCTCCAGGACACCGGCGAGTACCCGAAGTCCGTCGGCCTCACCGTCTGGGGTACGTCGGCCATGCGCACCCAGGGCGACGACATCGCCGAGATCCTGGCGCTGCTGGGCTGCCGCCCGGTCTGGGACGACGCCTCGCGCCGGGTGACGGGCTTCGAGGTGATCCCGCTCGCGGAGCTGGGCCGGCCGCGCATCGACGTCACGGTCCGCATCTCCGGCTTCTTCCGGGACGCGTTCCCGCACGTGGTCGGGCTGATCGACGACGCGGTGCGGACGGTGGCGGAGCTGGACGAGCCGGCCGATCAGAACTTCGTCAGGGCGCACGCCGACGAGGACACCGCCGAGCACGGCGACCGGCGGCGCGCCACCGCCCGCATCTTCGGCTCCAAGCCGGGCGCGTACGGCGCGGGCCTGCTGCCGCTGATCGACGCCCGCAACTGGCGCAGCGACGCGGACCTCGCCGAGGTGTACGCGGTGTGGGGCGGTTACGCCTACGGGCGCGGGCTCGACGGGCGGGCGGCGCGCGGGGACATGGAGACCGCGTTCAAGCGCATCGCCGTTGCGGCGAAGAACGTCGACACCCGCGAGCACGACCTGGTCGACGCGGACGACTACTTCCAGTACCACGGCGGCATGGTCGCGATGGTCCGGCACCTGACCGGCGCCAACCCCGAGGCGTACGTAGGTGATTCGGCGGTGCCGGACCAGGTGAAGACCCGCACGCTGGGCGAGGAGACGCACCGCGTCTTCCGTGCCCGTGTGGTCAACCCGCGCTGGATGGCGGCCATGCGCCGGCACGGCTACAAGGGCGCCTTCGAGATGGCGGCGACCGTGGACTACCTGTTCGGCTACGACGCCACGGCGGGCGTGGTCGACGACTGGATGTACGAGAAGCTCAGCGCGGAGTACGTCTTCGACCCGGAGAACCGGGACTTCATGAAGAAGTCCAATCCGTGGGCGCTGCGCGGCATCACCGAGCGGCTGCTGGAGGCGGCGGACCGGGGGCTGTGGGCGGAGCCGGACGCGGACACGCTCGAGCGGCTGCGCGCCACCTACCTGGAGCTGGAAGGCGACTTGGAGGGCGACCAGTGACAACTCCTTTCCCTTTCACGGCCGTTGTCGGCCAGGACGACCTGCGGCTCGCGCTGCTGCTGAACGCCGTGTCCCCGGCGGTCGGCGGTGTGCTGGTGCGCGGCGAGAAGGGCACCGCCAAGTCGACGGCCGTACGGGCCCTTTCGGCGCTGCTGCCGGAGGTGGCCGTCGTCGCCGGGTGCCGGTTCTCCTGTGACCCGGCGGCGCCGGACCCGTCCTGCCCGGACGGTCCGCACGAGCCGGGGGCGGGCGCTCAGAGGCCTTCGCGCATGGTCGAACTCCCCGTCGGCGCCTCCGAGGACCGCCTCGTCGGCGCGCTCGACATCGAGCGGGCGCTCGCCGAGGGTGTGAAGGCCTTCGAGCCGGGCCTGCTGGCCGACGCGCACCGCGGGATCCTGTACGTGGACGAGGTCAATCTTCTTCATGACCATCTCGTCGACCTGCTGCTCGACGCGGCGGCGATGGGTGCGTCCTACGTCGAGCGGGAGGGTGTCTCCGTACGGCATGCCTCGAAGTTCCTGCTCGTCGGCACGATGAACCCCGAAGAGGGCGAGCTGCGGCCCCAGTTGCTCGACCGGTTCGGGCTGACAGTCGAAGTCGCCGCCTCGCGGGAGCCCGAGCAGCGGGTGGAGGTCGTACGGCGACGGCTCGCTTACGACGACGACCCGGCCGGCTTCGCCGCACGCTGGGCCGACGAGGAGGCCGCCGTACGGCAACGGATCGTGGCCGCACGGGAGTTGCTGTCGCAGGTGCGGCTGGGCGACGGGGCGCTGCGGCAGATCGCGGCGACCTGTGCCGCCTTCGAGGTGGACGGCATGCGGGCCGACATCGTGATGGCGCGTACGGCGACCGCGCTCGCCGCGTGGGCCGGGCGGACGGACGTGCTCGCCGAGGACGTCCGGCAGGCCGCGCTGCTCGCGCTGCCGCACCGGCGCCGGCGGAACCCGTTCGACGCGCCGGGTCTCGACGAGGACAAGCTGGACGAGACGCTGGAGCAGTTCGGGGGTTCGGACGACAACGATCCGGACGACGATCCCGGTCCCGACGGGCCCGGTGGCGGCGGTGGGCAGCCGGCGCCCGAGAGCGGTCCCCAGGGCGACGGCGGCACCGCCGCGCAGCCCGAGGCCGGTGAGGGCGGGCAGCCGCAGGCCTCCGGCGGGCAGGAGCAGTCGCCGGCACGGGCCGCCGAGCCGTTCCGCACCAAGGTGCTGAGCGTGCCCGGCATCGGTGAGGGGGCGGCGGGCCGGCGTTCCCGCGCCCGCACCGAGCACGGGCGCACCACCGGAGCCCGGCGGCCCCAAGGAACGCTGTCCAAGCTGCACTTGGCCGCGACCGTGCAGGCCGCCGCCCCGCATCAGCGGGCGCGCGGGCGGTCGGGGCCGGGGCTGGTGATCCGGCGGGACGATCTGCGCCAGGCGACGCGGGAAGGCCGCGAGGGGAACCTCGTTCTCTTCGTCGTGGACGCCTCCGGGTCGATGGCGGCCCGGCAGCGGATGAGCGCCGTGAAGGGCGCCGTGCTGTCCCTGCTGCTGGACGCCTATCAGCGGCGGGACAAGGTGGGCCTGGTGACCTTCCGCGGCGCGTCGGCGGACGTCGCCCTGCCGCCCACGTCCTCCGTGGACGCGGCGGCAGCCCGGCTGGAGCGGCTCCCCACCGGTGGCCGTACGCCGCTGGCCGCCGGGCTGCTCAAGGCGCACGAGGTGCTGCGCGTGGAGCGGCTGCGGGATCCGGCGCGCCGCGCGCTGGTCGTCGTCGTGACCGACGGGCGGGCCACCGGCGGCCCGGAGCCCGTGGCCCTCGCCGGGCGTGCGGCCCGGCTGTTCGCGGCCGAGGGGGTCGCCTCCGTGGTCGTGGACTGCGAGTCGGGGCCGGTGCGGCTGGGGCTCGCCGGGCAGCTCGCGGGTGAGCTGGGCGGTACCGCGGTGACGCTGGACGAGCTGCGGGCGGACTCGATCGCCGGGCTGGTCAGGGATGTGCAGGGGACTTCGAGGAGGGCCGCGTAATGCCGCAGGGACAGCCGAGTGTGATTCCGGACGACGGTCTGACGACCCGGCAGCGGCGCAACCGCCCGCTGGTCGTCGTCCACACGGGGGTCGGCAAGGGCAAGTCGACCGCCGCGTTCGGGCTCGCGCTGCGTGCCTGGAACCAGGGCTGGCCCATCGGGGTGTTCCAGTTCGTCAAGTCGGCGAAGTGGAAGGTCGGCGAGGAGAACGCGCTCCGGGTGCTCGGCGCCTCCGGGGAGGGCGGCACCGTCGACTGGCACAAGATGGGCGAGGGCTGGTCGTGGGTCCAGCGGGACGCTCAGATGGACAACGAGGAGAAGGCCCGGGAGGGCTGGGAGCAGGTCAAGCGGGACCTGGCGGCCGAGACGTACCGGCTGTACGTGCTGGACGAGTTCGCCTACCCGATGCACTGGGGCTGGGTGGACACGGACGAGGTCGTGGAGGTGCTGCGGAACCGGCCCGGTACTCAGCATGTCGTGATCACGGGTCGTAACGCGCCACAGAAGCTGGTGGACTTCGCCGACCTCGTCACCGACATGTCCAAGGTCAAGCACCCCATGGACGTGGGGCAGAAGGGCCAGAAGGGCATCGAGTGGTGATGTCGTCGGTGCCTCGGCTGGTCATTGCCGCGCCCTCCTCGGGCAGCGGCAAGACCACCGTTGCCACGGGTCTGATGGCCGCGTTCGCCGCGCGGGGGCTCAGCGTGTCCCCGCACAAGGTCGGGCCGGACTACATCGACCCGGGGTACCACGCGCTCGCGACCGGGCGGGCGGGGCGCAACCTCGACGCGTACCTGTGCGGGCCGGAGCTGGTCGCTCCGCTGTTCCTGCACGGGGCGCGGGGGTGCGACCTCGCCGTCGTCGAGGGTGTGATGGGGCTGTACGACGGGGCGGCGGGCGAGGGGGAGCTGGCCTCCACCGCGCATGTCGCCAAGCTGTTGCGGGCGCCGGTGGTGCTGGTCGTGGACGCGTCGTCGCAGTCGCGGTCGGTGGCGGCGCTGGTGCACGGGTTCGCTTCCTGGGATCCTCAGGTGCGGGTCGGGGGCGTGATCCTGAACAAGGTCGGGTCCGACCGGCATGAGGAGCTGCTTCGGGAGGCCTTGGACTCGGCGGGTGTGCCCGTGCTCGGTGTGCTGCGGCGGGCGGCTCAGGTGGATACGCCTTCTCGGCATCTGGGGTTGGTGCCGGTCGCCGAACGCCGAACCGACGCGGTGGATGCTGTGGCAGCCATGGCCGCGCAGGTCGAGCAAGGGTGTGATCTCGAAGCTCTGCTGGGACTGGCGCGGAGTGCGGGAGCGTTGTCGTGTGCTCCTTGGGAACCGCCCGGCATCGGTACAGAGAAGCGTGCGGTGGTTGCGGTGGCCGGCGGCCCCGCGTTCACCTTCTCCTACGCCGAGCACACCGAGCTGCTCACCGCCGCCGGCGCGGAAGTGGTCACGTTCGACCCCCTCCGGGACGAGCAACTGCCCGAAGGCACCGCAGGTCTGGTCATCGGTGGCGGTTTCCCCGAGGTGTACGCCGCCGAGCTGTCCGCCAACGAACCGCTGCGCAAGGCCGTTGCCGAACTGGCCTTGAGCGGCGCGCCCGTGGCCGCCGAGTGTGCCGGACTGCTCTACCTCTGCCGGGAGTTGGACGGCCGCCCCATGTGCGGGGTTCTGGACGCCACCGCGCGGATGAGTGAACGGCTGACCCTCGGCTACCGGGATGCCGTCGCCGTCGGGGACAGTGTGCTGGCCGTCACCGGGACGCGGATGCGCGGGCACGAGTTCCATCGCACCGTCGTCGAGCCCGGCGCCGGTGCCGCTCCCGCCTGGGGCCTGCGGACCCCGGTGCGGCGCGTCGAAGGTTTTGTACAGCAGGGCGTGCACGCGAGTTATCTGCACACGCACTGGGCGGCCGAGCCCGGTGTGGCCCGTCGGTTCGTGGAGAGGTGCCGGACGTCATGAGCAGCAGGCTGGTCGGGGTCGGGGTCGGTCCCGGGGATCCGGAGCTGGTGACCGTCAAGGGGGTCAACGCGCTGCGCGCGGCCGACGTCGTCGTCGTACCCGTGATGGCTGCATCCGATGGAAAAGACGGCGGCGAGCCCGGTCGGGCCGAGGCGACCGTGTTGCACTACGTGCCTGCGCAGAACGTCGTCCGGGTGGTGTTCGCGCTGAACGAGCGCGCCGACCGGGCGCGGCGGGAGGCCGCCTGGGACGCGGCGGGCGCCAGGGTCGCCGAGCTGCTGGGGCAGCACCGGACCGTGGCCTTCGCGACCATCGGCGACCCCAACGTGTACTCGACGTTCACGTATCTCGCGCAGACCATCGTGGAGCTGGTTCCCGGTGTCGTCGTGGAGACCGTGCCGGGCATCACCGCCATGCAGGATCTCGCGGCGCGCTCCGGTGCCGTGCTCACCGAGGGCACCGAGCCGCTGACGCTGGTGCCGGTGACGGCGGGGTCGGCCGTGCTGAAGGAGGCGCTGGCCGGGCCGGGGACGGTCGTGGCGTACAAGTTCGGGCGGCAGGCTGCCGAGGTCGCCGAGGCGCTGCGGGAGACCGGGCGGACCGGGGACGCGGTGTGGGGGTCGGCGCTGGGGCTGGAGGAGGAGTCCATCCGGCCCGCCTCCGACCTCGACGGGGACCCGCTGCCGTACCTCTCCACGCTGATCGCGCCGCCGCGGCGCGACGGCGGGCGGGGCGGGAAGCTGTGAGGCCGCTGCGGTCAGCCGCCGGAGATGCCGACCACCAGCCAGATGAAGGCCGCGCCGGCCACCGTGCACAGCAGGGTGGAGCGGGCGGGGTGCTCGTGGTGGGCCTCGGGGAGGATCTCGGCGGCGGCGAGGTAGAGCAGTACGCCGCCGAAGAGGCCGAGGTAGCCGCCGAGCACCGGTTCGGGCAGATGGAAGAACGCGGTCGAGAGCGCGCCCACCAGGGGTGCGCAGGCGTCGGCCACGAGCATGCCGATCGCCCTGCGGCGCGCGTTGCCGTACAGGCTCGTGATGGTGAAGGTGTTGAAGCCGTCGGCGAAGTCGTGCGCGATCACGGCGAGCGCCACGGAGGTGCCCATGCCGCCGCCCACCTGGAAGGCCGCGCCGATCGCCACCCCGTCCATCGCGCTGTGGCCGACCATGGCGGCTGCCGCCGTCAGGCCCACCTCGGGCGCCCGGTGGCCGTGCTCGTCGCCGCCGTGGGACGCCTGGCGCGCGGCCAGCGTCCGCTCCACGAGATGGGCCAGCAGGAAGCCGGTCACGAACAGCAGCAGGGCCGCGGGTACGCCAAAGATCTCGCGGTCCGCGGCGTGCAGCGCCTCGGGCAGCAGGTCCAGACCGACCACGCCCAGCATCAGACCGCCGGCCAGCCCGAGGACGAGATGGCGACGGTCGGTCACGCGCTGTGCCGTCCAGCCGCCGGCCAGCGTCATCAGGAACGCGCCGAGCGCGACGAAGACCGCCATAGGCCCTTGCTATCCGATGGAGGCGGCTGCGCGCACATCGGGCACGTTCACAGACCGCCCACACCCTGACATTCCGCCCGTTCACAGTCCAGTGACAGCCGATTCGCCTTCGATGTTCCGCACGAGAGGACCTCTTCCCATGGCCGACTCCCCCACCGGCAAGGTGACGTTCGTCGGTGCCGGCCCCGGCGCCGCCGATCTGCTGACGTTCCGCGCCGCGCGCGCGATCGCGGAGGCGGACGTGGTGATCTGGGCGGCCAGCCTGGTCCAGGCGGAAGTCCTCGAACACGCGCGCGAGGGCGCGGAGATCCTGGACTCGGCGGCCATGTCCCTGGAGGACGTCGTCGCCGTCTACGGCCGTGCGCGTGCCGAGGGCCTGAAGGTCGCCCGCATCCACTCCGGCGACCCGGCGCTGTGGGGCGGGACGCAGGAGCAGCTGGACCGGTGCGCGCAGCTCGGGATCGCCACGGAGGTCGTCCCCGGCGTCTCCGCCTTCTCCGCCGTAGCCGCGCTCGCCCAGCGCGAGCTGACGATCCCCGAGGTCGCGCAGTCCGTCGTACTGACCCGGCTCGGTG
Source organism: Streptomyces sp. NPDC002676 (assembly GCF_053592455.1). NCBI lineage: Bacteria > Bacillati > Actinomycetota > Actinomycetes > Kitasatosporales > Streptomycetaceae > Streptomyces > Streptomyces sp. NPDC002676. Next base: position 1,402,257 of record NZ_JBSFVT010000001.1, on the reverse strand, counting down.
GCGGCAAGACGCCCATGCCGCCCGGCGAGGAGGTGCGCGAGTTCGCCCGGCACGGCACCACCATGGCGATCTTCCTGTCGGCGGCGCGCAGCGGCCAGCTGGTGCGGGAGCTGCTGGAGGGCGGCTATCCCGCGGAGACCCCCGTCGTGGTCGCCTACCAGGCGACCTGGCCGGAGGAGCTGGTCGTGAAGTGCACGATCGGCACGCTGGAGGAGACGGTCAAGGAGCACAAGCTCTGGAAGCACACGCTGTTCCTGGTCGGCCCGGCCCTGGACGCCCACGGGACACGTTCGCACCTGTACCACCCGGGGCACTTCCACGGCTTCCGCAAGGCGGACCCCGAGGCGCGCAGGGCGCTGCGCGAGCGGGGTGCGAGCACATGATCACCGTGGTGGGTACGGGCACGGGGGCGCCCGTGCCGCGGGACGTGCTCGCCGGTGCCGCGCTGGTCGTCGGCGGGCGGCGGCACCTGGAGGCCGCGGGGCTGCCGGAGGGCGTGGAGCACGTCGTCCTCGGGCCGCTGGCCCCGGCGCTGGACGTGATCGCGGAGTACGTCGGCAAGGAACTGCCGGTGGTGGTGCTGGCTTCGGGCGACCCCGGCTTCTTCGGGATCGTGCGGGTGCTGGCCGAGCGGTTCGGGGCCGGGCGGCTGGACGTGCGGCCCGGGGTGTCCTCCGTGGCGACCGCGTTCGCCCGGCTCGGGCTGCCCTGGGACGACGCGGTCGTGGTCAGCGCGCACGGCCGGGACCTGCGCACGGCCGTCAACGTCTGCCGGGCGCGGCCCAAGGTCGCCGTGCTGACCGGACCCGGGTCCGGGCCGGCCGAGCTGGGTGCCGGGCTCGCCGGGCATGACCGGGTCCTCGTCGTGGCGAGCGCGCTCGGCGACCCCGAACGCGAGCGCGTGGAGCGCGTGACGCCCGCCGAAGCGGCGGCCCGGGACTGGGGTACGGCGGTGAGTGTCGTGCTGTGCCTGGACGAGGACCGGGCGCTCGGTGCCGTGCGCACGGTCGCCGGGGCTCCTCAGCCGCCCGCCCAATGGGCCCTGGAGGAGGGCGAGTTCGCGCACCGGGACTCGATGATCACCAAGTTCGAGGTGCGGGCCCTCGCCCTGGCCCGGCTCGCACCGCGCCTGGGCGACCTGGTGTGGGACGTCGGCGCGGGCTCGGGCTCGGTGGCCGTGGAGTGTGCACGGCTCGGCGCGGCCGTGGTCGCCGTCGAGAAGGCCCCGGACGGCGTCGAGCGGATCCGGGCCAACGCGCGCGCCCACGACGTGGACGTGCGCGTGCTGAACGGCGAGGCCCCGGACGCGCTGTCCGGCCTGGCCGACGATCCCGACGCCGTGTTCGTCGGCGGCGGGGGGCGCGACCTGCCCGCCATCGTCACCGCGTGCGCGCGGCGGGCGCGAAGGAGCGTGGTCGTCGCGATGGCCGCGCTCGACCGCGTCCCGGCCGCCCGCGAGGCACTGACGAGCGCCGGGTTCACCTGCGACGGAGTGCTGTTGCAGGCGTCCCGGCTGGCGCCACTGCCGGGTGACGTGACCCGGCTGGCGGCGACCAACCCTGTGTTCCTGCTGTGGGGCGTCAGATCCCCGGCGTCCAGTACGTCTATCGAAGGAGTTTCCCAGTGATCGGCCTCATTTCCGCCACCGCGGCGGGGGCGGCGGCGCGCGACCGGCTGGCCGCGGCGTGGCCGGAGCGCACGCGGGTGTACGACGGGCCCGTGGGCGAGGCCGTACGGGCCGCGTTCGCGGAGTGCGAGCAGCTGGTGTGCTTCCTCGCCACGGGCGCGGTGGTACGGCTGCTCGCCCCGCTGCTCGGCGACAAGGCCGCCGACCCCGGTGTGGTGTGCGTGGACGAGGGCGGCCGGTTCGCGGTGTCGCTGGTCGGCGGGCACGGCGGCGGCGCCAACGAACTCGCCCGCGAGGTGGGTGCGTTGCTGGGGGCCGAGCCGGTCGTGACGACCGCCACGGACTCCGTCGGGCTGCCCGGTCTGGACACGCTCGGGTTCCCCTTCGAGGGTTCGGTGGCGGCGGTATCGCGGGCCCTGCTGGACGGCGAACCGGTCGCCCTGGCGGCCGAGTTGGCGTGGCCGCTGCCTCCGCTGCCGACGGCCGCGCAGGGGGCGTACACGATCCGGCTGACCGACCGGGACGTCGAACCGGGCGAGCGTGAGGTGCTGTTGCGCCCGCCGTCCCTGGTGGTCGGCGTGGGCGCCTCCAAGGGCGCGCCGGCCGAAGAGGTGCTGGGGCTGGTCGAGGGCGCGCTGCGCGAGGCGGGGCTTTCGCCGAAGTCCGTCGCCGAACTCGCCACTGTGGACGCCAAGGCCGAGGAGCCGGGCATCGTGGCCGCCGCCGAGCGGTTGGGGGTGCCCCTGGTGACGTACTCCGCCGACGAGCTGGCGGCCGTCGAGGTGCCCAACCCCTCGGACGCGCCGCTCGCGGCGGTCGGGACGCCCTCGGTCGCCGAGGCCGCCGCTCTGGTGGGCGGTGGTGAACTCCTCGTGCCGAAGCGGAAGTCGTCGCGTGCCGACGGACAGCCGGCCATGGCGACCTGTGCGGTCGTACGGCGGCCGGGGCGCGGGCGGCTCGCGGTGGTCGGGCTCGGGCCGGGCGCCCGGGACCTGCTCACCCCGCGTGCGACGGCCGAGCTGCGGCGGGCCTCCGTGCTGGTGGGGCTCGACCAGTACGTCGACCAGATCCGCGATCTGCTGCGGCCGGGCACCCTGGTGCTGGAGTCGGGGCTCGGCGCCGAGGAGGAGCGGGCCCGCACGGCGGTCGCCGAGGCCCGCAAGGGGCACGCGGTGGCGCTGATCGGCAGCGGGGACGCGGGCGTGTACGCCATGGCCTCCCCCGCGCTCGCCGAGGCCTCCGACGACATCGACGTGGTCGGGGTGCCGGGCGTGACGGCCGCGCTGGCCGCCGGGGCGATCCTGGGCGCGCCGCTGGGCCACGACCACGTGTCCATCAGCCTGTCCGACCTGCACACGCCGTGGGAGGTCATCGAGCGCCGGGTGCGCGCGGCGGCCGAGGCGGACATCGTCGTGACCTTCTACAACCCGCGCTCCCGGGGACGGGACTGGCAGCTTCCCAAGGCGCTCGGCATCCTCGCCGAGCACCGGGAGCCGACGACGCCCGTCGGTGTCGTACGCAACGCCTCGCGGCCGGACGAGTCGAGCCGGGTGACCACGCTCGGCGCCCTGGATCCGGCGTCGGTCGACATGATGACGGTCGTGACCGTGGGCAACACCGCGACCCGCACCATCGCGGGCCGCATCGTGACCCCGCGCGGCTACCGCTGGCAGGAGGAGCCGAAATGAACCGTGTGGTCCATCCCATCGAGGAGGAGTCCTTCCGGCGGCTGCGCGCCCGCCTGGACACCTCGCACTTCCCGCCGCTGACCCGGGCGGTGGTGGAGCGGGTCATCCACTCCGCCGCCGACCTGGAGTACGCGTCCGATCTCGTCATGGACGAGGACGACCTGGTGAAGGCGCACGCCGCGCTGCACGCCGGGGCGCCCGTCGTCGTGGACGTCGAGATGGTCGCCGCCGGGATCACCCGGCGGGACACCGTGTGCCGGCTGAAGGACGCCGAGGCCGGTCCCGGGCTGACCCGTTCGGCCCACGCGATCCGGCTCGCGTACGAGGAGGTCGGGCCGGGCGCCCTGTGGGTGATCGGCTGTGCGCCGACCGCCCTGGAGGAGCTGCTCACCCTGGACGCCTCCCCCGCCCTCGTCATCGGCCTGCCCGTCGGCTTCGTCGGCGCGGCCGAGTCCAAGGCCGCGTTGCGCGAGAGCGGGCTGCCCGCCGTGAGCAACGTGTCCGAGAAGGGCGGCTCGGCGGTCGCCGCCGCCGCGCTCAACGCCCTGCTGTACCACCCCGTTTCACCGTTCGAGGAGACATCGTGACCACCCCGCCGCCCGCCCTGCTCATCGCCGGCCACGGCACCCGGGACGAGGCAGGAGCCGAGGCCTTCCGTGACTTCGTACGGGAGTTGGGCCGCCGCCACCCCCGACTGCCCGTCGCGGGCGGCTTCATCGAGCTGTCCCCGCCGCCGCTCGGCGAGGCCGTCGCCGAGCTGGTCGAGCGGGGCGTGAGGCGGTTCGCCGCGGTGCCGCTGATGCTGGTGTCCGCCGGGCACGCCAAGGGGGACATCCCGGCGGCGCTGGCCCGCGAGAAGGAACGGCACCCGGGCATCTCGTACACCTACGGCCGCCCGCTGGGCCCGCATCCGGCGCTGCTGAGCGTGCTGGAGCGGCGGCTGGACGAGGCCCTCGGGGGCACCGTGCGTACGCCCGCGGACCGGGCCGACGTCACCGTGCTGCTGGTCGGGCGCGGCTCCACCGACCCGGACGCCAACGCCGAGGTGCACAAAGCGGCGCGACTGCTGTGGGAGGGGCGCGGCTACGCGGGCGTGGAGACGGCGTTCGTGTCGCTGGCGGCGCCGGACGTGCCGAGCGGCCTGGACCGGTGCGCGAAGCTGGGCGCCAAGCGGATCGTCGTCCTGCCGTACTTCCTGTTCACCGGGATCCTGCCGGACCGGGTGCGGCAGCAGACCGAGGGCTGGGCGGCGGCGCATCCGGAGGTCGAGGTGCGGTCGGCGGACGTCATCGGGCCCGAGCCGGAGCTGCTGGACCTCGTGATGGAGCGGTACGAGGAGGCGGTCAAGGGCGATCTGCGCATGAACTGTGACTCGTGCGTGTACCGGATCGCGCTGCCGGGCTTCGCGGACAAGGTGGGGCTGCCGCAGCAGCCGCACTTCCACCCGGACGACGACAGCCACCACCACGGACCCGGGCACCACCATCACCACTACGACGGACACGCTCATGCCCACTGAGCACGATCTGCGCCACCACGGGGACGCCGAGGTCCGTGACGGCGGGGCGGCGCTGGTCGACCTCGCCGTCAACGTCCGCGCGGACACGCCCCCGCGGTGGCTGCGGGAGGAGATCGCCGCGTCGCTGTCGTCCCTCGCGGCCTACCCGGACGGGCGGGCCGCGCGGGCGGCGGTGGCGGCGCGGCACGGGCTGCCGGTGGAGCGGGTGCTGCTGACGGCGGGCGCCGCGGAGGCGTTCGTGCTGCTGGCCCGCGCCCTGAAGGTGCGTCGACCGTCGGTTGTGCACCCGCAGTTCACGGAGCCGGAGGCGGCTCTGCGGGACGCGGGGCACACCGTGCACCGGGTGCTGCTGCGGGCGGAGGACGGTTTCCGGCTGGATCCGGCGGCCGTCCCGGAGGACGCCGACCTGGTGGTGATCGGGAATCCGACGAATCCGACGTCGGTGCTGCATCCGGCCGGGGCGATCGCCGAACTCGCCCGTCCGGGGCGGACGTTGGTGGTCGACGAGGCGTTCATGGACGCGGTGCCGGGCGAGCGGGAGGCGCTGGCCGGGCGGACGGACGTGCCCGGCCTGGTGGTGCTGCGCAGCCTGACCAAGACCTGGGGTCTGGCCGGGCTGCGCATCGGCTACGTGCTGGCCGCGCCGGAGACCATCGCCGAGCTGGAGCGGGCCCAGCCGTTGTGGCCGGTGTCCACGCCCGCGCTGGCCGCGGCCGAGGCGTGTGTGGCGCCGCAGGCGCTCGCGGAGGCGGCGCATGCGGCGCACCGGATCGCCTCGGACCGGGGTCACCTGGTGGCGGGGCTGTCCGCCTTCGCCGACCGGGGCGTAGACGTGGCCGGTCCGGCGGAGGGGCCGTTCGTCCTGGTCCGTGTGCCGGGTGCCGCCGCGGTACGGCACCGGCTGCGCGAGCTGGGCTACGCGGTGCGGCGGGGGGACACGTTCCCCGGGCTGGACGAGGACTGGGTACGGGTCGCTGTACGGGACAGGGCCACGGTGAACGGATTCCTGGCGGAGCTGGAGCGGGCACTGGGCTGAGCCCGCCAGTCCCGTCGGCCCCGCCAGGAGTTCCGTCAGCCCTTCCTGCGGCGGGCCAGGGTCGCCACTCCCCCGCCCACCAGCAGCAGCACCAGCGAGCCGCCCGCGAGGTACGGCGTCGCCGAGCTGCCGCCGGTCTCCGCGAGGTCGGCCTGGGCGGGCGCGCCCTGGGGGCGGACGTCGGCCGCCGGGTCATGGCTCGGCACAGGATGCCCGGTGGGTGGGGCCACCGGTGTCCTGCAGGTCGCCTTGGCCAGGGTGACCGTGCCCTCCACGTCGGCCACGTTCAGCTTCAACGGGTTGACGGAGACCTTGAGTTCGAGGGCGGTGGCCGCCGCCGTGAAGGTCGTGGTGCGGCGCTGGGCGAGGTCGAGGCGGACCTCACCGACGCCGGGCACCTTCACCTCGGTCGGCCCGCCGGCGGTCAGCGTGATGCGCTTGCCGAGGACGGTGACGGCGCCGAGGACGTTCGCGGAGGCGACGGGCCGCTTGCCGACCTCGCAGGTCGCGCGGGCGGTGACCGCGTCGGCCTCGATGAGGGACAGCAGGGGCAGGCCGGGGACGTGCAGCTTGGCGTGGACGAGGCGGACCGAGCCCTCGGCGCGCTTGTCCGTCACCGTGGCCTTGGCGCTGGCGACGTCCGCGCCGAGCACGGTGAACGGCTTGCCCCCGTTCACGCCGTCGAGCCGGGCCGACAGCGCGGTCTTGTCGGCGCTCTGCGGTGCGTGGACCTCGTCGAGGGAGACCACGAGCGGGACGTCGACGGTCTTGTTGAGCAGGGACACGTCGAGCCCGGTGCGCAGGACGACGGCGGAGGCGCGGCCGTGGTCGGCGGTCGCATGCGCGACGCCCGCGCCCAGGACCGCGGGACCGGCGGCCAGAGCGGTGACCGTCGCGACGGTGGCGAGACGGCGTGCGGGCATGCGGAAGTTGTTGCTGTTCAAGGTGTGGGACCCCCCAGACGGGACATGCTTGGGACCCGTCAACTCTTGCGCACGGAGGGTGAACGGTCAGCAATCCTGGGTTACTTCACTCGATAGTGGAGTTTCCGCACACCTCTTCGAATCATCGGGCACACGCGTTCCCTTGCGTGGCTTCCCCACTCGGCTCCCCCTACTCGATCACCATCCCGTTGAGCACCACCCGGCGCGGAGCCGCCAGCACCCGTACGTCCTCCCGCGGATCGCCCTCGTAGACCACGAGGTCGGCCGGGGCGCCCTCCTCCAGGCCGGGGCGGCCCAGCCAGGCGCGAGCACCCCAGCTCGTCGCGGACAGCGCGTCGACCGGCGGGATGCCCGCGGTGACCAGCTCGGCGACCTCGGCCGCGACCAGGCCGTGGGCCAGCGAGCCGCCGGCGTCCGTGCCGACGTACACGGGGATCCCGGCGTCGTAGGCACCGCGCACGGTGTCGTAGCGCCGCTCGTGCAGCCGCCGCATGTGGGCCGACCAGCGCGGGAACCGGGTCTCGCCGCCGGCCGCGAGCCGCGGGAAGGTGGCGATGTTGACGAGGGTCGGGACGATCGCGACCCCGCGCTCGGCGAAGAGGGGGATCAGGTCCTCGGTGAGGCCGGTCGCGTGCTCGACGCAGTCGATGCCCGCCTCGACCAGGTCGCGCAGGGAGTCGGTCGCGAAGCAGTGCGCGGTGACGCGGGCGCCGAGCCGGTGGGCCTCGGCGATCCCCGCCCGGGCCGCCTCGCGGGGCCAGCAGGCCGAGAGGTCGCCGAGGTCGCGGTCGATCCAGTCGCCGACCAGCTTGACCCAGCCGTCGCCGCGCCGGGCCTCCTGGGCGACGTACGCGACGAGTTCCTCCGGCTCGATCTCCCAGGCGTAGTTGCGGATGTAGCGGCGGGTGCGGGCGATGTGCCGGCCGGCCCGGACGATCTTCGGGAGGTCCTCGCGGTCGTCGACCCAGCGGGTGTCGGAGGGCGAGCCCGCATCCCGGATGAGCAGGGTGCCGGCGTCCCGGTCGGTGAGCGCCTGCTTCTCGGCGGTGTCCGCGTCCACGGGGCCGTGCGCGTCGAGGCCCACGTGGCAGTGCGCGTCGACCAGGCCGGGCAGCGCCCAGCCCTCGACGGTCCGGACGTCACGGGCCCCGGCGGGGCGGTCGTAGGAGACGCGCCCCCCGACCACCCACAGCTCGTCACGGACGTCCTCGGGTCCCACCAGGACCCGGCCCTTCACGTGCAGTACCGCGCGATCGCTCATGTACGGCACCTTAGTGAGCCACGGCCCGGTCCCGTTAGTGAGCTAGGACTCGGACTTTCCCACCTGGTCCGAGGTCTCCTCCTCCACCTCGGCCATCGCCGGGTCCAGGAGACGGGAGAGGAAGTGCCGGGTGCGCTCGTGGCTCGGGTTGCCGATGACCTGCTCGGGGCTGCCGTCCTCGACGATCACGCCGCCGTCCATGAAGACGACCCGGTCGGCGACCTCGCGGGCGAAGGTCATCTCGTGGGTGACGACCATCATCGTCATGCCCTCGTTCGCGAGCATGCGCATCACCGCGAGGACGTCCCCGACGAGTTCGGGGTCGAGCGCGGAGGTCGGCTCGTCGAAGAGCATCACCTCGGGGCCCATGGCGAGGGCGCGGGCGATGGCCACGCGCTGCTGCTGGCCGCCGGAGAGGGAGGAGGGGTAGGCCTCCGCCTTCTCGGAGAGGCCGACGCGGGCCAGGTTCTCGGCGGCGATCCTCACGGCGGTCGCCCTGTCCCGCCCGAGGACCCGGCGCTGCGGCAGCGTGAGGTTCTCGGTGACGCTCAGGTGCGGGAAGAGGTTGAACTGCTGGAAGACCATGCCGATACGGCGGCGGACGGCGTCGATGTCGACGTCCGGGTCGGTGACCTCGGTGCCGCCGACGAAGACCTGGCCCTTGGTGGGCTCCTCCAGCAGGTTGACGCAGCGCAGCAGCGTCGACTTGCCGGAGCCGGAGGGGCCGATGACGCAGACGACCTCGCCCTGGTTGATCTCCAGGTCGATGCCCTTGAGCACCTGGTTGTCGCCGAAGGACTTGTGCAGGTCCTGGACACGGATCTCGGGGCGGGTCACTTGATCTCCTTCGTGGCCTTGGCCTCCAGACGGCGGGCGACGAAGCCGAGCGGGATGGTGACCAGCAGGTAGCACAGGCCCGCGACCAGGATCGGCGTGGAGTTGGCGGTCGTACTGGCCAGGTCGCGGCCGAACTTGGACAGTTCGCGCTCCTCCAGGGTCACACCGAGCAGCAGCACCAGGGAGGAGTCCTTGAAGAGCATGATCAGCTCGTTGGTGAGCGGCGGGAGGATGATCCGGAAGGCCTGCGGGATGATGATGGAGGTCATGGCCTTCGCGGGCGAGAAGCCGAGCGAACGGGCCGCCTCCATCTGCCCCTTGGGCACCGCCTGGATGCCGGCGCGGAACGTCTCCGCCATGTAGGCGGCACCGATGAGTCCGAGGCCGAGGGCGGCCTTGCCGTAGGTGCCGCCGGGGATCTCCGTGCCCGGGAAGGCCAGCGGGACGGCCACCGCGATGAAGACGAAGACCAGCAGGGCGGGCAGGCCGCGGAAGATCTCGATGTAGATGCCGGCCAGCCAGCGGTACGGGCCCACGGAGGACAGCCGCATCAGCGCGATGACCAGGCCGAGCGCCAGCCCGAGGACGAAGCCGGACACCGTGAACAGGACGGTGTTCTTCAGCGCCAGCGTGATGACGTCCGGCCACATCTGCTTGGCGATGCTGCCTTGGGCGAACTGGTTCTGCAGCCGGCCCCAGTCCGCCGTGACCGCGATGGCGATCACGGCGGCGACGAAGACGACGTACTGGATGCCGCGCGACAGCCGACGCTTCTGACGTCGCGTCAGCCCCTTCTTCTTCGGCCGGAGTTGTACGTCCGTATCGGTCATGAGGCGGCGGGAGAGGCCACGGAGGCGTTGTACGGGCCGATCCACTGCTCGTAGAGCTTCTTGTAGGTGCCGTCGGCCTTGGCGTCCTTCAGGGCCTTGTTGATGGCCTCGCGCAGCGCCGTGTTGCCCTTCTTGACCGTGAAGCCGTACTGCTCACCGGTCTTGAGGTTGTCGACGACCTTGAACTTGTCCGCGTTGGCCTTGTCCTTCAGCCAGCCCTGGACGACCGGGTAGTCGATGACGACGGCCTGGACCTGGCCGGTGCGCAGGCCGTTGAGAACGGCGTCGGAGGACTCGAAGGAGACCGGGTCGTAGCCCTTGCCCTTGACGTAGTCCTCGCCGGTGGTCTGCGCCTGGGCGCCGAGCTTCTTGCCCTTGGCCTTGACGTCCGCCAGCGAGTTGATGCCGCTGCTCTTGTCGACCAGGACGGCCTGGGTGGCCTCGAAGTACGGGTCGGAGAAGTCGACGTTCTTCTTGCGCTCGGGTGTGATCGTCATGCCGGCGGCGGCGAGATCGCACTGGCCGGAGTTCAGGAAGGCGCCGGTCTTGAAGTTCTCGAACGGCGTGTCGACGATCTCCTGCTTCACGCCGAGGTTCTTGGCGACGAGGTCGATGAGGGAGACGTCGAAGCCCTGCACCTTGCCGTTGATCTCCGACTGGAACGGCGGGTACGGCAGGTGGGTGCAGGTGGTCAGCTGACCGCCCTTGACCAGGTGAACCCCCTTGACGGTGGTCTTGCCGCCCCCGTTGTCCGAGGAGCAGCCGGCCACGACGAGCGCGAGCGCGGCGGTCGCGGTGGTGGCGGCCAGTAGGCGGGTCCGGCGCCCGAACGGCGTGTGCATGAGCTTCTCCTCCAGGTGAACTACGGGTTCCGATTATAAGGATGTGTTTGAGTACCTCAAATCAAACCCAAGGTCACCGAGCCCATGGACCTAGGATCGATGGAGTCGACTCCCGCGAGCCAAGATCGACTGCCGCTGACAGAGAACGAAGAGAGAGCACCGCCGTGACGCACCCCCTCCTCGACCTGCCCCCGTTGAGCGCCGAGCGCTTCGCCGCCATCGAGGACCGGGTGGCCCGGCTGCTGGAGACCCGGCAGGACATCGTGATCACGCAGGGCGAGGCGCTGCTGCCACTGGAGGGGGCGATCCGCGCGGCGGCCGGACCGGGCACCGTGGCCCTGAACGTGATCACGGGCCCGTACGGGCAGACCTTCGGCAACTGGCTCCGCGACTGCGGCGCCACGGTGCACGACCTCGCCGTCCCCTTCCACACGGCGGTGTCGGCCGCGCAGATCCGGGAGGCGTTCGCCGAGCACCCGGAGATCGACTTCGTGTCGCTCGTGCACGCGGAGGCAGCGACCGGCAACACCAATCCGGTCGCCGGGATCGGTGAGGTGGTGCGGGAGCACGGCGCACTGTTCTACCTGGACGCGGTGGCCTCCGTCGGTGCGGAGCCGGTGCTGCCGGACGCGTGGGGCGTGGACCTGTGCGTGATCGGGGCACAGAAGGCGATGGGCGGCCCGGCGGGCGTCTCGGCGATCTCGGTGAGCGAGCGGGCGTGGACCCGGATGGCGGCGAACCCGAACGCCCCGCGCCGCTCCTACCTCTCCCTCCTCGACTGGAAGGAGCGCTGGATCGACGGGGGTCGCAAGGCGCTGCTGCACGCTCCGGCCCAGTTGGAGATGCTGGCGCTGGAGGCGTGCCTGGAGCGGATCGAGGCGGCGGGCCCGACCACGGTCATGAACCGCCACCGCAGTGCCGCGCTGGCCACGCGGGCCGGCGCCGTGGCCCTGGGCGGTGGCCTGGAGCCGTACGTCCACGAGGCGGCGGACGCGGCCCCGGTGGCCACGACCCTGCGGGTCCCGCCGTCCGTGGCGGCCTCGGAGCTGGTGACCCAGGCCCTGGCCGACGACCCGGCCCTCCCCCTGTCCGCCGGCGGGGGCGCCCTACCCAAGGAGATGATCCGCGTCAACCACTACGGGCCCGACGCGACCCCGGAAGCCGTGGAGCGCTCCCTGGCGGCCCTGGGAACGGCTCTGGCCGACCGGGGCCTGACCGTGGACCTTGAGGCGGCCCGGCGAACCGTGCGTGAAATTTCCGGGGCCTGAATTCAAATAGGCTTCACAATTCCCATCGATTCATCAATTCACCGACGACAGCTTCCCGTATCCTTCTGCCCGCTTTTTTGGAGGCTAAACCGGGGAGTTTTCCGGCGGATTTCCGGGCTGTGACACACTCCACATCAGTGGGTTTTTGTCCCGATATTTGGTGGGGCAATGCGGACATTTCGCATTGCCCCACCATCACGCTGATCGCCACGCCCGTGCATTTCTGAATTTGCCTCGCTAAATTCGTGCCGCATGACTGCCGCACCCGCAGACCTGCTCATCGACCGACCGGAGGTGGCCGACGGAGCCGCGCTCTGGCGGATCGCCAAGGACTCGAAAACCCTCGACCTGAACTCCTCGTACAGCTATCTGCTGTGGTGCCGGGACTTCGCCGGCACCTCGGCGGTGGCGCGCGGGACGGACGGGGAGCCGGTCGGTTTCGTCACCGGGTACGTGCGGCCTGACCGACCCCGCACCCTGCTCGTCTGGCAGGTGGCCGTGGACTGCGCCCAGCGCGGCCGCGGTGTCGCCGCCGCGCTGCTGGACGGGCTGACCGCCCGGCTCGCCGCCGAGCACGGCATCACCGGCGTGGAGACCACCATCACGCCCGGCAACACGGCCTCCGAGCGGCTGTTCACCTCGTACGCCGCCCGGCACGGGGCCCGGCTCACCCGCGAGGTGCTGTTCCCCGCCGACCTGTTCCCGGACGGCCCGCACGACCCCGAAGTCCTGTATCGCATCGGCCCGTTGACCCCCCATACCTCGCACTGAGGAGCGATTCACCGTGACCATCACCCAGCCCGACCTCAGCGTCTTCGAGACCCTCGAGTCCGAGGTGCGCAGCTACTGCCGCGGCTGGCCCACCGTGTTCGACCGTGCGCAGGGCAGCCGGATGTTCGACGAGGACGGCCATGCGTACCTCGACTTCTTCGCCGGGGCCGGCTCACTCAACTACGGCCACAACAACCCCGTCCTCAAACGGGCGTTGATCGACTATCTGTCCCGGGACGGCGTCACCCACGGCCTGGACATGTCGACCACGGCCAAGCGGACCTTCCTGCAGACCTTCCAGGACCTGGTGCTGCGCCCGCGCGACCTGCCGTACAAGGTCATGTTCCCGGGGCCGACCGGCACCAACGCCGTCGAGTCGGCGCTGAAGCTGGCCCGGAAGGTGAAGGGGCGCGAGGCGATCGTGTCGTTCACCAACGCCTTCCACGGCATGTCGCTCGGGTCCCTGGCCGTGACCGGCAACGCCTTCAAGCGGGCCGGGGCCGGCATCCCGCTGGTGCACGGCACGCCCATGCCGTTCGACAACTACTTCGACGGCACGGTCCCGGACTTCCTGTGGTTCGAGCGGCTCTTGGAGGACCAGGGCTCCGGCCTCAACAAGCCCGCCGCGGTCATCGTGGAGACCGTGCAGGGCGAGGGCGGCATCAACGTGGCCCGGCCCGAGTGGCTGCGTGCTCTGAAGGAGCTGTGCGAGCGGCAGGACATGCTGCTGATCGTCGACGACATCCAGATGGGCTGCGGCCGTACGGGCGCCTTCTTCTCCTTCGAGGAGGCGGGCATCACGCCCGACATCGTCACCGTGTCCAAGTCGATCAGCGGCTACGGCCTGCCGATGTCGCTGTGCCTGTTCACGCCGGAGCTGGACCTCTGGGAGCCGGGCGAGCACAACGGCACCTTCCGCGGCAACAACCCCGCGTTCGTCACGGCGACCGCCGCCCTGGAGGCGTACTGGACCGACGGCTCCGCCATGGAGAAGCAGACCCGCGCCCGCGGCGAGCAGGTCGAGCAGGGGCTGATCTCCATCACCGAGGAGAACCTCGCCGACGTGAAGGAGTACCGCGGACGCGGGCTCGTGTGGGGCCTGGAGTTCCACGAGAAGGAGCGGGCCTCGCGCATCGCCCGGCGCGCCTTCGAACTCGGGCTGCTCATCGAGACGTCCGGCCCGGAGGGCGAGGTCGTCAAGCTGCTGCCCGCGCTGACCATCACCGCCGACGAGCTGGACGAGGGGCTGAGCATCCTCGCCCGCGCCGTCCGCGAAACCGTCTGACCGCCACCGTCCGACCGCGACCCTCTGACCCAGACCGTCCGCCCCGGACCGCCCGACCGACCAGGAGAGAGCACAGCACCGTGATCGTCCGATCGTTCAAGGACATCGAAGGAACCGACCGGCACGTCAGGGCCAAGTCCGGCACCTGGGAGAGCAAGCGGATCGTCCTCGCCAAGGAGCGGGTCGGCTTCTCCCTGCACGAGACCGTCCTGTACGCCGGCACCGAGACGTCGATGTGGTACGCCAACCACATCGAGGCCGTGGTCTGCGTCGAGGGCGAGGCCGAACTCACCGACCACGAGACCGGGCAGACGCACACGATCACGCCCGGCACCATGTACCTCCTCGACGGGCACGAGCGGCACACGCTGCGCGTCAAGGAGGACTTCCGCTGCATCTGCGTGTTCAACCCGCCGGTCACCGGACGGGAGGACCACGACGAGAACGGCGTCTATCCCCTGCTCACCGAGCCCGAGGAGGTGTGACATCCCATGACCACCGTCAGCGATCTCTACCCCACCCGCGGCACCACCGAGGTGACCGTGCCCCGGCAGGACCCGGTCTTCTGGGGCTCCCCGGACACGCCGGGCCCGATCCCGGCCGCCGATCTCCAGGCGTACGACCGTGACGGCTTCCTCGCCATCGACCAGCTGATCACCCCCGACGAGGTCGAGGTCTACCGGCAGGAGCTGGACCGGCTGGTCACCGACCCGGCGATCCGCGCCGACGAGCGCTCGATCGTCGAGCCGAAGTCGAAGGAGATCCGCTCCGTCTTCGAAGTGCACCGGATCAGCAAGGTGTTCGCGAACCTGGTGCGCGACGAGCGGGTCGTCGGCCGCGCCCGGCAGATCCTCGGCTCGGACGTGTACGTCCACCAGTCCCGGATCAACGTCAAGCCCGGCTTCGGCGCGAGCGGCTTCTACTGGCACTCGGACTTCGAGACCTGGCACGCCGAGGACGGCCTGCCGAACATGCGCACGGTGTCCGTCTCGATCGCGCTGACCGAGAACTACGACACCAACGGCGGGCTCATGATCATGCCGGGCTCGCACCGGACGTTCCTGGGCTGCGCCGGGGCCACGCCCGAGGACAACTACAAGAAGTCGCTCCAGATGCAGGACGCGGGCACCCCGTCCGACGAGGCCCTGACCTCGCTGGCGAGCGAGTACGGCATCCGGCTGTTCACCGGCCGGGTCGGCTCGGCGACCTGGTTCGACTGCAACTGCATGCACGGCTCCGGCGACAACATCACGCCGTTCCCGCGCAGCAACGTCTTCATCGTGTTCAACAGCGTGGAGAACAAGGCCGTGGAGCCGTTCGCGGCGCCGGTGCGCAGGCCGGAGTTCATCGGCGCCAGGGACTTCACCCCGGTGAGGTAGCCGCCGTACAGCTCCCCCCTGAACTCCGGGCCGGGGCCTCCTCGTGTGGGACGGGAGGCTCCGGCCCGGGCTCGTCTCAGCCCGACAGCACGTCCAGCAGACGGTCCACGTCCGCGGGGGTGTTGTAGAGGTGGAAGGACGCGCGCAGGTTGCCCGCACGGTTGGACACCTCGATACCGGCGCGGCTCAACTCCCCCTGGCGATCGCCGAGTCCGGGCACCGACACGATCGCCGAGCCGGGAGCCGGCAGGGCTTCGTGGCCGAGCGCGGCGAGTCCCGCGCGGAAGCGGTCGGCGAGGGCCAGGTCGTGAGCGTGAACGGCATCCACGCCGAGTTCCTCGATCAGGGCGAGGGAGTGGCGCAGCCCGGCGAAGGTGAAGAGGGCGGGGCTCACGTCGAACCGCCGGGCGGAGTGGGCGAGTTCCTGGACCGGGCCGTAGCAGCTGTCCCACGGCTGCTCCGCCGCGACCCAGCCCGCCAGCAGCGGGGTCAGCTCGCCGAGGTCCTCCGGCACGACGAGGAAGGCCGCCCCGTGCGGGCCGAGCAGCCACTTGAAGGTGGTGGAGACGGTGAAGTCGTAGGCGTCGGCGTCCATCGGCAGCCAGCCGGCGGCCTGCGAGAAGTCGACGTAGGTGCGCGCCCCGTGCGCGCGGGCCGCCTCGCGCAGGGCGGGCAGGTCCGCGACCCGGCCGTCGGCGGACTGAGCGGCGCTCACCGCGACGAGCGCGGTGCCCGGGCGGACGGACTCGGCGATCCGCTCCAGCGGCACGGCGCGCACCTTGAGGTCGCCGCGGATGTGGAAGGGGTTCACCACGGAGGTGAAGTCGTCCTCGGCGGTGAGGACTTCGGCGCCGGTGGGCAGGGCCGCGGCGATCAGCCCCGTCTGGGCGGCGACCGAGGCGCCCGCCGCCACGCGTGCGACCGGGACGCCGGCCAGCCGGGCGTAGGCCGCCCGGGCGACCTCGACGTCCTCGAACAGCAGGTCCAGCGGCCTGCCCTCGGCCCGGATCGCCACGGCCTCCCGAAGGGCGGCCACGGTACGCGCCGGGAGCAGGCCGCTGCTCGCGGTGTTCAGATACGTGTTCTTCGGGGTGAACTCGGCGCGGACGAGGCTGTCGAACGTCTCCGTGATCTCCGTGGTCTCCATGAGTCCACTCTGCGGCCCGCGGAACTCCCCGTCCATTGCGAATTTTTACGTGGGTCCGCTTAGCGCGGCTTATACATCGGCCGCGACCTGCGGTTTCTCACTGCTGCGGAACGGCGCACCCGTCCGGCCCGCAGGCGTCGCCCCCGTCGCCGACTCCCTGGTCGACGAGCTTGAGCGGAGAGCGCTCGCCCCACGCCTGGGTCAGCGCCCGGGTGAAGACCTCGGCGGGCTGGGCGCCGGAGACGCCGTAGGTGCGGTCGAGGACGAAGAAGGGCACGCCGGTGGCGCCGAGCTGGGCGGCCTCGCTCTCGTCCGCGCGGACCTCGTCGGCGTAGCGGGACGGGTCGGCGAGCACCGCGCGGGCGGCCTCGGCGTCGAGACCGGCCGCCACAGCCAGCTCGACGAGGCGCTCGTCGCCCTCGCTGAAGACCGACCGCTCCTCGGCGAAGTTGGCCCGGTACAGGATCTGGATCAGCTCGTCCTGCCTGCCGTGCTCCTTGGCGAAGTGCAGCAGGCGGTGCATGTCGAAGGTGTTGCCGTGGTCGCGGTCCCGGGTGCGGTAGTCCAGACCCTCGGCGGCGGCCTGGGCGCCGAGGTTGTCCTCGCCGGCCTGGGCCTGCGCCTCGCTCATGCCGTACTTCCGGCTGAGCATGGTGAGCACCGGCTGCACATCGCCCTTGGCGCGGCCCGGGTCCAGCTCGAAGGAGCGGTGCACCACCTCGACCTCGTCGCGGTGCGGGAACGCGGCCAGCGCCTTCTCGAAGCGGGCCTTGCCCACGTAGCACCAGGGGCAGGCGATGTCGCTCCAGATCTCGACGCGCATGTCTTCGGCTCTCTCCAGGTCGTACGGGCGCGGAGGCTCTCTCCGGCCAGTACGTGAACGTTCAATCAGCGATGTTCATTCCCCGGGCACGGAAAAGCGCAGGAAGAGGTGGTGGTCGCCCTCGGCCGGCGGGTTCTCCGGGTCGGGGATCCAGCCCTGGCGGGCGTAGAAGGCCTGGGCTCGGGCGTTGTCCGTATGGACGTCGAGTACGGCCGTCCGCTTGCCGTCGACCTGCCACTCCTCCACGCAGGCCGCGTGCAGGGCCGTACCGATGCCGGCGCGCCAGTGGCCCGGGTCGACGTGGAACTGGAACAGCTTGACCGTTTCCGCCGGTGCGCCCTCCGGGGTACGGAAGGAGGCGATGCCGACGATCCGGCCCTGCTCCACGGCGCACAGCACATGTGCCTCGGGACGCTCGATGGAACCGCGCCAGACCTCGACCCAGTCGAAGTCGGCCGGCGGGAGCCCGTCCGGGTAGTAGGTCGAGCGCGCCCGGACGTGCAGATCGGCGATGACCTCGGCTTCGGCGGGCAGGGCGGTGCGGATCACCAGGGCACCGGTCACGCGTTCACTGATCATGCAGGGAAGGACGAGCGGTCACGGGCCGCGGTTCCGTCCGGGGAGTACTCCGGACGGAACCGCGGCCCAGGCCCGTTCACCGACGCGCCTTTCTTCGTGAGCTTGCGCTACCGCTCCAGAACCCCGTTGAACCGCCTGGGAAGCCCGAGGGGGTTGTCGTCGCGCAGTTCCTTCGGCAGCAGCGCCTCGGGGGCGTTCTGGTAGGCGACCGGCCGCAGCCACCGCTCGATGGCCGTACCGCCCACGGAGGTCGAGGTGGAGGTGGTCGCCGGGTACGGCCCTCCGTGGTGCTGGGCGGGGGCCACCGCCACGCCCGTCGGCCAGCCGTTGACGAGCACGCGGCCGGCGAGCGGGGTGAGTTCGGCGAGGATCTCCGCACCCCGGCCCGCACCGGCCGCCTCCTCCTGCGAAAGCTGCACCGTCGCGGTGAGGTTGCCGGGCAGGCGGGAGAGGACGGCGGCGGCCTCGGTGTCGTCCTCGTAGCGGGCCACCACCGTGACCGGCCCGAAGCACTCCTCCAGGAGCACGTCGTACGCGCCCTCCTCGGTCAGCCTGCTCGCCGGCACCGTGAGGAACCCGGCGCTGACCGTGTGCGCGCCGCCGGCGCCCGGGGTGACCGGGGACTCGACGTCGGGCAGTGCACCGCGCTCGGCCACGCCCGCGAGGAAGCTGTCCCGCATGCGGTGGTCGAGCAGCACCCCGGCCTCGGTGTCGCTGACGGCGTCGGTGAGGGCCTTGACCAGGCCGTCGCCCGCCGCGCCGGCCGGCACCAGGACCAGGCCGGGCTTCACGCAGAACTGGCCGACGCCGAGGGTCATGGACCCTGCGAGCCCGGCGCCGATGGCCTCCGCGCGCTCGGCCGCGGCGGCCTCGGTCACGATCACCGGGTTGAGCGAGCCCAGCTCGCCGTGGAACGGGATCGGCACCGGGCGCGCGGCGGCGGCGTCGAAGAGGGCCCGGCCGCCGCGGACCGAACCGGTGAAGCCGGCGGCGGCGGTCTTCGGGTGCCGGATCAGCTCGACGCCCGCCTCGAAGCCGTGGACGAGGCCGACGACGCCCGCGGGGATGCCGTGCTCGGCGGCTGCCCGGCGCAGCACCTTGGCGACCAGCTCGGACAGGGCCGGGTGGTCGGGGTGGGCCTTGACGACGACCGGGCAGCCCGCGGCCAGCGCGCTCGCGGTGTCGCCGCCTGCGACGGAGAAGGCGAAGGGGAAGTTGGAGGCGGAGTAGACGGCGACGACGCCGAGCGGGACCTTGTAGCGGCGCAGGTCCGGGATGGGCGGGGTGGCGGTGTCGTCGGGGTGGTTGATGACGACGTCGAGGAAGGCGCCCTCGTCGACGATGGCGGCGAAGGCCCGCAACTGGTAGGTGGTGCGGGCCAGTTCGCCGGTCAGCCGGACCGGGCCGAGGGCGGTCTCGGCGTCGGCGGCCTCGACCAGCTGGTCGCGGGCCGCGTCCAGGCCCGCGGCGGCCGAGCGCAGGAAGGCGGCGCGGACCGTGCGGTCGGCGAGGGCGCCGCGCGCGGCGTGGGCCGCCTCGACGGCCTCGTCCACCTCCTGGGCTGTGGCCTCGACCGCAACCTGTTCGCGCTGCTTCCCGGTGCGCGGGTCGACACTCCAGACTGGTGCTGCTGCCACCGCGGGTCCCTCCAGTCAAGGCCGCATTGCCTAGGCCGGCCAACAGCAGTGTTCGATATGCTGAACACTGTCTCTGATGATGAATACGCTGCTCGGAGACTATTTCCCGGCGATTGAAGGGGTCAAGGGGCGATGGCGGCAGGCGAGACAGGCGGGGCGCAGGTCAAGTCCGCGGTGCGGACCGTCGAGTTGCTCGAGTACTTCGCCGGCAAGCCCGGGATGCACTCCCTCGCGGCCGTCCAGGAAGCCGTCGGCTACCCGAAGTCCAGCCTGTACATGCTGCTGCGCACGCTCGTGGAACTGGGCTGGGTGGAGACGGACGCCACCGGCACCCGGTACGGCATCGGGGTGCGCGCGCTGCTGGTCGGCACGTCGTACATCGACGGCGACGAGGTGGTGGCGGCGGCCCGCCCGACGCTGGACCGCCTCTCGGACGACACCACGGAGACCATCCACCTGGCCCGCCTCGACGGCACGAACGTCGTCTACCTCGCCACCCGCCAGTCCCAGCACCATCTGCGCCCCTTCACCAGGGTCGGCCGCCGGCTGCCCGCGCACTCCACCTCCCTCGGCAAGGCGATCCTCGCCACGTACACCGACGAGCAGGTGCGCAAGCTGCTGCCTCAGACCCTGCCCGCGCTCACCGAGCACACCCTCACCGACCGGGAGAAGCTCATCGAGGAGCTGCACCAGGTCCGGGAGCAGGGCTTCGCGGTCGACCGGGAGGAGAACACACTGGGCCTGCGCTGCTTCGGCGTCGCGATCCCCTACCGCACCCCGGCCCGCGACGCCATCAGCTGCTCGGTCCCGGTGGCCCGGCTGACCCCGGCCCGCGAACAGATGATCAAGGACGCCCTGTTCGACGCCCGGGACCGGCTGAGCATGGCGACGCGGCGGCTCTAGGAGCCGGTTCCTGAACACCCGATGAGAAATCCGGGCGTACGGGAACGATCCTGCCCGTCCCGGTCGTCTTCACGGGCGGAATGAACAAGACGATCAGGCGGGCGTCCGTCTTCGCGCTGCTGCTCGTGCTCGCTCTGCTGGTCAGGGCGACCTGGGTGCAGTTCTACGACGGCAAGGCCCTCGCGGAAGACAACAAGAACCGGCGCAACGCGATCGAGACGTACTCGCGGCCGCTGGGGAACATCATCGTGGCCGGAGACGCGATCACCGGCTCCGCTCGGACGAAGGGGGGCGACCTCGCGTACAAGCGCACCTACAAGGACGGCGAGCTGTACGCGGCGGTGACGGGCTACGCCTCGCAGGCGTACTCCCCGACCCAGCTGGAGGGCATCTACAAGGACGTGCTCAACGGGACGGACAGCCGGCTGAAGACGGTGATGGACACCCTCACCGGCAAGCGGGCCGACCCGGGCGACGTGGTGACGACGATCGACCCGGCCGTGCAGAAGGCGGCGTACGCCGCGCTGGGCGGCAACAAGGGCGCGGCCGTCGCGATCGACCCGAAGACCGGCCGGATCCTCGCGGTGGTGTCGACCCCGTCGTACGACCCCACGCCGCTCACCGACGCCAATACGGCCGGCTCCGCCTGGAAGAGCCTCAACGCGGACAAGGACAAGCCGCTCACCAACCGCGCGCTGCGCCAGCCGCTGCCGCCGGGCTCGACGTTCAAGCTGGTCGTGGCGGCAGCCGCGCTGGAGGACGGCCGCTACAAGAACGTGGACGACCCGACCGACAGCCCGGACCCGTACACCGCGCCGGGCACGACGCGGCCCCTGGTGAACGAGAACAAGTCGGCTCCCTGCAAGAACGCCTCGCTTCGCAAGGCTCTGCAGTACTCCTGCAACAACGTCTTCGGCAAGCTGGCCGTCGACCTCGGCCAGGACAAGGTCCGGGACATGGCCGAGAAGTTCGGCTTCAACGACGACAAGCAGGACGTCCCGGTGCGCGCCTACGCCAGCGTGTACCCGTCGGACATGGACAAGCCGCAGACCGCTCTGTCCGGCATCGGCCAGTTCGACGTCACCGCGACCCCGCTCCAGATGGCCATGGTGTCGGCGACCATAGCCAACGGCGGCAAGCTGGTCTCGCCGCATATGGTGTCGCAGCTCACCGATGGTGGCGGTGATGTGTTGAAGAACTACGACGACGACGCCGGCACCTCGCAGATCATCAGCTCCTCCACCGCCGAGCAGCTGCAGTCGGCGATGGAGACCGTGGTGAAGGACGGCACCGGTACGAACGCGCTGATCGACGGGGTGACCGTCGGCGGCAAGACCGGTACCGCCCAGCACGGCGAGAACAACAGCAAGACGCCGTACGCCTGGTTCACGTCCTACGGCAAGTCCGACTCCGGCGGCAAGGAGGTCGCCGTCGCCGTGATGGTCGAGCAGTCGGACGCAGCCCGCTCGGAGGTCAGCGGCAACGGGCTGGCGGCGCCCGTGGCGAAGGCGATGATGAAGGCGGCGCTGAAGTAGGCGCCGGGGGCAGTTCGCGGCGGCAGCTGCCCCCTCGGACCTCACTTGACCCCGAGGATCTGCTCCACCGGATCGATCGCGAAGTACACCAGGAACAGCGCCGAGACGCCCCAGAGCAGCCAGTTGACCTCCTTCGCCTTGCCCAGGACCGTCTTGATGACGACGTAGGCCAGGAAGCCCGCGCCGATGCCGTCGGTGATGGAGTAGGTGAACGGCATCGCGGCGATGGTGAGGAACGCCGGGACGGCGATCTCGTAGTTGTCCCAGTCGATGTGCTTGACGTGGGTCATCATCAGGAAGCCCACCGCGATCAGCGCGGGCGCCGCCGCCTGGAGCGGGACGATGGTGAGCAGCGGGGTGAGGAAGAGCGCCAGGCCGAACATTGCGCCGGTGACCAGGTTGGCGAAGCCGGTGCGGGCGCCCTCGCCGACGCCGGCCGCGGACTCGATGTAGGCGGTGTTGGAGGAGGCGGAGCCGAGCCCGCCGGCCACGGCGGCGGCACCGTCGATGAACAGGACGCGGCCGATGCCCGGCACCTGCCCCCGTTCGTCCAGCAGCCCGGCCTCGGCGCTGATGCCGACGATCGTGCCCATGGCGTCGAAGAAGTCCGACAGGATCAGGGTGAAGACGAGCAGGACGGTGGTGAGCACGCCGGCCTTCGCGAAGCCGCCGAACAGGTTGAAGTGACCGATGAGCCCGAAGTCCGGGGCGGCGACGAGTTTGTCCGGGACCTTCGGGGTGGTCAGGCCCCAGCTCTTGATGTCCGCGAGGGCGTTGATGACGATCGCGACGACCGTCATGGTCACGATGCTGATGAGGATCGCGCCCTTCACCTTGCGGGCGAGCAGCGCGACGGTCAGCAGCACGCCGAGGCAGAACACGAGCACGGGCCAGCCGGTGAGACGGCCGACGGCGCCGAGCTGCACGGGCACGGTGGTGTGCGCGGCGTCCGGGATGCGGCTGACGAAGCCCGCGTCGACGAAGCCGATGAAGGCGATGAACAGGCCGATGCCGACGCCGATGGCCTGCTTCAGCTGATGCGGGATCGCGTCCATGATGGCCCGCCGCAGTCCGGTGAGCACCAGCACGCAGATGACGATGCCTTCGAGGACGACCAGGCCCATCGCGTCGGACCAGGTCATCAGCGGGGCGAGCTGGAAGGCGACGACGGCGTTGAGGCCGAGTCCGGCGGCGATGGCGAGCGGCAGGTTACCGCCGACGCCCATGGCGACGGTCATCACGCAGGCCACCAGCGCGGTGGCGGTGGCGAGTTGGCCGGTGTCGAGGGAGTGGCCGTACTTGTCCTTGGCGCTGCCCAGGATGATCGGATTCAGGACAAGGATGTAGGCCATCGTGAAGAACGTGGCGAAGCCGCCGCGTATCTCCCGGCCGAAGCTGGATCCCCGTGCGGAGATTCTGAAGTACTGGTCGAGTCCGTTGCGGGCAGGTGGCAGGGCGCCCTGCCGCTGATCCACTTTCTGTGTCTGGGACATGGCCAACTCCTCATTACCGGTTGAACAGTGTGCGGATGCTGGCTGGATTGTTCCCTTACAGAACCCGTTTCAGGTTTTCACCGTGTTACGGAATGTGGCTCGAAGGGCGGCTTCGCGCCGTACGACGCCACCGTGGGCGGCGCGAAGCCGCCCACGGCTGACTGACCGAGCGCGTCAGGACACGAAGTACGTCGGGTTCGGCAGCTTGTAGGTGCGGCCGGTGTAACCACCGTCGAGGTCCGAGTACTGGTCGCCGAAGTCGGCGATGATCGTGTACCCGAGGTCGTCCTCGATGTGCTCGCGGGTGCCCGACTTGTACTGGACCGTCGTGCAGGTCCAGTTGCCCGGGGTGGCGCAGTCGCTCAGGTAGGCCGGCGGGTTGGCCTTGTCCTTGAGGAACATGTGGTCGGTGTCGAGGTTCACGTCGGCGCCGATCTTCTTCAGGTTCGCGACGGCGGCGGCGCGCTGGGACTCGCCGAGCCCGGAGTTGTAGAAGACCTCGACGCCCTTGGACTCGGCGTACTGCACCAGCTCGGGGCTGCCGAACACGGCCGGGCGGTCGGCGCGGTTCACGTAGTCGGCCCAGGTGGTGGGGTTGTACGTGTAGTTGTAGCGCTTCTCGTAGTCGAGGCTGAGCAGCAGCGTGTCGTCGATGTCGAAGACGACGGCGGGCTTCTCGCCCCAGCGCTGGGCCTTGCGGGCCGCCTTGTCGATGTAGCGCTTGGCGTCCGCGTCGATGTCCGCCAGGTCCTGGGCGTACTGGCTGTCGGGAGAGGCCTGGTAGACACCGCCCGCGTCGGCGTGGGTGCCGTAGTAGGCGTCGATGTCCTTGACGAGCTGGCCGATGTTGTACGGCTCCTGCGTCGAGTTGGCCGTCGACTGGTCGGCCGTGGCCGCGCCGGCGCCGTACAGGGCGCCGGCGGCGAGGGCGCAGGCGGCGGTGACGGCCGCGATGCGAAGTGATTTATGCATGACAGGTTTTCTACGCGCGTCACCATGGGTAGCGCGAGACCCGTTGCCCGATCGATATCAAGCCATGGGTTTCGCGGGGTCCGAACGGGCCTCGCACACCTGCCTGTTGCCGACAGTTCACCGTCACGCCGGTGGTCGTACTGACCGTGGTCAGGAGCATGGTGCAGGGCAGGGGAGCCGCCGTCCGACGGGGAGTTGCCCGCTCAGAAGGTCCGGACGTCACCCTCGACGGCGGCGAAGGTGGGCCGGTCGGAGAACTCGGCGGCGCGGGCGGTGGCCTCCTCGCGGGTGAGGCCGGGCCCCACATGGGTGACGAGCAGTTCGCGCACATGCGCCTCCCGGGCCACCCGTCCGGCGTCCTCCGGCGTCAGATGCACCTGTGCGCCTTCGTGATGCGCGTCGATGTCCGCCTCGCACAGGAACAGGTCGGCGCGGGTGGCGAGTTGGGTGAGGGCGGGGCAGGGCCCGCTGTCTCCCGAGTACGCGAGCACGCTGCCCTGGCACTCGGCGCGCAGCCCGTACGCCTCGGTGCCGTGGGCGACGGCGCGGGTGGTCAGCCGGAGGTTCCAGTGCCGGACGTCGTGGCCGTCGTAGAGAGGCCGGAACTCGAGGACCTCCTTGAGGAAGTCGACGTCCGCCCGCCCGAAGAAGCTGCCCAGCCGCAGGGCGCATTCCTGCGGGGCGTACACGGGGACGGGGGCGGCCGGGGTCATCCCGCCGTACGCGAAGGCGTAGGCGGCGGAGAGCAGGTCGGCGCTGTGGTCGGCGTGCAGATGGGAGATCCAGATCGCGGTGAGCCGGGCGGGGTTCGTGTACCGCTGCAACGCGGCGAACGATCCCGGCCCCGCGTCCACCCACACCTCGGCACCGCCGCCGGAGACCAGGTACCCGGAGCAGGGACGGTCCGGGCCTGGGTGCGGGGAGGCGGTACCGAGGACAGTGAGCGTGATGGGCATGGGGGGAGAGTACGACGCCGCGCGGGGGCCGGGGTTCGATTTCCCCGCGAAGAGCCAACGACGACGCCCGCCCTCTCCCGGACGAGAAGGCGGGCATCCTCACAACGGCCTGTGGCTCGCTCGGCGAGCCCTGGAGCCGGCGGAACGAGCCGTGTGACGCCCTTGCGGGGTGCAGTGCCCCGCAGCGCGTCACAGCCCGGTTGTTCCCGTCGCGTCCGCTTACCCCCGCCATCCCGGATCCCGGCCGCTCAGGCCCACCGCCCGGTCCAGCAGCGGGGCCTGCGTCGGGACCGGGACGACCGGGCCGAAGGGGCCCTTGCCGGCGCTCGGGTCGGTCGCGACGAGGAGGAAACCGTGGGCCGACTCCAGGGCGGCCGGGTCGGGCTCGTAGGGCAGGCCGGTCGCGCGGGCCAGGTCCCAGCCGTGGATCACCAGCTCGTCGGCCGCGACGGCACCGGCGACCGCGCCGGGCAGGTTCACGCCGCCCGCGCGGGTGTCGCCGGTCCAGGCGTCCGGGTCGCGCCAGGCGTCGGCCAGCTCGTCCAGCGCCTTGGGCAGTTCCTCACGCCAGCCGGGCCCGAGGTCCGGGATGCTCGCGTTCGGGCTGGTGTCGGTCGTCGGCCCGAAGTTCTTGCGGGCGGCGTCACGGAAGGCGACGGACAGTCCGTGGATGTGGGCCAGCAGGTTGCGCACGGCGTAGTCCGGACACGGCGTCGCGGCCGACAGCTGCTCGTCCGTCACCGCGCCGGCCAGCCGCGCCACGATCCGGGCCTGCGGGCCCAGGTCGACGATGGTCATCCCTCGCTCCTTATGAGTTGCCATACCAGTACGCAGGAGAGACCGGCCGGAGCACGGAAACTCATCGGCACCGGCCCCCGCCGTGGTTACCGTGACGCCATGTCCAAGATCGAGATCGACGCGCTGACCGCCGAGTTCTTCGGCGCCTTCGACAACCGGGGCGGCAAGGCCCCCGACGTGGACCGGATACGCCGGCTGTTCCTCCCCCAGGGATTGATCACCTGTACGGGCCCCGGGTTCGCGGTCTACACGGTCGACGAGTTCATCGAACCCCGGCGCGCGCTGCTGACCGACGGCCGGCTGACCGAGTTCTCCGAGTGGGAGACCACCGAGCGGACCGAGATCGTGGGCGGCATCGCGGCGCGGACCGGGGAGTACCGCAAGTCCGGGGTCATGAACGGCGAGCCGTTCGAGGGCGGGGGCACCAAGAACCTCCAGTTCGTGCGCACCCCCGAGGGCTGGCGGATCCAGTCCCTCGCCTGGTACGACCAGCCCTGACCTCCTCGTACGGCCGGTCCAGGTCCTGACCTAGGGCAGCTTCCCGATCCGTAGGCACCCCCCTTAGGCCCACGATCGTCAGGCATGACGACTTCCTGGACCGTGACCCGCGTGCTGCGGGACCGTAACGCGGGGCTCTATCTGGCGAGCGTGGTGGTGTCCGGCTTCGGCACCTCCTCGCTGTGGCTGGCGTCGGGGGTGTGGGTCAAGGACCTCACCGGTTCCGACGGCCTGGCCGCGCTCTGCATGCTCGCCATGTGGGCACCCACCCTGGCCGGGCCGGCGCTCGGCACGATCGCCGACCGGGTGCGCCGTAAGCCGTTGCTCATCGCCACCGAGCTGAGTCTGGCCGGCCTGCTGCTCACCCTGTGCACGGTGAACTCCCCGGGCCGCCTGTGGCTGCTGTTCGCCGTGCTGTTCGTGTACGGCGTCGCCGGTGTGATCCAGTACGCGGCCTCGTCGGCGCTGGTGGCCGCCGCGGTCGGCCCCGACCTGCTCGGCGACTTCAACGGGCTGCGCATGACCGCCGACGAGGGCATGAAGCTCGTGGCCCCGCTGACGGGCACCGCCCTGTACTCGGCGTACGGCGGGGCGAGCGTCGCCGTGCTGGACGCGATCAGCTGCGTGTGCGGGGCCGGGCTGTGCGCCCTGCTGCGCGTGCGCGAGGAGCGGCCCGTGCGGTCCGGCGCCGACTGGCGGCAGGAGACCGCCGACGGCGTCCGCCACCTGTGGGGGCACCCCGGGCTGCGGGCACTGGTCCGGGCCGGCGGTGCGACCATGCTCTTCGGCGCCCTGAGCAGCACGATGACCTACGCCGTCGTGGACCGCCTCGGCCACTCCCCCGCCTACGTGGGCGTGCTGTACGCCGTCCAGGGCGTCGGCTCGGTGACGGTCGGGCTGGTGTCCGGGCCGGCGCTGCGGCGGCTCGGCGCGCGTCGGTTCGCGGCGGCCGGGACCGCGCTGGTGGGGCTCGCGGTGGCCGCGCGGGCCGTGCCGTCGGACACGGCGGCCCTGGTGTCCGCCGCGGCGACCGGCCTCGGCCTGCCCTGTGTCCTGATCGCCGCGCTCACCGCGGTGCAGCGCGAGACCCCGGGGCCGCTGCTCGGCAGGGCGACGGCCACCGCCAACACGCTGATGTTCACGCCGAACGTGCTCGGGCTGGCCGTCGGGGCCGGTCTGGTCGAACTGGCCGGTCCCGGGCTGCTGTTGCCTCTCTACGGCCTGGGGCTGCTCGCCACGGCCGCCTCGCTGGTCCCGTCGGCCCAGCGGGCCGACAGCGCCGACAGCGCTTCGCGCACCGCCGCGAGGTCCGGGTCGGACGCCAACCCGGCGTGATACAGGCACAGTTCCGTCGCCCCTGCAGGTCAAGCGGGCAGACTTGCAACACCGGCCTGGATTCACGCACATCACGCGACACTTGACGGTGGACGACGCAACTCCCTAGCGTGTCCACGGATGTGAACGCCGTCCACGAGGAGAGCCGAGGATGCCCGCTCCCCGCACCGTTCTGCTCACCGGCGCCGCCGGCGGACTCGGCACCCTGATGCGGTCCCTGCTGCCGGAGTACGGCTACACGCTGCGCCTGTTCGACGTGCGCCGCGTCGAGGGCGAGCCGGACGCGATCACCGCGGACCTCGGCGACAAGGGGGCGCTGCGCGAGGCGGTACGGGGCGTGGACGCGATCCTGCACCTCGCGGGCATCTCCCTGGAGGCGCCGTTCGAGAAGATCCTGAAGGCGAACATCGAGGGCACGTACAACCTCTATGAAGCCGCCCGTCTGGAGGGTGTGCCGCGCATCGTCTTCGCCTCCTCCAACCACGCCGTCGGCTTCACCCCGGCCCCGCGCGCGGGCGAGCCGCTGATCCCGGTCGACACCCCGCGCCGCCCGGACACCTTCTACGGCCTGTCCAAGTCCTTCAGCGAGGACCTGGCCCAGCTCTACTGGGACAGGCACGGCCTGGAGACCGTCTCCGTGCGCATCGGCTCCTGTTTCCCGGAGCCGACCAGCGTGCGCATGCTCTCGGTGTGGATGAGCCCGGCCGACGGCGCCCGTCTCTTCCACGCGGCCCTGACCGCCGAAGGGGTCGGCCATACGGTCGTCCACGGCTCCTCGGCCAACACGCGCCTGTGGTGGGACCTGTCGACCGCGCGGGCGCTCGGCTACGAGCCGCAGGACGACTCCGAGCCGTACGCCGGGAAGCTGATCGCCGAGCAGGGCGAGCTGGATCCGGAGAACCCGGCCCACAGCCACCTGGGCGGGCACTTCGTGAACGACCCGCCGATCTGGCCGTACTGAGCCGGGGTCGGGGCCCTCGGCCGATCGGGGGCGGGTAAGGGAACGGTAAAGCGGTGTCGTTCGTTCACCCGGCATGACAGCTATGACCCCAGGCTCGAACATCGCCCTCTCCGCCGCCCGAGTAGCGGTGGACGTCGCCGCTCCGGTGCGGCTCGATGTGTCGGGCCTGCTGCTCACCGCCGACGGCAAGGTGCGTTCCGATGACGACTTCATCTTCTACAACCAAGCAGCCGGGCCGGGCGTGACGTACCGGTCCGGCGGTGGCGCCGCGCCCGACGCGATCATCGTCGACACCGGCGCGGTCCCGCCGGACATCGAGAAGATCGTCGTCACCGCGAGCCCCGACGCGGCCGGGCAGACCTTCCAGGGCATCGAGCCGACGGCCACGATCCGTGACGCGGACGGCGGCTCGGTGCTGGCCACGTTCACCCCGCCGCAGCTCGGCACGGAGACGGCGCTGGTGGTCGTGGAGATCTACCGCAGGGGCGGCGCCTGGAAGGCCCGCGCGGTCGGCCAGGGGTACGCCAACGGGCTCGCGGGCATCGCGACCGACTTCGGAGTGACGGTCGAGGAGCCGGCCCCTGCCGCCTCGGCGCCCGCCGCCGCGGCACCCACCGCCCCGGCGCAGCAGCCGGTGACCCCGCCGCCGCCCGCCGCGGCGCCGGGCGCGGGGAAGGTCAACCTCGACAAGGGGCGGGTCAGCCTCCAGAAGAACCAGACCGTGTCCCTCGTCAAGGGCGGCCGTCCGCTGCTCTCCCAGGTGCAGATGGGCCTCGGCTGGGAGCCGGCGTTCCATGCCGCGGACATCGACCTGGACGCCTCCGTCATGGCCTACGGCCCGCAGCGCAACCACATCGACAGCTGCTACTTCGGCAAGCTGACGATCCTGGGCGGCGCGGTCAAGCACTCCGGTGACAACCTCACCGGCGAGGGCGCGGGCGACGACGAGGTGATCACGGTCGACCTCGGCCGGCTTCCGCAGGAGGTCACCGGGCTGGTCTTCACCGTCAACTCCTTCTCCGGGCAGAAGTTCACGGACGTCGCCAAGGCCTACTGCCGCCTGCTGGACGCGACCACCGGCGAGGAACTGGTCCGCTTCGACCTCACCCACGCCGAGCCGGAGACGGGCGTGATGATGGCCAAGCTGGTCCGGCAGTTCTCCGGGGAGTGGGACATGACGGCGCTGGGCGAGTTCGTGAAGGCCCGGACGGTGCGGAACATGGTGGAACCGGGGGCGCGCGCCCTGTAGCAGCCGAGGAACCACCGCTGCGGGCCGTCGTACGCACGACCGCCCGCAGCCGCGTACCCGCCCGCGGTCCCTACGGCCGCAGCCCCTCCGTCAGCAGGGTCAGATACCGGCGGATCTGGCTGCCCTGCCCGTCCGCCAGTTCCGACGCCGTGGCCACGCCGTGCGCCAGCCGCAGGACCTCGACCGGTTCGAGGTCGTCCCGCAGCACGCCCGCCGCCTGCGCCGCCTCCACCAGCCGCGCCGCCGCGCCCTTCACGGCCGTACCGCAAGCGGTCAGCGCCACCGAGCTGCCGTCCTTGACCGCGGCTCCCAGCAGGGTCTTCAGCCCCCGCAACTGGATCGTGGCGACCCCCAGCTCGTACAGCCACTGCGTCAGCGCCTCACCGGGCGGCAGTTCCTTGGCCAGCTCGTCGGCCCGTGCCGCGATCTCCTCGATCCGGTCCACGTACGCGGCCTCCAGCAGCGCCTGCCGGGTCGGGAAGTGCCGGTAGAGCGTGCCCGAGCCCACGCCCGCCCGCTTGGCGATGTCGTCGAGTGACGCGTTCTCCCCGTGCTCGGCGAAGGCCTCGAAGGCAGCCTTCAGCAATCGCTCGTAGTTGCGCCGAGCGTCCGCGCGCATGGGCCTGACCTGCGTCATCAAGTAACTCCTTGCAAAGCGGGGACTGCCTCCGTATTTTATCCGACATCGAAACGGAGACAGTCCCCGGTTATGTCGTCATCACGTTCCGCCGGGCAGCTCATCCCTGCCCGCGGCATGCCGTCACGCCCGGGGACACCCAGACCGGGAGACCCTCATGTCCACCCCGTCCGCACCGTCCACCCTCACCGAGGCGCCCTTGGCGCCCGTGCCTCCCGCGAGGCTCGGCACCACCCTCCTCGTCATCGTCACCGCCTACCTGATGGTCGGCGTCGACTCCACCGTCGTCAACGTGGCACTGCCCGACATCCAGCAGGGCCTGCACTTCAGCCGCACCGGCCTGTCCTGGGTCCTCAACGCCTACACCCTCGCCTTCGGCGGCCTGCTGCTGCTCGGCGGGCGGATCGGCGACGTCGTCGGCCGTCGCCGCGCCCTCGCCACCGGCGCCGTGCTGTTCGCCCTGTCCTCCCTGCTCGGCGGCATCGCCACCGAGGGCGGCTGGCTGCTCGCGGCCCGTACGCTCCAGGGCGTCGGCGCCGCCCTGATCGCCCCGAGCACCCTCGCCCTGATCACCACCAACTTCCCCGAGGGCCCCCGCCGGCACCACGCCCTGAGCGTCTACTCCTCCATGGCGGGCATCGGCAGCTCGCTCGGCCTGGTCCTCGGCGGCATGCTCACCTCCTGGGCGTCCTGGCGCTGGGCCCTGCTCATCAACGTGCCCATCGGCCTCGCCCTGGTCCTCGCCCTGCCCCGCTTCGTCACCGAGACCCCGCGCCACAGGGGCCGGTTCGACCTGCCGGGCGCCCTGGTCGGCACGGCCGGGACCACTTCCCTGGTGTTCGCGTTCATCCGGGTCTCGGAGGACGGCTGGAGCGACGCCCGGGCGCTGCTCGGCTTCACCGCCGCCGCCGCACTCCTCGCCGGATTCGCGCTGATCGAGGCCAGGGCCGCCCAACCCGTCATGCCGCTGCGGCTGTTCGCCGACCGCGACCGGGCCGGCGGCTACGCGAGCATCCTGCTGCTGCCCGCCGGCATGTTCGGCGCCTTCTACTTCCTCAGCCTGGTCGGCCAGCAGGCCCTCCACTACAGCCCGTTGCGCGCGGGCCTCGCCTTCCTGCCGCTGACCCTGGTGATGTTCACGACCGTACGGCTGGTGCCCCGGCTGCTGGCCCGGTTCGGCGCCAAGGCGGTGCTGCTGACCGGGATGACGCTGGTCACCGCCGCCACCGGATGGCTGTGGCAGCTGCGGCCCGGCGAGGGGTACGCGGACGGACTGCTAGGCCCGCTGCTGCTGATGGGGCTCGGCACGGGTCTGAGCTTCATGCCGCTCAACGCGATGATCCTGTCCGCCGTCGAGCCCCGGGAGGCGGGCGCGGCCTCCGGTCTGCTCCAGACCCTCCAGTGGCTGGGCGGCACGGTCGGACTGTCCGTCCTGGTCACGGTGTACGGCACGGCGAGCCGGCACGCCGGCGGGACACCGGACGCCGTCCTCGTCCACGGGTCGGCCAGCGCGTTCGGCGCCGGTGCGCTGATCTCGCTGGCCGCGCTGCTGGTCGCCGCCACGGTGCTCACCGGCAGGCGCAGGGCCGGCTAGAACCGCACGGCAAGGGGAGTGGCCCGCACCCCCCGTAGAAGTGCGGGCCACATCAGGCCGGCCGGCCGGGCGGCCCCGGTTCAGGCCTCCCACGGCCAGGCGGCGTCGCTCGCGCGCTCCAGCAGCGGCACCATCCGGAAGGCGGAGTCCGAAAGCCCGCCGAATGTATGCCTGTTCCCCGTGCCCGACGGACCGTGGCCCGCCCGGTAGCCCTCCAGGTTCCACGTGTAGACGGGGACGTGGGCCGGGATCTGGGCGGTCGGGTCGCCGTGCTGGTGCGGGGCGTACTGCTCGTCGGTGACGATCAGCACCCGGTCGTGCTTCCTGTAGTGCCGGCGCACGGCCTCGGTGGTGTCGGTGCCACCGAGGTTGCCGAAGCGGTCCAGGATCTTCAGCACGGACTCGCCCTTGCGGAACTTCACCTCGGCGCTGGTCGAACCGAACTCCACCAGGTCGGCGTCCGCCGCCCGCAGCGCGAGCGCGCTGCCGAAGATCGCCGCCGCGTCGGCCCGGGTGAGCTGAGAGCGCTCCGAGGCCGGCGACCAGAACATGGAGCCCGAACGGTCGACCAGCACCAGCGTCCGGCCCGGCAGCGCGGGCACGTTGGCCAGCGAGTGGCCGAGCGCCTGCTCCAGCGGGTAGGACCAGCGCAGCGAAGGGGCGTGCCGGTAGGCGGCCAGGTAGCGGAAGGGGAACTGCCGCGAACGTGCCACCTGCTGCGGGTCGCTGATCTTCGCCGCGACCCGGGCGGCGACCTCGTCCGAGACGCCGGCCTCGTCGAAGTTCCGCAGGTTGCGGACCAGCGCCATCGCGCCCATGGACGGGATGACGGCCTCCCACGCCGCCTTGTCCATCGGACCCTGGAGCCAGCCGGCCAGCGCCTCCCAGGTGATCCCGGCCGCCGCCAGCCGCTCGACGCCGTCGGGCGCGGCGACGACCGCCCGCCGCCGCTCGACGGGCAGCGCCATCAGCTCGCGGTGCAGACCGAGCACCGGGAGCGAGGCGGGCGGCACGGCGGTGTCCGGGTTGTGCCGCCGGTCGAGCGCGTACCGGAACAGGTCGCCCTGCCACGGCTTGTCAGCGTCCGGCGCCGCGTGCACCAGGTTCAGGATGTCGCCGAAGCGGTAGCCCCTGGACGCGGTGTCGTACTTGAGCAGCGACCGGACGTGGTACAGCCGTCGTACGGCGTCGGCAATACCGCGCTTGACGGGCTTGGGGATGGCCCGGCCGTAGGTCGACGTCCAGTACGCGAGCAACTCGCCGGGCTCGTCCGGGCGCTGGAGCACCAAGTCCACGACCTGCCGGTTGGACGGACCCTCGGTGGCACCCGCCGCAAGCCGGGCGTGCACGTACTTGGCGGCACCCACGATCGAGGCCGTCCGCATGTTCCCCTCACCGCGCAGCCAGCCGAGCAGACCTGCCGTCCAGGACGGGTCGCTGACGGCGAGTTCACGGACGAGCCGGGTGAAGCGGCCTTCGCGCTCCTCGGCGTTCTCGTAGAAGGTGCCCGTGACGAAGTGGGACACCGCCAGCAGAAACAGCTCCGAGCGCGGATCGCGCTCGTGTCCCCGGCCGCCCTCATAGGTCCGCAGGATGCGGCCGGTCGACGTCACCGCCGACTTCGGCTGCGCCTTGGCGGCACGCGTGTTGAATCGCGCCATGATGAATTCCCCCGAATTCATGTTGCTTTCGGAGGGAGGCGCGGCAAATGGAGGGTGTCCGAGATCGAGAGTCGGCGACGGACTCAGTCGGATGCTCTGTCCATTGAGCTACACCGACCCGAAGTCGATGACGGGAGTCGAACCCGCAACCTTCCGATCCCATGAAGTAACCGCTGCCTGCGCACCGGACACCCACCATGCGCCACGCCTCCCGAGATCAAGTCGGCGACGGCTGTTGTTTCATTCCAGGAAAGGGAAGTAGCCGTTGCCATCGCACCGGGAGGTGCGAGACGTTTCCGGTGTCCAGAGATCGAGGCGGCGGAACCGACGTTGGTGCTCTGCCGACTGAGCTACACCGGCCCGAAGAACCGGTGGCGGGACTCGAACCCGCGACCTCCCCATTAGAAGTGGAAGTAGGTCCTGCCTTCGCACCTGGACGTGCATCACTTTAGGAGGACGGCCGCGGGTCGAGCGAGCGAATTAATCGCCCGGCGGAGTTCAGTCGCGCTTCTGCCGCTTCCACGGCCCGGTGATGGCCAGCATGATGCCCGGTTCCTGGATGTTGGCGAACAGGGTCGAGCCGTCGGGCGAGAAGGTGACGCCGGTGAACTCGCTGTACTCGGGCGCCGCTTCGGTGCCCAGGTTGAGTTCGTTGCGGGCGATCGGGTAGGTACGGCCGCTGTCGGTGGCGCCGAACAGGTGCTGGACGCCCTCGCCGTCCTCGGCGATGACCAGGCCGCCGTACGGGGAGACGGTGATGTTGTCGGGGCCGTCGAAGGCGCCGTCGGCGGAGGGGTCCGGGTTCACGCCGAGCAGGACCTTGAGGGTCAGGGTGCGGCGCGAGGGGTCGTAGAACCAGACCTGGCCGTCGTGCTGGACGGGGCTCTCCGCGCGGGCGTAGGAGGAGACGATGTAGGCGCCGCCGTCGCCCCACCACATGCCCTCCAGCTTGCGGGCGCGGGTGACCTCGCCGGCGGCGAACTGCTTGCGCACGGAGACGGTCCTGGCGTCACGGTCGGGGACGTCCACCCAGTCCACCCCGTACACCGTGCCGGTCTTCGTGGCCCGGGAGAGGTCGTCGACGAGGTTGCCGCCGGAGTCGAAGCACAGGAAGGCCTGGAGCACGCCGGCGTCCTCGGCGAGGCTGCGCAACCGGCCGCAGCCGTGGCGGAAGCCCTGCGGCGGGGTCCAGCGGTAGAGCAGCCCGTTGGGGTTGGCGGCGTCCTCGGTGAGGTAGAGGTGGCCGCGCTTGGGGTCGACCACGACGGCCTCGTGGGCGTAGCGGCCCAGGGCCTTGACCGGCTTGGGGTCGCGGTTGGCCCGGCGGTCCTCGGGGTCGACCTCGAAGACATAGCCGTGGTCCTTGGTCATGCCGTTCTGGCCGGCCTTGTCCTCGGTCTCCTCGCAGGTCAGCCAGGTGCCCCACGGGGTGTTGCCGCCCGCGCAGTTGGTGGAGGTGCCGGCGATGCCGACCCACTCGGCGACTTGGTCGCGGCGGACCTCGACCACCGTGCAGCCACCGGAGGCGGCGGGGTCGTAGACCAGGCCCTCGGTGAGCGGCACCGGGTACTTCCAGTTGGCGCGCGGGCCCTTCAGCTCGTGGTTGTTGACGAGGAGGGTGGCGCCGCGGGGGCCCTCGAAGGTGGAGGTGCCGTCGTGGTTGGACGGGGTGAACTCGCCCGACTCCAGCGTGGTCCGGCCGCTGTAGGTGATGATCCGGTACTTGAAGCCGGCCGGGAGGGCGAGGATGCCGTCCGGGTCGGGGATCAGCGGGCCGTAGCCGACGCCGTGCTGCTCGTACTCCGACTCGCCTTCCGTGGCCCGGATGTCGGTGGACGCCAGCGCGCCCGGGGCCGTGGCGAGGGCACCGACGCTGCCCGCCAGCGCGACGCCGGCTCCGGTGACGGCGGACTTCCTGGCGAAGTCCCTGCGGGTGAGCGACATGGAGTCTCCTGTGACGGTGGGCGTGCCATGGAGGTGCCGGCGGTCCTCGTTCGACACACCAGGCTCTCGCCCACCCTTGAACAGGAGCTGAACACCGGTCTACTTCCGGACCGCCGGTTCCATGAATCCGTATGTCCCGCCCCATGGGCGGCAAAAGGACCCCTTGCCGTCCAAGCTCTCCCGTACCGCTCAACCGCCTTGCTGCGAGCGCGCCTTGAAGGCGGCCTTCCGGGCCTCCTTCGCCACCTTCTTGTCCGGGTGCAGCCGCCCCATCGCCTCCAGCACATCCGCGGTGGCCGGGTGCTCGACCCGCCAGGCGGCGGCGAAGAACCCGCTGTGCTGCTCGGCCAGGCCCTCCACCAGCGCGCGCAGCTCCGCGGAGTTGCCCTCGGCGGCCAGCTGCGCGGCGAGCGTGTCGATGGTCAGCCAGAACACCAGCTGCTCCGACGGCGCGGGCACATCTGCGGCGCCCCGCTCGCTCAGCCACACCCGGGCGAGTCCGCCCAGCTCGGGGTCGTCCAGCACCTCCCGGAGCGCGGGCTCGGCCTCCGCGCCGACCAGGGACAGCGCCTGCTGGCAGCGCAGCCTGCGCAGCGGCGCCCCCTCGTCCGAGCCCCGGGCAGCCGCGAGCAACTCCCGTGCCGCGGCCAGCGGTTCGCGGTGCTCCAGCCACTGCTCGGTCTCGGCCTGCGCGGCCGACTGCCCGAAGCGCGCCGTGCCGTCGAGCAGCGCGTCCGCGCCCTTGCCGACGAGTTCGCCCACCGCGGGCGCCTCGAACCCGGCGTCCAGCAGCCGGGCCCGCAGCCCGTAGAGGCCGAGCGGGGTCAGCCGGACCATGCCGTAGCGGGAGACGTCGGTTTCGTCGGTTTCGTCGACCGGCGCGGCGGGCTCCTCGCCGGCGTCGGCCATCAGCGCCTCGTCCACCGGCTGGTACTCCACGAGCCCGACCGGCTCCAGCATCCGGAACTGGTCGTCCAGACGCATCATCGCGTCGGAGACCTGCTCCAGGGCATCGTTGCTGGGCTCGCCCATGCCGCCGGGGATGATCATCGAGGCGGCGAGGGCGGGCAGCGGCACCGCACTCTCGCCGGGGCCGTCCTCACTGACGGTCAGCAGATAGAGGTTGGCGAGGACGCCGTCGAGGAACTCCGCCTCGGCCTCCGGGTCCCAGTCGAGTGACGAGAAATCGACCTCGCCGCCCTCGTCCAGAGCGTCGACCAGACCATCGAGGTCGGGCACGGCCGCGTCCGCGACGACGGTCTCCAGGGCGGCGAGCCAGATGCCGAGCACGTCCTGCGGGGAGCCGCCGGTGAGCAGCGCCAGGTCGGCGGCGGCCCCCACGGCTCCGGTCTCCTCGTCGACGACGTCGACCAGGCCGGCGTCCACGGCGACCCGCCAGGCCTCACCGGCAGCAGCCGCGGCGTCGTCGCCGCTCAGTCCGAGCACCTCGGCGGCGGCCGGGAGCTGCTCCTCGGCCAGTTCGCCGCCGGCGTCCACGCGGGTCTCGGGCCCGGCCCAGCGGGCGAGGCGGGCGGCCCGGGAGAGGACGGGCGTGGACAGCGCGGCACGCGCCAGCTCCGCTTCGGGGTGCAGCCGTACGGGCGGCAGGGGGGAGCTGTCTGACATCGGCTGGTTCTCCTCGGACCGTGAAAGGACTCAGCCGCTCAGCCTAGACGGGTTTCCACCCATGCCGCCCGGTTCATCTCCCCGCAAGGTCCCGTCCATGGCCGAAACCTTGACAACTCCCAGGCATAGGCAGGAGATTGACGCGCGTAGAAGTTGGGGGGACAACTGTTCACTCGGCTCTATGCGTGTCACGGAGGGCTACGAGCCCCGCACGCTCACGTTCCACCCTCGTCCCGGCGCCCCACATTCGTCCCCGGAGGGATTCCCTTGCCGAGCAGGTCTTCCGCGCGCCTCGCCGCGCTCACCGTCGCCGCCGTCTGTTCCGCCGCGTCGACCATCGTCCTCACCGCGCCCGCCCACGCCGACTCGGTGCGCATCCACGACATCCAGGGCACGACCCGGATATCGCCGCTGGCGGGCCAGAAGGTCGCGGACGTGCCCGGCATCGTCACGGCCACCCGCGGCTACGGCTCCTCCAAGGGCTTCTGGCTCCAGGACCCGACGCCGGACGACAACCCGGCGACCAGCGAAGGCGTGTTCGTCTTCACCGGCTCGGCGCCGAAGGTCGCGGTCGGCGACTCCGTGAAGGTCAGCGGCACGGTCTCCGAGTACGTCCCGGGCGGCACCACGTCCGGCAACCAGTCCGTGACGGAGATCAGCAAGCCGGTCGTCACCACCGTCTCCACAGGCAACGAGGTCCCGGCGCCGGTCGTGATCGACGAGGACTCGGTGCCGGACGAGTACGCCCCGGAGGGCGACACCGCGGCGGGCGGCTCGATCAACGGCCTGGCCCTGGACCCGTCGGCGTACGCCCTGGACTACTACGAGTCCCTGGAGGGCATGAACGTCCAGGTCGAGGACACGCGCGTGGTCACCGCCACCAACCCGTACAGCGAGCTGTGGGTCACGGTGAAGCCGTGGGAGCACCGCAACGTCCGGGGCGGCACGGTCTACGGCTCCTACGAGTCCCAGAACACCGGCCGCCTGCAGATCGAGTCCCTCGGCCCGACCGCCGACTTCCCGAAGGCGAACGTCGGCGACACCCTGGAGGGCGCCACCACCGGCCCGCTGGACTTCAACCAGTTCGGCGGCTACACCCTGGTCGCGAGCAAGCTCGGCACGCTGCAGAGTGGCGGTCTGGAGCGCGAGACGACCCGCAAGCAGTCGGGCCGCGAGCTGGCGGTGGCGACGTACAACGTCGAGAACCTCGACCCGTCGGACCACACGTTCGACCAGCACGCCGCCGCGATCGTGAACAACCTGCAGTCGCCGGACATCGTGTCCCTGGAGGAGATCCAGGACAACAACGGTGCCACGGACGACGGCACGGTCGACGCGAGCGCGACCGTGAACAAGCTGATCGACGCGATCGTCGCGGCGGGCGGCCCCAAGTACGACTGGCGCTCCATCGACCCGGTCAACGACCAGGACGGCGGCCAGCCCGGCGGCAACATCCGCCAGGTGTTCCTCTTCAACCCGGAGCGGGTGTCCTTCGTGGACCGCGCGGGCGGCGACTCCACCACCGCGGTCGGCGTCACCAAGGTCGGGGGCAAGGCACAGCTGACGGTCTCGCCGGGCCGGATCGACCCGGCCAACGCGGCCTGGAACAGCAGCCGCAAGCCGCTGGCCGGCGAGTTCGTCTTCCACGGCAAGACCGTGTTCGTGATCGCCAACCACCTCAACTCCAAGGGCGGCGACCAGGGGCTGGCCTCCCAGTACCAGCCGCCGGTGCGCAGCTCGGAGATCCAGCGCCACGCCCAGGCGACCGAGGTGAACGCCTTCGTCAAGGACATCCTGGCCGTGCAGAAGAACGCGAACGTCATCGCGCTCGGTGACATGAACGACTTCGAGTTCTCCGAGACCGCGCAGATCCTGGAAGGCGACGGCGAACTGTGGTCGGCGATCAAGTCGCTGCCCAGGAGCGAGCGTTACACCTACGACTACCAGGGCAACCAGCAGGTCCTGGACCAGATCCTGATCAGCCCGGCGATCCGGCGCGGCTGCGACTTCGATTACGACAGCGTGCACATCAACTCGGAGTTCAACGACCAGATCAGCGACCACGACCCGCAGGTGCTGCGCTTCCGCCCGTAGCGCCGGAAAGACCGGGGCCGGTCAGTGGTGACGGTGGCGCAGCACGCCGCGCACGGCCTGGGCCGCGCTCATGCGCACCTGTACGGCCATGGCCCCGGTCTTGTCCAGCAGGTCGGCGGCGCGGGTGCGCGCCCGCCCCGCCAGGTCCGCCTCGCCCGCCAACCGGCCCAGGGTGTGGCCGAGTCGGCTCCTGGTGTGCCCGTTGTGCCGGGGCGGCTCGTCGTGGTGCCTCACGATGATCCGCCTCCGGTGCCGCGGTCGCCGAGCCGGGCGAGCTGGGTCTGGAACCAGTCGAGCCTGGCCTGCAACAGGGCGGCCTCGGCGACGAGTTCGGATACGCCCGGCGCCGGTTCAGCGGACGAGACCCCCGCACCGACCCCCACTCCGGTCCCGGCCCCCGCCACCACCCGCAGCCCTTCCCCGGCCAGCCGGGCGAATCCGGCCGGCGAGACGGACGTACGCCCGCGCCCGCAGCCCGCGCAGAGGGGGGCCAGGGCCCGCCAGCCGGGCCTGCCCCAGCCCGCGTCCGCGAGCGCGATGGCGGTGGCGCCGCAGGCGCACGGGCCGACCGTCGCCGTGCGCACCCGCTGCCGGGCGTAGCGGAAGCCACGCTCGAAGCGGATGTAGGCGCCGAGCACGGAGACTTCGAGCAGGACCGCCGCCCGGTTCTCCGCGGTGCACAGCAGGGCCTCGGCCGCCGCGCGGTCGTGCACGCAGTGGAAGCCGCAGTCGCACAGGCGCGCGGGCGGCCGGTGCCTGCGGCCGTAGACGCAGGCAGCGTCGTCGAGCACGGCGTACGGCAACGCGCCGCCGAGCGACACACCGGTGAACCCGGCCCGGGTGCCGTCCTGGGACAGCATCGGGTGGGCGATCTTGTAGCCGGTCGGCGGCTCCGTCGGGCGTTCCGCCGGGAGCCGCAGTCTCATCGGGCGGCCGGGACCTCTTCGCGGGCCGGCTCGGCCGGTTCACTGCGGACGATGTCTTCGGGAAGCTCCGTCTCGTCCTTCCGGACGAGCGGCTTCTCCTCGGCGATGCCGGTGGCCAGTGCCTTGCCGAGCTTCATGGCGCCTCCCATGACCTGACGTCGGTGCCCCTTGGGCCATAGTGACCCATGAGGGCCCGAGTTGGACACAGCCCCTCCGGCCACCCACCAAACATCTCAGTAATGCTTACGAATACCTCTAAGAAGAATTAAGTAGAGCTTCACTGTGATGCTGCCGAGACTACTCCCATGACGACCACTCGCAAGCCCTCCCCGCCCTTCGGCCGCACTCTCTGCGCGATGATCACGCCGTTCACCGAGTCCGGCGCGCTCGACCTGGACGGCGCCCGGCGGCTGGCCGGGCACCTGGTGGGCGAGGGCTGCGACGGCCTGGTCCTGAACGGCACCACGGGCGAGTCGCCCACCACCACGGACGCGGAGAAGGCGGAGCTGATCGCGGCCGTGCGGGAGGCGGTCGGCGACGGGGCCTCGCTGGTCGCGGGCGTGGGTACATCCGACACCGGGCACACCGTGGAGCTGGCCCGCGCCGCCGCGAAGGCGGGCGCCGACGGCGTGCTGGTGGTGACGCCGTACTACAGCAAGCCGCCGCAGGAGGCGGTCGAGGCGCACTTCCTCCAGGTCGCGGACGCGAGCGAGCTGCCGGTGATGCTCTACGACATCCCGGGCCGCACCGGCACCCGGATCGAGCCGGAGACGATGATCCGTCTAGCCGCGCACCCGCGGATCGTGGCGGTCAAGGACTGCTCCTACGACTTCCTCGGCACCCAGAAGGTGCTCGCGCGCACGGAGTTGGCGTACTACGCGGGCTGCGACGAGCACGTCCTCGCGTTGTACGCGGTCGGCGCGGCCGGCTGTGTCAGCACGGTCGCCAACGCCGTACCGGCCCATGTCGCCGCGATCCTCGACGCGTTCGACGCGGGTGACACCACCCGCGCGAGCGAACTCCAGCTCCGGGCCACGCCGTTCATCGAGGCCATGATGGGCGCGGGCCTGCCCGGCACGGTCACCGCCAAGGCCGTCCTCCCCCGCCTCGGCCTCCCCGCGGGCCCCGTGCGCGCCCCTCTGCTGCCGGCCGGCCAGGAGGCCGTCGACGCGCTGATGGCGGCGTACGAGAAGTGCGTACGGGCGTGATCACCTAGGGCCTGGCCGCTGCGCCGGAAAATCCGTGGGCCCCGCGAGCCCGCTGCCGTACGGTGTCCCCGTGAGCCGCCCCCTGCTGTTCCTGGACGTCGACGGCCCGCTCAACCCGTACGCGGCGAAGGCACAGCGGCGCCCCGAGGGCTACACGACGATCCGCGCGGGCACGGGCCCCTTCGGCCGTCCCTGGCGGGTCTGGCTGAACCCGGCCCACGGCCCGGCGCTGCTGAACCTCGGCTACGAGCTGTGCTGGGCGTCGACCTGGATGGCCGAGGCCAACATCTGGATCGGCCCGGTCCTCGGCCTGCCCGAGCTGCCGTACGTCGACTTCGGCGGGGCTCTGTTCGCCGAGCGGCCGGACACGGTGCACTGGAAGACGGAGGCGATCGTCGCCCACGCCGGAGGCCGCCCGTTCGCCTGGGTGGACGACGAGCAGAGCCCGGCCGACGCCGATTACGTGACGGCCCACCATCGCGCACCCGCCCTGCTGCACCACGTCGACCCGCGGGTGGGCCTGCGCGGGGACGACTTCACGGCGCTGGCGGAGTTCGCGGCCGGCCTGGAGACATGAGCGAGCGCCCTCCCGGCATACGGAAGGGCGCCCGGTGTCGTTCCGTTCGTCAGTGGTGGCTGCTGTGAGGTCGGCGCAGGTCACAGGCTCACGGCGCCTCACGGGCCGCCCC
The DNA here is from genome assembly GCF_053592455.1 of Streptomyces sp. NPDC002676. Taxonomy (NCBI): domain Bacteria; kingdom Bacillati; phylum Actinomycetota; class Actinomycetes; order Kitasatosporales; family Streptomycetaceae; genus Streptomyces; species Streptomyces sp. NPDC002676. The sequence continues at coordinate 1,359,705 of NZ_JBSFVT010000001.1, read as the reverse complement.
GGGGCCGGCGAGAGCGGTGCCGGGCGTGAGCTGGACGACCGGGCGGGGTGGTCTCTTCGTTCCAGGGCCTGCCCGACGGGTCGCGTCACCGACCCCGCACCCGACAGCAATTTCACCCGAATGGCGCAACATGACGTGCCACCCACATGGGTGAAGATCAAGCTGACTAGTGCCCCAGACGAGGCAATCCGTGAAAGGGGAACCAAATGCGTCTTCGACGAATCCTCGCCGCCGTCATCGCCACGGCAGCCCTCGCCGGACTCGGCCTCACAGGCGCCGCCACCGCCGCAACCGCACAGGGTGCACCGTCCTACGTCACCCCTTCTCAGTGCAAGCAGGGCGGCGGAACGGCCGATCTGACGGACAACCTCTGCAAGGGCGGTACGCACGACGGGGAGCGGATCGACTGAACCCCACAAGGCGCCCCGCAGCCACGCGCCGCGGGGCGCTCCCGCGCGAGCGCAGCGAGCTGCCAAGGTTCGCGCGGCCTTGGGCCGCACCTTCTCGGAGGGCCCCACGCAGGTCCGAGGCCTGTCTGCAGCCGTCGGCGGTCGGGGCGGCCGACGGCGTCCGCGTCGGTCAGCGGGTGCGGAGACTGGTTGTGTACACGTCCGTACGGTTCTGTGGTGCGCCGGAGTGGGTCTCGGTGAGCACCGCCCGTACTCCCTTGCCGTCCGCCACCAGGCCTTGGTAGTCGCCGAGGAAGTAGCCCCCGGCGAACGGCGCCTGCAGCCAGTCGAAGACCCGCGAGATCCGTCGTTCGGTCCGCAGCTTCGGATTTCCGCGCTGCAGCGTGGCCAGTTGGTAGGCGGTGGGCAGGGTGGTGGTGGTGCCGGGCTCGAGGAAACGCAGGTCGTAGTAAGTGAGCGCGACCGTGCCCCGCTCGGCGACCGCGATCGACGGTGAGAAGGCCGGAACGCCCTTGGGGCTGATCAGCTCCGGGGTCCCCCAGGTGCGTCCGCCGTCGGTGGACCGCACAAGCTGGACGGAGTCGAACTTTCCACCGGAGAAGTCCGAGCCCTCGTAGGCCATGTACAGCGTGCCTGTCCTGGGGTCGACGGCCGGGCTCGGCAGAGTGGTCCCGTCGCGCAGCAGTTTGGTGGGGTCGTTCGGGTCGACCTCCGGTACGGAGGTGTCCCGGGCCACGGTGACCGGGGCGCTCCAGGTCTCTCCGGCGTCGGTCGAGGTGACCGCCTCGTAGCGGGCTTCGACGACGGTGCTCAGGTCGTCGGAGTAGGTGATCCGGTCGAAGAAGTCGTACAGGGTGCCGGTGCGCCGGTCGGCGACGATCAGATGGCCGATGGTCTGGGTGTTGGGCACGGTGCTGGTGTCGACGAACGGCCGGGCCTTGCTCCAGGTGCGGCCGCCGTCGCGGGTGAGGGAGATGTAGCCGGGACCGTCGAGGGAGCTGGGGCCGGGTGGGTCGTTGTCGAGGCGGTTCCAGACCTGATAGGCGGTGCCCTTGCGGATCGGGTCGGCGGTGAGTGAGGGCTTGTCGTTGAAGAACGGCTGCTCGTCGACGTGCGTGGTGGTGAGGTTCTGCCAAGTGCGGCCGCCGTCGCGGGACGTGACTGCCAGGAGGGCGCTGCGCGTGCTCTTCGTGAAGTCGACGCCCTCCCCGCCGGCGTAGACCGTGCCGTCCGGTCCGGTGCTCACCCAGGGGTCGGTGGCCCGTTCGTAGTCCGCGCCGCCGGGGGCGCACAGGCTGAACGGCAGCGTGCTCCGGTGGAAGGTGCGGCCGTCCCTGGTCCAGCCGGCCGCCAGGCCGCGGGCGCCGCCGTCGTTCCAGCGGTCCTGCTGGAACACGGTGACCACGCGCTTCGGGTCGCGCGGATCGACGGAGAGGTACGGCTCGACCTCGGTGCCCGGGTAGACGACGCTGTCGGGGGACCTCGCGCCGATGGTGCAGTCGGCGTACGGGTCGCCCTGGGACACCTTGACCAGTGGTGTGCCGTCGGGGTTCCGGTCTGCCGCGGCGGGAGTCGCGCCGGTGACCGTGACGAGCAGGAGCGCGGCGGTGGTGACGGCGGCCGGGGGCAGGCAGACGCGCATGCGGGATCTCCTCCGGGCCTGGCGGCCGGGGTACGGGACCGCCGTCATCCAGGCGGCCGGGGGCGCGAAGGCGTACCGGAACGCGAGGATGGGGCGACTCCGCTTGATCCTTTTCGGCGTTGCAGCCGGTGCCCTTGATGGGCCGAACGACGGAGTCATCCCCGGGGTTGTCGAGGAGCATGGCGGAGCCGACCGGCGGTGCACCGTGCCGGTCGGCTCCTTGGTCGTGCTGTTACGGCGCCGTCTCGTAGGTCCCCGGAGAGGCCGGCGAGACTGCTCGTTCTTCTGCGCCTGTTCAAGACCTGCCGAGTGTCAACAATGCTCGTGATCAATACAGCTAGGAAATGCGAACGACCTCGTCGGTCACTTATGACGACACGGCCGAGGCCGTTCAGGACGGCGCGGACCATCTCGAAGCGCCGCGCCGGGGTGCACCGGCCGGACTGGTTGCCCAGCCGTGCGCCGACCGGTCAAGTGATCGCCTGCGTGGTCCCGTCAGGCAGCGCGCAGACGTAGCCGTCGTAGGGGCGTGAAACGATCTGTCCGCCGGCGGCCGTGCAGTCGTCTCTGGAGATGTTCGGAGACGAGGCGGCCCCGGCGCTGACAGCGCCGACGGCGCTCACGCCGGCAAGGGTTGCCGCGGCCAGGGCGAGGCCCAGGATTCTGCGCATGCGCATGACTTCCTCCTCCTCTCAGGCGCCTTCGTTCGGCCTTCGGGAAGGACAAGTCCCAAGACGACGGCGCCCTCTTGCTCAGCATGGGCGCTCCGCATGAGGCCCGCGAGGCGAGGCTGGGCGCCGCGCTCGGGCGGTGACCGCCCGGCCCCGGAGGGCGGCGGGCGGCTGCCGCGCGCGGTCCTCTAATGCGGTTCGTGGGCCGCCGCCCGGCAGGCACCGGTCGCGGCGCCGCCCGCCACTCCGGCCCCGGTCAGCCCGGTCACACAACCCTGCAGGTCTCCGACCACGCCACGGCTGCATGCCGCTGTGACGGAGTCGGAAGCGGTGGCACCGGCCAGTTCGGCCATCTGCGTGCAGGCGGGGATGTCCGCCCGGACCGCGGGAGCGGCGAGGACCGCACCGCCGAGGGTGAGGGTCAGGCCGGTGAGGGCACCGGCAATACGGGTCGACGTGCGCATGGGAAGCACCTGCCTTCCGGGTTGGTCGCGCGGTCCTGGTCCCGGCGGGCCGGATCCACGCGGTAAGGCCGCCTGGCGACGCTCGGTGAGTGGTGCCCCGGCTGACCGCACGATTCTGCGTCGCATCCATTGAGCCGCACCGGGACATGGTCGCCAGGCCGAAGGAGAGGGCCCCGGACCGGATGAGACGCACTCGGACCTCCACTCGCGGGCCCCTCACTCCAGCGTCGCATCCTCTCCCCCGCCCGTCCTGGGCACCCGGGGGGCCACGCTGAGTAACCGCGATTACGCGAAGCGCGGTAGCCGGCCCGTCCGTCCGACCAGGTGGATCGGGCGGCACTTCACGGCGAGCGCCGATGGGAGGCCAAGGTGTCGCCGGGGAGAGCGAAGCCGCTGTACGGCCAGCAGACGAAGAACATTCTTTGTTCCTACGGCCCCAAGACCTTGCTGCCCAACTCTGCGAACCACGGCCGCTGATCGAACTCCTCTTGCGCTGCTCACGCACGAGCGCCCTCCCGGGCCGTCCTCGGGCCGTGGAAGGGCGCTCAGCGATGACCGACGTCGACAACTGCCGACAGCTCAGCAGCAGGTCAGGACGTTGATCGATGAGGGGGCCTCAGGTCAAGGCCGCCGATCGTCAGTTGTGGCTGTGCAGGATGTCGTTCAGGCCGCCCCACACCGCGTTGTTCGGGCGGGCCTCGACCGTGCCGGTGACCGAGTTGCGGCGGAAGAGGATGTTGGAGGCGCCGCTGAGTTCGCGGGCCTTGACGATCTGGCCGTCGGGCATGGTCACGCGCGTGCCGGCGGTGATGTACAGGCCGGCCTCGACCACGCACTCGTCGCCGAGCGCGATGCCGACGCCCGCCTCGGCGCCGATCAGGCAGCGCTCGCCGATGGAGATGACGACGTTGCCGCCGCCGGACAGCGTGCCCATGGTGGAGGCGCCGCCGCCGATGTCCGAGCCGTCACCGACGACGACACCGGCGGAGATGCGGCCCTCGACCATGGAGGTGCCGAGGGTACCCGCGTTGAAGTTGACGAAGCCCTCGTGCATGACCGTGGTGCCCGCGGCGAGGTGCGCGCCGAGGCGGACCCGGTCGGCGTCGGCGATGCGGACGCCCTTGGGGGCGACGTAGTCCGTCATGCGCGGGAACTTGTCGATCGAGGTGACCTGGAGGTGCAGGCCCTCGGCGCGGGCGTTCAGCCGCACCTTCTCGATGTCGTCCACGGCGACCGGGCCGAGCGAGGTCCAGGCGACGTTGGCGAGCAGGCCGAAGATGCCGTCCAGGCTCTGGCCGTGCGGCTTGACCAGGCGGTGGGAGAGCAGGTGCAGGCGCAGGTAGGCGTCGTGGGTGTCGATCGGCTTGTCGTCGAGCGAGGCGATGACCGTACGGACCGCGACGACCTCGACGCCCCGGCGGGCGTCCGGGCCGAGGGCCGCGGTCGCGCCGCTGCCGAGCAGCTCCGCGGCCCGCTCGGCGGAGAGCCGCTCGGTGCCGGAGGGGCCCGGCTCCTCCACCAGCTCGGGGGCGGGGAACCAGGTGTCGAGAACGGTGCCGTCGGAGGCGAGGGTGGCGAGGCCGGCGGCGACGGCGCCGGTCGAACGGGAAGCAGTGTCGGTCATGCGGAAAACCTAACGCGGCGGGGGTCGCCGGAGCGAACCCGTCCGGGAGGCGTCTCAGGTGCCGGGCGCGGGTTCAGGGGATCACCCGAGCCAGCACGGCGCGCGCGTACTCCTCGTCGTACGAACCGCCGGTCAGCAGCACCTGCAGACAGATCCCGTCCACCACCGCGAGCAGCGCGCGTGCCGTGACCGGGTCGACGCGGGCGGCCAGGCGGGCGGCGGTGTCCTGCGTCCACTGGGCGGCCACCGGGCGCAGCGCGGGGCGGCGCAGGGCCGCGAGGTACAGCTCGTACTCCAGCTCGGCACCGGGCCGGTCGCCGCCCAGCCAGTCGCCGAGGACCCGGGCCAGCCCGGCCGCGAGGTCGCTGTCCGGGTCGTCCAGGACCCCGCTCGCGTCGAGTACGCTCCCGAAGCCCTCGCTGGCCTGGCAGAGGGCGGCCACCAGCAGGTCGTCCAGGGTGGCGAAGTGGTACGTCGTGGAGCCGAGCGGGACGTCCGCCTCGGCCGCGACCGTGCGGTGGCTCAGTCCTGCGATGCCCTTCTCGCTCACGACCCGGATCGCCGCGTCGATGATCCGCCGGCGCCGGTCGGGGTCGTAGCGGCGGGGCATCAGTGCGTCGCCCCGCCCATGTTGAGGACCACCACGCCCCCGACGATCAGCAGGATCCCGGCGACCTTCGTCAGGGACAGCCCCTCGCCGAACAGCAGCAGGCCGAGGACGGCGATGACCGCGGTGCCGACCCCGGACCAGATCGCGTACGCCGTGCCGATCTGCACGGTCTTCAGGCACTGGGCGAGCAGCGAGAAGGAGACGAGGTAGCCCATGGCCGTCAGCAGCGAGGGCCCGAGCCTGCTGAAGCCCTGGCTGTACTTCATCGCCGTCGTCGCGGCGACCTCGGCGGCTATGGCGCCGGCGAGCAAGAGGTATCCCATGTGTACGAGCGTACACAGCATGTGTGTACGCCCGTACACATAGCCCGTACACATAGACGGGTCGGACGCGGTTCAGTCCTTCGGGACGCGGTCGAGGTCGCGCAGCCAGGCCCGTGCGTTGCCGTCGGACGGCGCGCGCCAGTCGCCGCGCGGGGAGAGCGAGCCGCCCGCCGAGACCTTCGGCCCGTTCGGCATGGCCGACCGCTTGAACTGCGCGAACCCGAAGAAGCGGCGGCAGAAGACGTCCAGCCAGTGCCGGATCACCGGCAGGTCGTAGGCCACCCGCTCGGCTTCCGGGAAGCCGGGCGGCCAGGCGCCCGCCTCCCGGTCGTGCCAGGCGTGCCAGGCCAGGAAGGCGATCTTGGATGGGCGGAAGCCGTGCCGCAGCACCTGGTAGAGGGTGAAGTCGTGCAGCGCGTACGGGCCGATCTTGGACTCGGTGGACTGCAGCTCCTCGCCGGGCACCAGCTCCGGGCTGATCTCCGTGTCCAGGATCGCGGCCAGGACCTTGCCGGTCTCGTCGTCGAACTGGCCGCTGCTGATGACCCAGCGGATCAGGTGCTGGATCAGCGTCTTCGGCACGCCGGAGTTGACGTTGTAGTGGCTCATCTGGTCGCCGACGCCGTACGTGGACCAGCCGAGCGCCAGCTCGGACAGGTCGCCGGTGCCGAGCACGATGCCGCCGCGCTGGTTGGCCAGCCGGAACAGGTAGTCGGTGCGCAGGCCGGCCTGCACGTTCTCGAAGGTGACGTCGTACACCGGCTCGCCGGAGGCGAACGGGTGCCCCATCTCCTTCAGCATGAGCCGCGCGGTCGGCGTGATGTCCAGCTCGGCGGCGGTGACACCGAGGGCGCGCATCAGCTTGTGCGCGTTGTCCTTGGTGTGGTCGCTGGTGGCGAAGCCGGGCAGGGTGAAAGCCAGGATGTCGCTGCGCGGGCGGCCGGCGCGGTCCATCGCGCGGGCGGCGACGATCAGCGCGTGCGTGGAGTCGAGGCCGCCGGACACGCCGATGACGACCTTCGGGCCGCCGATCGCCGCGAGCCGCTGCTGGAGCCCTTCGACCTGGATGTTGTACGCCTCGTAGCAGTCCAGGGCGAGCCGCTCGGGGTCGGCGGGCACGAACGGGAAGCGCTCCAGGCGGCGCCGCAGCCCGAGGTCGCCGACCGGCGGGTCGAGCGTGAACGGCACGGTCCGGAAGTCGCCGGTGCGTGCGGCGTGGGTGCGGCGGTTGTCGTCGAACGTGCCCACCCGCTGCCGCTCCTGACGCAGCAGGTCGAGATCGACGTCGGCCACCGCGTAGCCGTCCTCCAGCGGGAACCGGTCGGTCTCGGCGAGCAGGACGCCGTTCTCGTAGATCATGGTCTGGCCGTCCCACGACAGGTCCGTGGTCGACTCGCCGAGTCCCGCCGCCGCGTAGACGTAGGCGGCGATGCAGCGCGTGGAGGCCGAGCGGCACAGCAGCCTGCGGTCCTCGGCGCGGCCGACCGTGATGGGGCTGCCGGAGAGGTTGACGAGCAGGGTCGCGCCGGCCAGGGCCGCCTCCGCGCTCGGGGGCACCGGGACCCACATGTCCTCGCAGATCTCCGCGTGCAGCACGAGGCCGGGGACGTCCTCGGCGCCGAAGAGCAGGTCCACGCCGAACGGCACGGTCTCGCCGGCCACCCGGATGGTGCCGCCGCGCTCGTCCTCGCCCGAGGCGATCTGCCGCCGCTCGTAGAACTCCCGGTAGTTCGGCGGGTACGACTTCGGTACGACGCCGAGGATCCGGCCGCGGTGCACGATCACCGCGCAGTTGTAGACGCGGTGGCGGTGGCGCAGCGGGGCGCCGACGACCAGCACCGGCAGCAGCCCGGCCGATCCGGCGACCACGTCGGCGAGCGCCTCCTCGACCTGGTCGAGCAGCGCGTCCTGCAGCAGCAGGTCCTCGATCGAGTACCCGGTCAGGCCCAGTTCGGGGAAGACCGCGACGGCGACCCCGTCCGCGTCGCACCGGCGGGCCAGGCGCAGGACCGCTTCGGCGTTGGTGTGCGGGTCGGCGATGGCGGTGTGGCCGTTGCAGGCGGCGACGCGCGCGAAGCCGTGCTGATAGATCGACCAGAAGTTCAAGGGGACGGCTCCAAGAGATCGAAGAGAGAAACGGCGGCACCCGTCGGGTGCCGCCGCCGCTTGCGCATCGCAGTTGTCGATCGCAGGTGTCAGACGTTGAAGCCGAGCGCCCGGAGCTGCTCGCGGCCGTCGTCCGTGATCTTGTCGGGGCCCCACGGGGGCATCCAGACCCAGTTGATGCGCAGTTCGTTGACCAGGCCGTCCGTGGCGGACTTGGCCTGGTCCTCGATGACGTCCGTCAGCGGGCAGGCCGCCGAGGTCAGGGTCATGTCGACGGTCGCGATGTTGGAGTCGTCGATGTGGATGCCGTAGATCAGGCCCAGGTTGACGACGTCGATGCCCAGCTCGGGGTCGACGACGTCCATGAGGGCCTCGCGCAGCTCCTCCTCGGAGGCGGGCTTCATCTCAGCGGTGTCGGTCATGCCGTCTTCCTTTCGGCGTCGGCGCCACCCAGCGCCTGGGCCGTCGCGTCCTTCCACGCCATCCAGCTCAGGAGGGCGCACTTGACCCGGGCCGGGTACTTTGAGACACCGGCGAACGCGACCGCGTCCTCCAGGATGTCCTCCATCGCATCGTCCGGCTCGATCCTGCCCTTGGACTGCATCAGTTCCAGGAAGGTCTCCTGGATCTTCTGCGCCTCGGCCAGCTCCTTGCCGACCAGCAGGTCGTTGAGGACCGACGCGCTCGCCTGGCTGATGGAGCAGCCCTGGCCCTCGTACGAGACGTCCGTGATCGTCGTGCCGTCGTACTTCACTCGGAGGGTGATCTCGTCGCCGCACGTCGGGTTCACATGGTGCACCTCGGCGTCGCCATCCCTCAGACCACGCCCGTGCGGGTTCTTGTAGTGGTCCAGGATGACTTCCTGGTACATGGAGTCCAGCTTCACCTGTCAGGCCCCTCAGCCGAAGAAGTTCCGTACGTGCTCCAGGCCCGCGACCAGAGCATCGATCTCGGCCGGCGTGGAGTACAGATAGAACGACGCTCGCGTGGTCGCCGGAATTCCGTAGCGGAGGCAGACGGGGCGCGCGCAGTGGTGGCCGACGCGGACCGCGATGCCCTGCTCGTCGAGGACCTGGCCCACGTCGTGCGGGTGGATGTCGCCCAGCGTGAAGGAGATCGCCGCGCCCCGGTCCTCGGCCGTGGCCGGGCCGATGATGCGCAGGTCGGGAACCTCCGCCAGCCGCTTGACGGCGTACTGCGTCAGCGCGTGCTCATGGGCGAGGATCTTCTCCATGCCGATCGAGTTCAGGTAGTCGATCGCCGCGCCCAGACCGACGGCCTGCGCGATCGGGGGCGTGCCCGCCTCGAACTTGTGCGGCGCGGGAGCGTACGTCGAGGAGTGCATGGACACCGTCTCGATCATCTCGCCGCCGCCGAGGAACGGAGGCAGGTCCTCCAGGAGCTCCTGGCGGCCCCACAGGACGCCGATGCCCGTCGGGCCGCACATCTTGTGACCGGTGAAGGCCACGAAGTCGGCCTGGAGGGCCTGCACGTCGACCGGCATGTGCGGAGCGGCCTGCGAGGCGTCGATGCACACCAGCGCACCGACCTCCTGCGCGCGGCGCACGATCGTTTCGACCGGGTTGACCGTGCCCAGGATGTTCGACACCAGCACGAAGGAGACGATCTTCGTCTTCTCCGTGATGATCTCGTCGATGTTGGACAGGTCCAGGCGGCCGTCGTCCGTCAGACCGAACCACTTCAGCTTCGCGCCCGTGCGCTGCGCGAGCAGCTGCCACGGCACGATGTTGGAGTGGTGCTCCATCTCCGTGATGACGATCTCGGTCTCGTGGTCCACCCGGTAGGGCTCGTCGGCCCAGCCCAGCATGTTCGCCACGAGGTTCAGCGACTCGGAGGCGTTCTTGGTGAAGATCACCTCGTCGCGGCTCGGCGCGTTGATGAACTCGGCGACCTTGTCGCGCGAGCCCTCGTACAGCGCCGTGGCCTCCTCGGCGAGCACATGCACACCGCGGTGGACGTTGGCGTTGTAGCGCTCGTAGTACTCGCTCAGGGCGTCCAGTACCTGGCGCGGCTTCTGCGAGGTCGCCGCGTTGTCCAGGTACACGAGCTTCTTGCCGTCGTGGACCAGTCGGTCCAGGACGGGGAAGTCCTTGCGGATCGCCTCGGTGTCGAGGAGGCCCGGCAGCTGTGTCACGCGGATACGCCACCCTTCGTGTACGCCTCGTAGCCCTCGTTCTCCAGCTTGTCGGCGAGCTCGGCGCCGCCGGACTCGACGATGCGGCCGCCGGAGAAGACGTGGACGAAGTCCGGCTTGATGTAGCGCAGGATGCGCGTGTAGTGGGTGATGAGCATGGTGCCGACCTCGCCGGTCTCGCGGACGCGGTTGACGCCCTCGGAGACGATGCGGAGCGCGTCGACGTCCAGGCCGGAGTCGGTCTCGTCGAGGATCGCGATCTTCGGCTTGAGCAGCTCGAGCTGGAGGATCTCGTGGCGCTTCTTCTCACCGCCGGAGAAGCCCTCGTTGACGTTGCGCTCGGCGAAGGCGGGGTCCATCTGGAGACGCTCCATGGTCTCCTTGACCTCCTTCACCCAGGTGCGCAGCTTGGGGGCCTCGCCGCGGACGGCGGTGGCGGAGGTGCGCAGGAAGTTGGAGACCGAGACGCCGGGGACCTCGACCGGGTACTGCATCGCCAGGAACAGGCCCGCGCGGGCGCGCTCGTCGACGGACATCTCCAGGACGTCCTCGCCGTCGAGCAGCACGGTGCCCTCGGTGATCGTGTACTTGGGGTGACCCGCGAGGGAGTAGGCGAGGGTCGACTTGCCGGAGCCGTTGGGGCCCATGATGGCGTGCGTCTCGCCCTGCTTCACGGTGAGGTCGACGCCCTTGAGGATCTCCTTCGTGGCGTTGTCGGCCTCGACGGTGACGTGCAGGTCTCGGATTTCAAGCGTTGCCATGGGTGCCTCAGGACTCCTGGGTGAGGGAGACGAGAACGTCGTCCCCTTCGATCTTTACGGGGTATACGGGGACAGGGCGCGTCGCGGGGAGCCCGGACGGCTTGCCGGTACGGAGGTCGAAGCTGGAGCCGTGCAGCCAGCACTCGATCTGGCAGTCCTCCACCTCTCCCTCGGAGAGGGAGACGTTCGCGTGGGAGCAGATGTCGTAGATCGCGAACACCTCCCCCTCGGTCTTCACGACCGAGACCGGCGTGCCGTCGAGTTCCACCCGGTGCGGGGTGTCCTCCTCCAGCTCGCTCAGCCCACAGGCGCGTACGAAGGTCATGCGACCGAAGCCTCCAGCTCCTCCTCGATCTTGGCGAGGAGGCGCTCCTCGATGTCTGCGACACCGATCTGCTGGACCAGCTCGGCGAAGAAGCCGCGGACCACGAGGCGGCGGGCCTCGTGCTCCGGGATGCCGCGGGCCATCAGGTAGAAGAGCTGCTCGTCGTCGAAGCGGCCGGTGGCGGAGGCGTGGCCGGCGCCGACGATCTCGCCGGTCTCGATCTCCAGGTTCGGCACCGAGTCGACGCGCGCGCCGTCCGTGAGGACCAGGTTGCGGTTCATCTCGTAGGTGTCCGTGCCCTCGGCCTTGGCCTCGATGAGCACGTCGCCGATCCACACCGCGTGCGCGTCGTCGCCCTGGAGCGCGCCCTTGTAGACGACGTTCGACTTGCAGTGCGGGGTGTTGTGGTCGACCAGGAGGCGGTGCTCCTGGTGCTGGCCGGCGTCGGTGAAGTACAGGCCGAGCAGCTCGGCCTCGCCGCCGGTGCCCGCGTAGGTGACGCGCGGGTGCAGGCGGACCACGTCACCGCCGAAGGTGACGACGACCGACTTGAAGGAGGCGTCCCGGCCGACCAGCGCGTTGTGCTGGGCGACGTGGACGGCCTTGTCGTCCCAGTCCTGGACGGAGACGACGGTCAGCTTGGCGCCGTCGCCCAGGATGTAGTCGACGTTGGCGGCGAGCACGACGTCGCCGGTGTGGTCGATGACGACGACGGCCTCGGCGAAGGCGCCCAGCTCGATCACCTGGTGGGCGTAGGCGACCCCGCCCTCGCCGTGCGCGGTGATACGGATCGGCTCGGTGAGCACCATCTCCTTGGGGACGGTGACCACACCGGCCTTCTCGAACGCCGAGTAGGCCTGGGCGGCGACGCGGTCCACCGGGGTGCCCGCCTTGCCGAGCCGCGCGTCGTCGCGGCCGACGGTCTCGACGGTGACGCCCTCGGGGGCCTCGACGGCGACCTTCACGCCCCCGCCGTTCGCCACGGCGGTGCCGTCGTGCAGACCACGCAGGCGCTCCAGCGGGGTGAACCGCCACTCCTCCTCGCGGCCGTGCGGGACCGGGAAGTCCGCCACGTCGAAGGACGGGGGCGCGCTCATGCGCGTGGCGACGGTCGACTCGGCGGCCACCGCGATCTGGCCGGCGGTGGTGGAGCCTACCGGGATGTTCTGAGCCTCAGCCATGGCTGTCGTTGTGCTCTCTTCCTACGTCAAGAAATCTGGAGGCTGCTCTGGCGGGTGGCGTCAGCCGACCGCGCCTTCCATCTGCAGCTCGATCAGCCGGTTGAGTTCGAGCGCGTACTCCATGGGGAGCTCCTTGGCGATCGGCTCGACGAAGCCGCGCACGATCATCGCCATCGCCTCGAACTCGCTCAGACCGCGGCTCATCAGGTAGAAGAGCTGGTCCTCGGAGACCTTGGAGACGGTCGCCTCGTGGCCCATGGACACGTCGTCCTCGCGCACGTCGACGTACGGGTACGTGTCCGACCGGGAGATGGTGTCGACGAGCAGCGCGTCGCACAGCACGTTGGACTTCGAGCCGTGGGCGCCCTCGCCGATCTCGACCAGACCGCGGTAGGACGTACGGCCGCCACCGCGCGCCACGGACTTCGACACGATGTTGGACGAGGTGTTCGGCGCCATGTGAACCATCTTGGAACCGGCGTCCTGGTGCTGGCCCTCGCCCGCGAAGGCGATGGAGAGGGTCTCGCCCTTGGCGTGCTCGCCCATCAGGTAGACGGCCGGGTACTTCATCGTCACCTTGGAGCCGATGTTGCCGTCGATCCACTCCATGGTCGCGCCCTCGTAGGCCACGGCGCGCTTGGTGACCAGGTTGTAGACGTTGTTCGACCAGTTCTGGATGGTCGTGTAGCGGCAGCGGGCGTTCTTCTTGACGATGATCTCGACGACGGCGGAGTGCAGCGAGTCCGACTTGTAGATCGGGGCGGTGCAGCCCTCGACGTAGTGCACGTAGGCACCCTCGTCGACGATGATCAGGGTCCGCTCGAACTGGCCCATGTTCTCCGTGTTGATGCGGAAGTAGGCCTGGAGCGGGATCTCCACGTGGACGCCCGGCGGGACGTAGATGAAGGAGCCGCCGGACCACACGGCGGTGTTCAGCGACGCGAACTTGTTGTCACCGGCGGGGATGACGGTGCCGAAGTACTCCTTGAAGAGCTCCGGGTGCTCCTTCAGCGCGGTGTCGGTGTCCAGGAAGATGACGCCCTGCTCCTCCAGGTCCTCGCGGATCTGGTGGTAGACGACCTCCGACTCGTACTGGGCGGCGACACCGGCGACCAGGCGCTGCTTCTCGGCCTCCGGGATGCCCAGCTTGTCGTAGGTGTTCTTGATGTCCTCGGGCAGGTCCTCCCAGGACTCCGCCTGCTTCTCCGTGGAGCGCACGAAGTACTTGATGTTGTCGAAGTCGATACCCGACAGGTCCGAGCCCCAGTTCGGCATGGGCTTCTTCTCGAAGAGCTTCAGACCCTTGAGGCGCAGCTTCGTCATCCACTCCGGCTCGGACTTCTTGCCCGAGATGTCGCGGACGACGTCCTCGTTCAGGCCGCGCTTCGCCGCGGCACCGGCCTCGTCGGAGTCGGCCCAGCCGTATTCGTACTTGCCCAGACCCTCGAGTTCGGGGTGGGCAGTCTCCGTGGGGAGAGTCATGCGGGGTTCCTCCCGGCCGTGCTTGCAGAAGCGTGGTGGCTCTGGTGATCGGTCTTCGAAATCTTGGGGATGAACGTCGTGCAGACGCCGTCACCGTGGGCGATGGTCGCCAGCCGCTGGACGTGGGTCCCGAGCAGTTCGGCGAAGATCTCCGTCTCGGCCTCGCACAGCTGCGGGAACTGTTCCGCGGCGTGCACGACCGGGCAGTGGTGCTGGCACAGCTGCTCGCCCTGCTGCGGGAGGGGAGCGCTCCGCGCCGTAGCAGCGTACCCGTCGGCGCTCAAGGCCTTGGCCAGAGCCTCGGCCCGCCCGTCCGGGCCGGCGGCCTCGATCGCCTCACGGTAGGCGCGCGCCTGCGAGGCGATCCGGGCGCGGGCGAAGGCGGCGACCGCCTCGGGGCCGCCCTCCTTCTCGGCGATCCAGCGCAGCGCGTCCGCGGCGAGCTTGTCGTAGGACTGGTCGAAGGCGTCCCGGCCGCAGTCGGTGAGCGCGAAGACCTTCGCGGGGCGGCCACGCGTGCGCGTGCCGTAGACCCGCTGCTCGCGCGCCTCCACGACGTCGTCCGCGACGAGCGCGTCCAGGTGGCGCCGTACGGCGGCCTGGGTCAGCCCCAGCCGGCCGGCCAGCTCGGCGACCGTCGAGGGGCCGTGGTCCAGGATGGACCGCGCGACCCGGTTGCGCGTCGAATGCTCCCCGGTCGCGAGCTCCTCCTGGGGGGTACCCACCGGGGTCTCCCGAGCCTCGCCGACGTTTTTCACAACGCCATTGTTGCGTAATTCCTCGAAGACTGACAAGCCGCTTCCGGATCACCGGACGGTGCCCTGCATCACTAAGGCATACCTAATCCGACCTGCGGAAACGATCTTCTGATCGATCATTCACCGCTCGCTCAAGGGCCCCTGACCAGTGAAATCGGTGGCGCAGCACACCTCCGTCGGGAAGACTCCCGAACCATGTCGACACCCCCACCGGCCGGCCCGCTCGTCACCCGCGACTCCGTGTCGGCGCAGCTGCGTCTGCTGGGTGTCGAGACCGGCGAGATCCTCCTGGTGCACTCCTCGCTCCGCTCGCTCGGCTGGGTCAACGGCGGCGCCGTCGCCGTCGTCCAGGGACTCCTCGACGCCCTCGGCCCCTCCGGCACGCTCGTCGTCCCCACCCAGTCCGGCGACCTGTCCGACCCGGCCCTGTGGGGAAACCCGCCGGTGCCCGAGGAGTGGTGGGACAGGATCCGCGTCAGCATGCCCCCGTACGATCCCCGGCTCACGCCCTCGCGCGGGGTCGGCGTGATCCCGGAGGCCGTGCGGACCTGGCCCGGCGCCCTGCGCAGCGCCCATCCGCAGACCTCCTTCGCCGCGCTCGGACCGCAGGCGCGGGAGATCACCGACGGCCACGCCCCCGACTGCCGGCTCGGCGAGCGCAGCCCGCTGGCCCGCCTGGAGCGGCTCGGCGCCCGGGTCCTGCTGCTCGGCGCGGGCTACGACGCCTGCACCAGCTTCCACCTCGCCGAGTACCGGATACCCGCCCCGCTGGTCGAGGTCGGCCGCCCGGCGCCGGGCGGCGGCTGGGAGACGGTGATCGAGGTGTCGATCAGCCCCGACCGGTTCGACGAGCTGGGCCACGACTTCGAGCGGGACCGCCCGGTCGTACGCGGCAGGGTCGGCGCGGCGGACGCCCGGCTCTTCCCGGTCGCGGACGCCGTCGCGTACGCCGAGCGCTGGCTGCCGGTGCACCGGCCCTTGGAGGACATCCCCCACCCCCGCTCCTGAGCCCCCCGTGCGCTCCCTAGACTCTGGACCCATGCGAAGCGAGCCCGTGGTCCAGGTCCAGGCCCTGGTGAAGCGGTACGGAACGAAGACCGCGGTGGACGGCCTCGACCTGGTGGCCCGGGCGGGTGTGACCGCCGTCCTCGGCCCCAACGGGGCGGGGAAGACGACCACGGTCGAGACCTGCGAGGGGTACCGGAAGCCGGATTCCGGCGCGGTGCGCGTCCTGGGCCTCGACCCGGTCCGGCAGGCCGCCGAGCTGCGGCCCCGCATCGGCGTGATGCTCCAGTCCGGGGGCGTCTACTCCGGCGCCCGGGCCGACGAGATGCTGCGACACATCGCCAAGCTGCACGCGAACCCGCTGGACGTGGACGCGCTCATGGAACGCCTGGGGCTCGGCTCCTGCGGCCGTACCTCCTACCGGCGCCTGTCCGGCGGCCAGCAGCAGCGGCTGGCCCTCGCCATGGCCGTGGTCGGACGCCCGGAGCTGGTCTTCCTGGACGAGCCCACCGCGGGCCTGGACCCGCAGGCCCGCCGGGCCACCTGGGACCTGGTGCGCGACCTGCGCGCCGACGGCGTCTCGGTGATCCTCACCACCCACTACATGGAAGAGGCCGAACAGCTCTCCGACGACGTCGCGATCATCGACGGCGGCCGGGTCATCGCCCAGGGCTCCCCCGAGGAACTGTGCCAGGGCGGCGCAGAGAACACCCTGCGCTTCACCGGCCGCCCCGGCCTCGACGTGGGCTCCCTGCTCAAGGCGCTCCCGGCCGACTGCACGGCCGCCGAGCTGACCCCGGGCACCTACCGCGTCGTCGGAAAGGTCGACCCGCAGTTGCTGGCCACCGTGGCCTCGTGGTGCGCCCAGAACGGGGTGATGCCGGACCGGATCTCGGTGGAACGGCACACGCTGGAGGACGTCTTCTTGGAGCTGACCGGCAAGGAGCTGCGCTCGTGACGACCGCGACGGGTACGTACACCCCCAAGCCCGGAGCCGCCCCCCTCGCCCGCATGATCGCGGCGCAGGCGGCCCTGGAGACGAAGATGCTGCTGCGCAACGGCGAGCAGCTGCTGCTGACGGTCGTCATCCCGACCCTGCTGCTGGTGCTCTTCAGCTCCGTCGACGTCGTCGACACCGGCAAGGGCAAGGCGGTGGACTTCCTCGCCCCGGGCATCCTGGCCCTCGCGGTGATGTCGACCGCGTTCACCGGGCAGGCCATCGCGACCGGCTTCGAGCGCCGCTACGGCGTGCTCAAGCGGCTCGCCTCCTCCCCGCTGCCGCGCTGGGCCCTGATGACCGCGAAGACGGCGTCCGTCCTGGTCACCGAGGTCCTCCAGGTGGTCCTGGTGACGGTCATCGCCTTCGCGCTGGGCTGGTCCCCGCACGGCGGCGTGGCCGGCGTGGCCGCCGTCGTGCTCCTGCTGATCCTCGGTACGGCCGCCTTCTCCGGCCTCGGCCTGCTGATGGCGGGCACGCTCAAGGCGGAGGCGACGCTGGCCGCCGCCAACCTGGTCTTCCTGCTGCTGCTCGTCGGCGGCGGGGTCATCGTGCCGCTGGAGAAGTTCGGTTCGGCCGGGCAGCACGTCCTCGGTCTGCTGCCCATCTCGGCGCTCTCCGACGGCCTGCGGGACGTGCTCCGGCACGGCGCCGGGATGCCGTGGGGCGACCTGGGGATTCTCGCCGTGTGGGCGGTGCTGGGGCTCGCCGCGGCGGGCAGGTTCTTCCGCTGGGAGTGACCCGCACAGGGTGCCCCTCGTGAACGCGTGCACAAGCGGCGGCCTACGATGGTGCGCGTGCCAAAGCTGAACCGTGCCGACGCCGCAGCGGCGCTGCGCAACCCGCTCGCCTTCATCGCCGAACGCTGGACCCCGGAGCCCCGGACGGTCCAGCGGGCGGCCCTCGCCGCGCTCGTCATGGCGGTGGTCATCGTCGTCACCGGCGGCGCCGTCCGGCTGACCGGCTCGGGCCTGGGCTGCCCGACCTGGCCGACGTGCACCGACGACTCGCTGACCACGACCAGCGCCATGGGCTTCCACGGCGCCATCGAGTTCGGCAACCGCATGCTGACGTACGTGCTGTGCGCCGCCGTCGGCTGGGCGATCATCGCCGCGCGCTCCGAGAAGCCGTACCGGCGCAGCCTGACCCGGCTGGGCTGGGCCCAGTTCTGGGTCGTCATGGGCAACGCGGTGCTCGGCGGGATCGTCGTCCTGGTCGGCCTCAACCCGTACACGGTCGCCGCGCACTTCCTGCTCTCCACGGCGCTCATCGCCGTCGCCACGGTGATGTGGCAGCGCAGCCGCGAGGGCGACGCGCCGCCGCGTCCGCTGGTCGGCAAGGCCGTGCAGCAGCTGGTGTGGTGCCTTGTGGCCGCGTCCACGCTGCTCATCGCCGTCGGCACGGTGGTGACCGGAGCCGGCCCGCACGCGGGCGACTCCAGCGAGGTGAACCGGATCCACATCAGCTGGGAGACGGTCTCCAAGCTGCACGCGGTGCTGGCCTGGATCGTGGTGACGCTGACCTTCGCGCTGTGGTTCGTGCTGAAGGCGGTGGACGCGCCGAAGGGCCCGCTGGACCGGACCCGGGAGCTGTTCCTGGTCCTGCTCGGGCAGGGCGTGATCGGCTACGTCCAGTACTTCACGCATCTTCCCGAGGCACTGGTGGGCCTGCACATGTTCGGCTCCACGCTGGTGTGGATCTGGGTGCTGCGCGTGCTGCTGTCGCTGCGGGAGCGCCCGGAGGTCATGGCGGACGTGCGCGGCCCGGCCGCCGAGGCGACGGTCGGCACGCGCGCGTAGCGGCTCACCGGGCGGCTGCCAGCCCGTACACCCGCCGCGCGTTCTCCGCCGCGACCATCCGCGCCACCCGCTGCGCGTCGTCCAGGGACCACGCGCCCTCGGCGACCCAGGTGCCCAGGACGCGGTCCAGGGCCTCGCGGAACAGGCGGGCGCCGACCACGTGCAGTTCGGGCAGGCCGTGGGCGCCGCTGGAGAAGAGGATCTTGCCGAAGGGGGCCAGTTCCAGGATCTCGGCGAGGACCGTGGCCGCGCGGGCGCCGGTGCGCACGAGGGCCGCGCCGGAGTCGGCGTACACGTGCGGGAAGACCCCGGCCAGGTGTGCGGCATGGCGGTGGTACGGGTAGCCGTGCAGCAGGACGAGGTCGGTGCCCAGACCGGCCGTGGCCCGGACGAAGTCCGCCAGCAGCACCGGGTCCGTGCGGTCGATGCGCGAGCCCGGCTCGCCGAGCCCGGTGTGCAGCTGGAGCGGCCGGCCCGAGGCGACCGCGATCCACAGCAGGTGCCGTAGCAGCACCGGGTCGCTCAGCTCGCCGCCCACCCGCCGCCCGGCCAGCCAGCGGCCCGCCGCACCCCGCACCTCCCCCGGCCCCGGCGGCTCGGGCGCGAGGGCCAGGCCGTGCCGCAGGCCCGCGACAGAGGTGAAGGCGACCGCGTGCACCGCGGCCCCGTGCACCGATTCCGCGAGGTTGGCGAGGAAGGACTCCACGGTGCCCGAGGTATCGGCGACCTGCTCCGCGAGCAGCTCCAGCCGGACGATCTCACGGGCTTCGGCATCGCCCGTGGAGGCCAGCTCGGCGGGTCCGGTGAGATCGCCGGGCAGTCCCGTGTCGACGAGGTAGGTGGTGATGCCGCTGCCGCGCAGCAGTCTGCGGCCCGCCTCGAGGACGCCGAGTTCGCGGCGCCGGGCGAGATAGCGGGCGGGCGGGCAGTGGGGTTCCAGGCCCAGGAGGGGCGGACACCAGCGGCGTACGGCGAAGCCGGTCTGGGTGTCGAAGAGCGTGGTGCCCGGCGCGGGCGGCCCCTCGGTCCGGGCGAGCTGGGCCTCGAAGGTGCCCAGACCCAGCTCCGTGCGCAGTACGCCGTGGCAGTACTGGTCCACGAGGGACGGCGTTTCGATCATTCCGGCTCCCCGTAGGACGCGGTCTTACACGTCCTAACGGGTGAACGGGGTTCGAGGTCGCGGTCGGCCGCCCTCGGGGTCGGCTGTTCAGCCGCCGATCTGCATGCCCGCCATGCGCTTCCACTCGTACGGGCCCGTCTTGACCTTCGCCGCGAACTCGCCCTCGAAGGACTCGTGGACGGTGATGCCGGCCTTCTGGACCGCCTGCTCGGCGATCTCGATGCTGGGGGCCACCAGGTTGCCCCACTCGCCGTCCTCGCCGACCAGGGCGATGCGGGCGCCGCGTTCGCCGATGTAGGCCACCTGGCCCTCGGCGCCGCCGTGCGTCTTGGAGAAGGCGGCGATCTGGCGGGCGAGCCTCGCCGCCTTGCGCTCCGCCTTCGGGTCAACCTGCTGCGTGTCTGCCATGAGCAGGATGCTACTCAGGAGTAGATCAAACGGCGACGGGAGGGGTGCGTGGC
This sequence comes from Streptomyces sp. NPDC002676, assembly GCF_053592455.1. Classification (NCBI taxonomy): domain Bacteria; kingdom Bacillati; phylum Actinomycetota; class Actinomycetes; order Kitasatosporales; family Streptomycetaceae; genus Streptomyces; species Streptomyces sp. NPDC002676. The sequence goes on along the minus strand of NZ_JBSFVT010000001.1, from coordinate 1,339,811 downwards.
ATTGACCACGCACCCCTCCCATCACAAGCGCCGCAGGCTATCGCAGGAACGGGTCCACCGCGACCGCGACGAAGAGGATCGACACGTAGGTGATCGACCAGTGGAAGAGCCGCATCTCCTTCAGCTTCGCGCCGGTCACCTCGGCCTTCGCCCGGTTCTGCAGCCCGTGCGCCTCCCACAGCCAGAAGCCGCCGGCCGCGAGGGCGACCGTCGTGTAGAACCAGCCGGTGTAGCCGAGCGGGGTGAGCAGCAGGGAGACGGCGACCATGACCCAGCTGTAGATGACGATCTGCCGGGCGACGACCTTGTTGGAGGCGATGACCGGGAGCATCGGCACGCCCACGCGCGCGTAGTCCTCCTTGACCTTCATGGACAGCGGCCAGTAGTGCGGCGGCGTCCAGAAGAACATGACGAGGAAGAGGATGACCGGCGCCCACGACATGGAGTTCGTGACGGAGGACCAGCCGATCAGCACGGGCAGGCAGCCGGCGATGCCGCCCCACACGATGTTCTGCGAGGTGCGCCGCTTGAGGATCATCGTGTAGACGACGACGTAGAAGAGGAGCGCGCCGAGTGACAGCCAGGCGCTCAGCCAGTTGACGGTGAGCCCGAACAGCAGCGTCGAGACGACCGCGAGGGTGATGCCGAAGACCAGGCACTCGAGCGGGCTGACCATGCCGGTCACCAGCGGACGCTGCGAGGTGCGGTCCATCAAGGCGTCGATGTCCCGGTCGATGTACATGTTCAGCGCGTTGGCGCCGCCCGCGGAGAGGTAGCCGCCGACGCAGGTGAGCAGGACCAGCTTGAGGTCGGGCACACCCTGCTGCGCCAGGAACATCACCGGAACGGTGGTGATGAGCAGCAGCTCGATGATCCGCGGCTTGGTCAGCGCCACGAACGCCTTGACACGAGCCCCGAACGACCGGTGAACCGGGCTCTGGCTCGCACCACCGAGCTCCCCCATTGCCTGAACGGCATGGGCGGTGCCCCCACCCGTTGGACGGGATTCGACGGCCGTCACGCACACCCCTGACAGAGACATCCCAGCAAGCCTGGCCGTGTGAAGTCCCGGCAAAAGGCTCGCGCGTACCACGCCACTTTAGACGTTGCCCATACCTCGGCCTTCGCGGGGGTGGGGTCGTGTTGGCGGGGGTCGCATTCGAGGGGTCGTAGGGCTCGATTGAGCGGTCAGATGAGCGGCTCCGTATTCATGTGCCAAATGCGCTGTCGGCCAGTCGGGAGGCGGATCGCGCGGACTCCCGGCAGTCTGGAATGAGTCGAAAAAACGCACGTCCTTACGAGGGTAGGCTCGACCCGGCCGGTGGGCAGAAGTGCACCGGCGGCCGGGGGTGGGCGCGTGCCCAGACGACCGGCGACCGACATGTGGAGAGGAGCCCTGAGCCAGGGTGAGCACCAAGCCGACCACCACAGACCTCGAGTGGACCGACCTGGACCAGCAGGCCGTGGACACCGCCCGGGTCCTGGCCGCCGACGCCGTACAGAAGGTCGGCAACGGCCATCCCGGTACGGCGATGAGCCTGGCCCCTGCCGCCTACACCCTCTTCCAGAAGGTGATGCGGCACGACCCGGCCGACCCGGAGTGGGTCGGGCGCGACCGCTTCGTGCTGTCCGCCGGCCACTCGTCCCTGACCCTCTACACGCAGCTCTACCTGGCCGGTTTCGGCCTGGAGCTGGACGATCTGAAGGCGTTCCGGACCTGGGGTTCGAAGACCCCCGGCCACCCGGAGTACGGACACACCAAGGGTGTGGAGACCACCACCGGCCCGCTGGGCCAGGGTGTCGCCAACGCGGTGGGCATGGCTATGGCCGCCCGTTACGAGCGCGGCCTGTTCGACCCGGAGGCCCCGCAGGGCGAGTCGCCCTTCGACCACTTCATCTACTGCATCGCCGGTGACGGCTGCCTCCAGGAGGGCATCGCCGCCGAGGCGTCCTCGCTGGCCGGCCACCAGAAGCTCGGCAACCTGATCCTGCTGTGGGACGACAACCACATCTCGATCGAGGGCGACACCGAGACGGCCGTCTCCGAGGACACCGTCAAGAGGTACGAGGCCTACGGCTGGCACGTGCAGCGCGTGGAGGCCAAGGGGAACGGCGACCTGGACCCGCAGGCGATCTACGCCGCGGTCCAGGAGGCCAAGGCCGTCACCGACCGGCCGTCCTTCATCGCGATGCGCTCGATCATCGCCTGGCCGGCCCCGAGCGCGCAGAACACCGAGGCCGCGCACGGCTCGGCGCTCGGCGACGAGGAGGTCGCGGCCACCAAGCGCGTCCTCGGCTTCGACCCGGAGAAGACCTTCGAGGTCTCCGCCGAGGTGATCGCCCACACCCGGCAGGCGCTGGAGCGCGGTGCGCAGGCGAAGGCCGAGTGGGAGAAGTCCCTCCAGCTGTGGCGGGACGACAACGCCGAGCGCGCGGCCGAGTTCGACCGGATCAGCAAGGGCGAGCTGCCCGCGGGCTGGGAGGACCAGCTCCCGGTCTTCGAGCCGGGCAAGGGCATCGCGACGCGTGCCGCCTCCGGCAAGGTCCTCCAGGCGCTCGGCGCGATCGTGCCCGAGCTGTGGGGCGGCTCCGCCGACCTCGCCGGGTCGAACAACACGACCATCGACAAGGACAGCTCGTTCCTGCCGGCGGACAACCCGCTGCCCGAGGCCAACCCCTACGGCCGCACGATCCACTTCGGCATCCGCGAGCACGCCATGGGCGCCGAGATGAACGGCATCGCCCTGCACGGCAACACCCGCGTCTACGGCGGCACCTTCCTGGTGTTCTCCGACTACATGCGCAACGCCGTGCGCCTGTCGGCCCTGATGCACCTGCCGGTGACGTACGTGTGGACGCACGACTCCATCGGTCTCGGCGAGGACGGCCCGACCCACCAGCCGGTCGAGCACCTGGCCTCGCTGCGCGCGATCCCGGGCCTGAACATCGTCCGCCCGGCGGACGCCAACGAGACCGCCATCGCCTGGCGCGAGATCCTGCGCCGCTACACCAAGGAGTTCGGCAAGGGCCGGCCGCACGGCCTGGCGCTGACCCGGCAGGGTGTGCCGACCTACGAGCCGAACGACGACGCCGCGCGCGGCGGCTACGTCCTGTTCGAGGCCGAGGGCGGCGAGCCGCAGGTGATCCTGATCGCCACCGGTTCCGAGGTGCACGTGGCCGTCGAGGCGCGCGAGCAGCTCCAGGCCGACGGCGTTCCCACGCGCGTGGTGTCCATGCCGTCCGTGGAGTGGTTCGAGGAGCAGGACCAGGCGTACCGGGACTCCGTGCTGCCGCCGTCCGTGAAGGCCCGTGTGTCGGTCGAGGCCGGTATCGGTCTGACCTGGCACAAGTACGTCGGGGACGCCGGCCGCATCGTCTCCCTGGAGCACTTCGGTGCGTCCGCCGACGGCAAGGTCCTCTTCAAGGAGTTCGGCTTCACCGCCGAGAACGTGGCCGCCAAGGCCCGGGAATCCCTGGCCGAAGCCCAGCGCTGACGCTCATATACGACACGTAGGAGATGTAATTCCATGACAGACGCACTCAAGCGCCTCTCCGAGGAAGGCGTCGCGATCTGGCTGGACGACCTGTCGCGCAAGCGGATCACGTCCGGCAATCTCGCCGAGCTGATCGACCAGCAGCACGTCGTGGGCGTCACCACCAACCCGACGATCTTCCAGAAGGCGATCAGCAGCGGCGACGGCTATGAGCAGCAGCTCGCCGACCTGGCCGCCCGCAAGGTCACCGTCGAAGAGGCCATCCGCATGATCACCACGGCGGACGTCCGCGACGCCGCCGACATCCTGCGTCCCGTCTTCGACGCCACCGAGGGCCAGGACGGCCGGGTCTCCATCGAGGTCGACCCGCGCCTCGCCCACAACACGGCGGCCACCATCGCCGAGGCCAAGCAGCTGGCCTGGCTGGTGGACCGTCCCAACACCCTGATCAAGATCCCGGCCACCAAGGCGGGTCTGCCGGCGATCACCGAGGTCATCGGCCTCGGCATCAGCGTCAACGTCACGCTGATCTTCTCGCTGGAGCGCTACCGCGCGGTCATGGACGCCTACCTCGCCGGTCTGGAGAAGGCGAAGGAGCGCGGCCTGGACCTGTCGCTCATCCGTTCCGTGGCGTCCTTCTTCGTGTCCCGCGTGGACACCGAGATCGACAAGCGGCTCGACGCCCTGGGCACCGACGAGGCCAAGGCGCTGCGCGGCAAGGCCGCCGTCGCCAACGCGCGCCTCGCCTACCAGGCGTACGAGGAGGTCTTCTCCTCCGAGCGCTGGAACGCGCTGGAGAACGCGGGCGCCAACAAGCAGCGTCCGCTGTGGGCCTCGACCGGCGTGAAGGACCCGTCGTACTCCGACACGATGTACGTCACCGACCTGGTCGCGCCGAACACGGTCAACACCATGCCGGAGGCCACCCTGGTGGCCACCGAGGACCACGGCGAGATCACCGGTGACACCGTCACCGGCACCTACGAGCAGGCCCGCGCCGACATCGACGCGGTCGAGAAGCTCGGGATCTCGTACGACGACGTGGTCCAGGTGCTGGAGGACGAGGGCGTCGAGAAGTTCGAGGCGTCCTGGAACGACCTGCTGAAGTCGACCGAGGCGGTTCTCGAGCGCCTCACCCCCTCGGAGGGCTGAGTTGTCACCCCTCGTCGGTTCCGGAGCGAACCCGCTTCGTGACCCCGCCGACCGACGGCTCCCGCGTATCGCGGGGCCGTCGGGCCTGGTGATCTTCGGCGTCACGGGCGACCTGTCGCGCAAGAAGCTGATGCCCGCGGTGTACGACCTCGCGAACCGTGGTCTGCTGCCGCCGGGCTTCTCCCTGGTGGGCTTCGCCCGCCGTGAGTGGGAGCACGAGGACTTCGCCGCCGAGGTCCACGACGCCGTCAAGGCGCACGCCCGTACGCCGTTCCGGGAGGAGGTCTGGCAGCAGCTCATCCAGGGGATGCGCTTCGTCCAGGGCACCTTCGACGACGACGAGGCGTTCGAGCGGCTGCGCGCCACCATAGAGGAGCTGGACAAGGCACAGGGCACGGGCGGCAACTTCGCCTTCTACCTCTCCGTGCCGCCGCGCTCCTTCCCGGTGGTCATCCAGCAGCTGAAGAAGCACGGCCTGGCCGACCAGGAGGGCGGTTCCTGGCGGCGCGCGGTCATCGAGAAGCCGTTCGGCCACGACCTGAAGTCGGCCGAGGAGCTGAACAAGGTCGTGCACGAGGTGTTCACCCCGGACCAGGTGTTCCGGATCGACCACTACCTCGGCAAGGAGACCGTCCAGAACATCCTGGCGCTGCGCTTCGCCAACACGATGTTCGAGCCGATCTGGAACCGGTCCTTCGTGGACCACGTGCAGATCACGATGGCCGAGGACATCGGCATCGGCGGCCGGGCGGGCTACTACGACGGCATCGGCGCCGCCCGTGACGTCATCCAGAACCACCTGCTCCAGCTGCTCGCGCTGACCGCGATGGAGGAGCCCGCCTCCTTCGACGCGGACGCGCTCGCGGCGGAGAAGACCAAGGTGCTCGGCGCGGTCCGGCTGCCCAGGGACCTGGGCGACAGCACCGTGCGCGGGCAGTACGCGGGCGGCTGGCAGGGCGGCGAGAAGGTCATCGGCTACCTCGAAGAGGAGGGCATCGACCCGAAGTCGAAGACCGACACCTTCGCCGCGATCAAGCTGGGCGTCGACAACCGCCGCTGGGCGGGCGTCCCCTTCTATCTGCGCACCGGCAAGCGGCTCGGCCGCCGGGTGACCGAGATCGCGGTCGTCTTCCAGCGGGCCCCGCACTCCCCCTTCGACCACACGGCGACGGAGGAGCTGGGCCAGAACGCGATCGTCATCCGCGTCCAGCCGGACGAGGGCATCACGGTCCGCTTCGGCTCGAAGGTGCCCGGCACCTCGATGGAGATCCGGGACGTCTCCATGGACTTCGCCTACGGCGAGTCCTTCACGGAGTCCAGCCCGGAGGCGTACGAGCGGCTCATCCTGGACGTGCTGCTCGGTGACGCCAACCTCTTCCCGCGCACCGAGGAGGTCGAGCTGTCCTGGAAGATCCTCGACCCGATCGAGGAGTACTGGGACAAGCACGGCAGGCCTGCGCAGTACCCGTCGGGCACCTGGGGCCCCGCCGAGGCCGACGAGATGCTGGCACGAGACGGACGGAGCTGGCGCAGGCCATGAAGATAGACCTGACCGGCACCACCGCCGGAGAGATCAACAAGGCGCTCGTACAGGGCCGCCGCGCCATCGGCACCCCGGCCGTCGGCATGGTCCTGACCCTGGTCATCGTCACCGACGAGGAGAACGCCTACGACTCGCTGAAGGCCGCCAACGACGCCTCGCGCGAGCACCCCTCGCGCACGCTGGTGGTCATCAAGCGGGTCTCCCGCAGTGCACGCGACCGCACGTCCTCCCGGCTGGACGCCGAGGTGCGGGTGGGCGCGGACGCGGGCACCGGCGAGACGGTCGTGCTCCGGCTGTACGGCGAGGTCTCCGACCACGCCGACTCCGTGGTGCTGCCGCTGCTGCTGCCGGACGCCCCGGTGGTCGTCTGGTGGCCGGTGAACGCGCCGCTCGACCCGGCGAAGGACCCGCTGGGCGCGCTCGCCCAGCGCCGGGTGACCGACTCCTACGCCGCCGAGCAGCCGGTGCGGGAGCTCGCCGCCCGCGCCGCGGCCTACACGCCCGGCGACACCGACCTGTCCTGGACCCGGATCACGCCGTGGCGCTCGATGCTGGCGGCGGCCCTGGACCAGGTCACCTGCGAGGTGAAGGCCGTCGAGGTGGAGGGCGAGGAGTTCAACCCGAGCTGCGAGCTGCTGGCGATGTGGCTGGCGGACCGGCTGGAGGTCCCCGTGCGGCGCTCCCTGTCGGCCGGCCCCGGTCTGACGGCGGTCCGCATGGACACCGACGGCGGCCCGATCACCCTGGCACGGGCCGACGGCTCGCTGGCCACCCTGTCCATCGAGGGCCAGCCGGCCCGTGCGGTGGCGCTGAAGCGGCGGGACACCGCCGAGCTGATCGCGGAGGAGCTGCGCCGGCTGGACCCGGACGACACCTACGCGTCGGCGCTGCGCTTCGGCGTGGAGCGGCTGAACACGGTGCCGGAGGCTGCCGCCTCGGAGTCCGCTTCCGCGGAGCCGGTCGCCGTGCCGGTGCCGGAGGAGGAGGCCGTGAAGGCGCCCGCGAAGAGGGCGGCGGCCAGGAAGGCCACGGCCCAGACCAAGAAGGCGGCGGCCAAGTGAGCACTCCGCAGCTGGTCGTGCACCGCGACAAGGATCTGATGGCGCAGGCCGCCGCGGCCCGGCTCATCACGAAGATCGTGGACGCTCAGGCCTCCCGGGGCCAGGCGTCCGTGGTCCTCACCGGTGGCCGCAACGGCAACGGCCTGCTCGCCGCGCTGGCGGCGGCTCCGGCCCGGGACGCCATCGACTGGAGCCGCCTGGACCTGTGGTGGGGCGACGAGCGCTACCTCCCCGAGGGCGACCCGGAGCGCAATGTCACGCAGGCCCGCGAGGCCCTGCTGGACGCGGTGCCGCTGGACCCGGAGCGCGTGCACGCCATGCCCGCCTCCGACGGCCCGTACGGCGCCGACGTGGAAGCCGCGGCGGAGGCGTACGCGGCCGAGCTGGCGAAGGCGACCGGACCGGAGAACCACGGCTCGGTGCCCACCTTCGACGTGCTGATGCTGGGCGTCGGCCCGGACACCCACGTGGCCTCGCTCTTCCCGGAGCTGCCGGCCGTACGGGAGACCGAGCGCACGGTGGTCGGCGTGCACGGCGCGCCCAAGCCCCCGCCGACCCGGATCACCCTCACCCTGCCCGCGATCCGCGCGGCCCGCGAGGTCTGGCTCCTCGCGGCCGGTGCGGACAAGGCGAAGGCGGCGGCCATCGCCCTGTCGGGCGCGGGCGAGATCCAGGCCCCGGCGGCGGGCGCCTACGGCCGGCAGCGCACCCTGTGGCTGCTGGACGCGGCTGCGGCCTCACAGCTGCCCCGCGCGCTGTATCCGCCGGCTTCGCCGTGAGCACAGGGGTGGCGGGGGTTCACGGACCCCCGCCACCCCTATTTCACGGACCCCGCCATGACCCCCTGCACGAAGTGCCGCTGGAACGCGAAGAACACCGCCACCGGCACGATCAGGGACAGGAACGCACCCGGGGCCAGGACGTCGATGTTGCTGCCGAACTGGCGGATCTGGGACTGGAGTTCCACGGTCAGCGGCTGGGAGGAGCTGTCGGCGAAGAGCAGGGCGACCAGCATGTCGTTCCAGACCCAGAGGAACTGGAAGATGGCGAGCGAGGCGATCGCCGGGCGCCCCACCGGCAGGACCAGCCGCGTGAAGATGCGCCACTCGCTGCCGCCGTCCATCCGCGCCGCCTCCAGCATCTCCTTCGGCAGCTCCGCGAAGTAGTTCCGCAGCAGGAACACCGCGAAGGGAAGGCCGTAGGCGACGTGGAAGAGGACGACGCCGGGGATGGTGCCGAACAGGCCCAGTTGCCCGAAGAGTTTGGCCACCGGCAGCAGGCCGATCTGCACCGGCACCACCAACAGGGCCACCACCAGCAGGAAGAGGGGCTCCCGCAACGGGAAGTCCAGCCAGGCGAAGGCGTATCCGGCGAGGGCCGCGATGACCACGACGAGCGTCGTGGCCGGTACCGAGATCAGGACCGTGTTCCAGAAGGCCTGGGTCATCCCGGCGTTCTTCAGCAGCGCCGAGTAGTTGTCGAAGGACAGCTGTCCGGGGCTCGCCAGGGCCGTCCACCAGCCGCCCTTCGCCGTGTCCTGGGCCGAACGCAGGGAGGACAGGAACAGGCCCGCGAGCGGCGTCAGCCAGACCAGGCCGATCACCACCAGGAAAGCCTGCACCAGGCCGTTGCCCAGGCCCCGCCTGATCGCGTTCATCGCTGACTCCTCATCGCTGACTCCTTCGGAAACGGCGGACGTTGAAGACCATCGCGGGGATCACCAGGAGCAGCAGGAGCACGCCGAGGGCGCTGCCGAGGCCCTGGTTGTTGCCGCCGCCGAAGGAGACGAGCCACATCTGGGTCGCGAGGACGGTGGCGTCCTCCTGCACCGGTCCGGGCGCGATGATGTAGACGAGGTCGAAGACCTTCATCACGTTGATCACGAGGGTGACGAAGACGACCGTCAGGACAGGGGCGAGCAGCGGGACCGTGATCCGGCGGAAGATCTGCCACTCGTTCGCCCCGTCCATCCGGGCCGCCTCCAGCGCGTCCCGGGGCAGGGTGGACAGGCCGGCGCCGATCAGCACCATCGCGAAGCCCGTCCAGATCCACAGGTACGCGCCGATGATCGCCGGTGTGACGAGGGTCGGGCCGAGCCAGGAGACGCCCTGGTACGGCGCGGCGAAGTTCGACTCCGGCAGTCTCACCGTGTACGAGCCCGTGTGCAGCCCCGGGAAGCGGAAGGAGCCGTCGGCTGCGGTGGTCGCGCTCGCGACCGTCCTCCCGTCGCGCACCGCCTGCACCTTCATGCCGGGCAGACCGCTCTCCTTCGGGTCGGCCTTGCCCTGCCTGCCTCCCCCGCCGGGGGTGAAGTCCAGGTAGACGACACCGCGCAGTTCGCCGGGCGCGGCCTTCCTCGTGGCCGCCGGGTACGCGGGCGAGGCCCCCTCGGGCAGATCCTTCGGCAGCACGCCGACCATCGGGAGCAGCACCGAGTCGCCCGGCGAGGCGGTCGTACGGTACGAACCGTCCCGGTCCTGGGTGAGCAGTCCCGCGCGGCCCCGGGCCGTCGGATACGCCGATGTTCCCTTGAAGGCGTCGTGGACGGAGACGACGGCCGCGTTGAGCACGCCCTTGTCCGGGTCCTCGTCGTAGGCGAGCCGGAAGATGATGCCGGCGGCCAGGAAGGACACGGCCATCGGCATGAACAGCAGCAGCTTGAAGGCGGTGGCCCAGCGGACCTTCTCCACCAGGACGGCCAGGATCAGGCCCAGGCCGGTCAGCAGGGCGGGGGCCACGACCACCCAGATGGTGGTGTTGCGGATGGCCTTCAGCGTCGCCGGGTCGCGGAACATCTCGGCGTAGTTGTCGCCGCCGACGAACCGGGTGCCGGAGGCGTCGAAGAAGCTGCGGCCGACGGAGAACAGCACCGGGTAGACGACGAGCGCGCCGAGCAGGAGCAGGGCGGGGAAGACGAAGAGCAGGGCGACCAGCCGGGCGCGCCGCCGGCCGCGGCGCCCGCGCGCCGGGCCGGCGGCGGCCCGTGGGCCCGCCTGCTGTTTCACGAGTGTGGTGGCGGTCATGTCCGGTCCGATCAGCCCTGGTAAGCCTTGGCCGCCGCGGACTCCAGCTTCGCCGCGGTGCCCTTCGGGTCGGACGGGTCACGCAGGAAGTCCTGGAGCAGCTTCCACTCGCCCGCGCCCTTGGTGCCGCCGAAGGCCGCCGGCGCCTGGTCGGACATGTCGAAGCGGACCGAATCCCCGGCGCCGACCAGGGACTTGGCGGTGGCGCGGGTGACGTCGTCGCCGTACGAGGCGAGGTCGAGCTTCTTGTTCGGGGACAGGTAGCCGCCCGCCTTCGCCCACACGGCCGCCGCCTCGGGGGTGGCCAGGTACTCCAGGAGTTTCATGCCGGCCTTGGCGTTCTTGGCGTCCTTCAGGACGACGGCCGCGTCACCGCCGCTGACGACGGGTGCCGTGCCGCCGTCGACCGCGGGGAAGGGGAAGAAGTTCGCGTCCTTGCCGATGGTCTTCCCGAACTGGTCGTGGGCGACGCCGGCGACGAAGTCGCCCTCGTAGACCATGCCTGCCTCGGGCTTCGGCCCGAACACCTTCTCCACCGAGCCCGGGAAGTCGGTGTTGAGGGCCTCCTTCTGTCCGCCCGCGATCAGCTGCTTGTCCTTGAACAGCATGCCGAGCGTGGTGAGCGCCCTGACGACGGAGGGGTCGGTCCACTTCAGCTTGTGGGAGGCGAGGGCGTCGTACTTCTCGGGTCCGGCCTGGGAGAGGTAGATGTTCTCGAACCAGTCGGTCAGCGTCCAGCCGTCCTGCCCGGCCACGGAGAAGGCGGCGAGCCCGGAGTCGGAGACGGTGTGCCCGGCCTTCAGCAGCTCGTCGTACGTCTTCGGGGGCTGGACCCCGGCCTGGGTGAGCACGTCGGGGCTGTACCAGACGGTCGACTTGTGGGCGGCCTTGAAGTAGAGGCCGTAGAGGGTGCCGTCGACGCTGCCGTACGTCTTCCACACGGGCGCGTAGTCGGCGGTGATCGTCTGCTGGGCGGTCGGCGACAGCGGCTTGAGCCAGCCCTGCTTCGCGAACTGCTGGAGCACGCCGACCTGCGGGACCATCACGACGTCGGGCGCGTTACCGCCCTCGATCTTGCTGCCGACGACGGTGGAGACGTTGTCACCGGTGGACACGAACTGGGTCTTGGCTCCGGTCTTCGCGGTGAAGGCGTCCAGCACCTTCTGGAAGTTCTTCTGCTCGCTGCCCGACCAGACACCGGCCACGGTGACGGTCTGGCCGCTGAGCGACTTGTCTCCGCCGCCCGCGGAGACGTCGTCCCCGCCGCAGGCGGTGGCGCCGAGCGCGAGGGCGAGGGCGGTGCAGCTCGTGAGCAGGGTCGTACGTCGTCGCATCATCGTCGACGGACCTTTCATTCGGAGGGAGTTGACTCGGTCACAGGGGATTGACGGAGGGATCAGAGGTCGGTGAGCCACCAGGCCGCCGTGGAGCCGGGCAGGACTCCGGGCGGGACGGGGCCGCTGGAGAGCAGCGGGGTGCCGGAGACCGGCGCGGGCGCGGCTGCCGTACCGAAGTTGACGGCGCAGACCAGGCCGTCGCCGCGGGTGAAGGCCAGAACGCCCGGCGGGGTGTCCAGCCAGCGCAGCGTTCCCTCGCCCAACTGAGGGAGTGAGCGGCGCAGTTGGAGGCCGTCGCGGTACAGGTGCCAGAAGGAGCGGGTGTCGGCGAGGGCGCGTTCGGTGGCGTACTCGGCGAAGTACGACGGCTGCGGCAGCCAGGGCTTGGCGCCCTCCGCGCCGGAGGTGAAGCCGAACGGTGAGGCCTGCCCGGACCACGGCAGCGGCACCCGGCAGCCGTCACGGATGCGGGCGCGGCTGCCGGTGCGGCGGAAGATCGGGTCGGTGAGGACGTCGTCGGGCAGGTCGACGACCTCGGGCAGGCCCAGTTCCTCGCCCTGGTAGATGTACGCGGCTCCGGGCAGCGCCAGCATCAGCAGCGCGGCGGCCCGGGCGCGGGCGGCGCCGACGCGGCTGCCCTCGACGGCGGGTTCGCCGTAGCGGGTGACGGTGCGGACCTGGTCGTGGTTGTTGAGGACCCAGGTGACCGTGGAACCGGTGCCGGCGATGTCCTGCATGGCCTCGGAGATGACCTTGCGGAAGGCGTCGGCGTCCCAGGGGGCGCCCAGCAGGTCGAAGAAGAAGGCCTGGTGCAGTTCGTCCGGTCGGACGTAGCGGGCGTGTTCGCGGGCGGTGGGGACGGAGACCTCACCGACGAGGAGGCGTTCGCGGCCGTCCCGGTCGGCGTACTCCTCGCATATGGAGCGCCAGCACCGCCACACCTCGTGCACCTCGGGCTGGTTCCAGGCGAGCGGGTTGACCGAGTCGCGGGTGCGGGCGTCGGCCTCGGGGTCGTCGGAGTCGGGCAGTTCGGGGTGCTTGAACAGCCCGGCGGCGACGTCGATGCGGAAGCCGTCCACGCCCCGGTCCAGCCAGAAGCGCAGGACGCGGTCGAACTCGGCGGGGATCCGGGGGTCGCGCCAGTTCCAGTCCGGCTGCTCGGGCGTGAACATGTGCAGGTACCACTGACCGGGGCGGCCGTCGGACTCCGTGACCCGGGTCCAGGCCGGGCCGCCGAACATGGCGTGCCAGTTGTTGGGCGGCTCGCTGCCGCCCGGGCCGCGGCCGTCGGCGAAGTGGAAGCGGGCTCGGGCCGGGCTGCCGGGTGCACTGTCCAGCGCCTCGCGGAACCAGGGGTGCTCGCCGGAGCAGTGGTTGGGGACGATGTCGAGGAGCACCTTGACACCGAGCCGGCGGGCGCTCGCCATCAGCAGGTCGAACTCGGCGAGGTCGCCGAAGAGCGGGTCGACGTCGCAGTAGTCGGCCACGTCGTAGCCGTGGTCGTGCTGCGGCGAGGGGTAGAACGGGCTCAGCCAGATGCCGTCGACGCCGAGCTTCTTCAGATACGGCAGCCCGGCCCGGACGCCGGCCAGATCGCCGATGCCGTCGCCGGTGCTGTCCAGAAAGCTGCGGACGTAGACCTGGTAGATCACCGCGTCACGCCACCAGTGGTACTTACTCAGCATGCATGCATGTTAAGTAGGCGTGTCGCACGGGTGTCAACGAAGAGACCGCAGATTACTGGTGAGTTGGGGGTGCGAATGCGGACTTAACGGGCATCATGCGCCGAGATGAGATCCGCGCGTTACTTAACAAGTAACTATGGGAGGGACTAGCGACGGGCGATCGCGTCGAGCTCGCGCGCGAGCCGGCGCACGGCCTGCCCGGGCGTCTGCCGCCCGGTGAGCGCGTCCTGCACCACCGCCTGCACGACCAGGCTGACCTGGTCGTAGTGCGCGCTCTTGGGGCGCGGCCGGGCGGTGAGTACGGCGGTGCGCAGGGTCGGCAGATAGGGGAACCGCCGGACGAGTGCGGGGTCCTCGTACAGCGCGGCGCGCACGGGCGGCAGCGCGCCCCGGGTGAGCACCTGGCGCTGGACGCGCTCGCTGGTGAGGTAGGCGATCAGGCGCACGGCCGAATCGGGGTGCCGGGCATGGGTGTTGACCGCGAGATTGGAGCCGCCGAGGACACTGGTCCCCGGCCCGTCAGGCCCGGGCAGCGGTACGGCGCCGATCTTTCCGGCGACCTTGGAGCCCTTGGCGGAGGCCACGGCGTAGGCGTAGGGCCAGTTGCGCAGGAAGAGCAGCTTGCCGTCCTGGAAGGCCTGCTTGGACTCCTCCTCCTTGTAGGTCAGCGCCTGCTTCGGGATCCAGCCCTCGCGGATGCCGCGGGCGAGGAAGCCGATGCCCTCGCGGGCGGCGGCCGAGTCGACCGTGACCCGTGTGCCCTCGCCGCCGAGGATGGTGCCGCCCGCCGAGTACACGGCCTCGGCCGCGTTGACGGTGAGGCCCTCGTACGGAAGGAACTGGCCCGCATAGCCGCCGAGTCCGTGCCGGGGCGCGATGGTCTTCGCGTCGCGCTCCAGCTCTGCCCAGGTGTGCGGCGGTGGCACACCTTCCTCGGTCAGTATGTCCTTGCGATACAGCAGGAGTCCGGCATTCGTGACATACGGGACCGCATACAGCCGTCCGTCGTACGTCGCCGTGTTCACGACCGGCGGCAGGAAGCTCCGCAGCGGGAACCGGTCGCGCGGCAGCGGGCGGATCCAGCCGGCCGCGGCGAACTCCGAGGTCCAGTTGACGTCGATGTTCAGGACGTCGAAGCGGCCCCGGTCTCCGCCGCGCAGATCGGTGGTCATCTGCGCGTGTGTCTCGTCGGCGGAGTCCGGCAGCTCGACGAGCGTGACCTTCTCGCCGGGGTGGGTGCGGTTCCAGCCCTGGAGCAGGGGGCCGAGATAGCCGGTGAGGTCGCCCGCGGTGGCCAGGGTGAGCGGGCCGCGACCGCTGCCGCCGCCCTCCTCGGCATGGGCGCCGGAGGCGACGTACCCGGTCATGATCACGGCGAGAACGAGGAGGCCCCTACCGGCGGCACGCATCCACCGCATAGGTTCCTCCTTGTACACCGGCACCGGGGCACCCTCGCCCCGGGTCAGAGGCATGTATACCTGTTAGGTATGGGCGATACTAGGGCCTGGAGCATATTGAGAGGACAGGAGGACAGCACGAGTGCGCCTGCCCCTCCTGGCACTCCTCGCACGCGGCCCGGCCCACGGCTACGAGCTGAAGCAGGACCTTGAGCAACTGCTGGGCTCCGCGTACCCTCAGCCCAACGTCGGTCAGATCTACGTCACCCTCGGCCGCCTGGAGAAGACGGGACTGATCGAGGGCGAGGACGTCGAGCAGTCCAGCCGGCCCAACAAGAAGGTCTACCACCTCACCGACGCCGGGCGGGAGGCGCTGCACGCCTGGTTCGAGGAGACCGAGGACGAACCGCGGGTGCGGGACGAGTTCTTCATGAAGCTCGCCGTCGCCCCGCAGACCGGTCTCGCCGACCAGATCGCCCTCATCAACAGGCAGCGGCGCCAGTACCTCAACACCATGCGCAACCTGTCGAAACTGGCCGCGGCCGAGAACCGGGACAACCGAATCGCCCATCTGCTGATCGAGGGCGCGATGCTGCACCTGCAGGCCGACCTCGACTGGCTGGAGCGGTGCCAGGAGGAACTGGAGGAGCTGGAGTGAGTGACCGCCACCCTCCTGTGCTGCGGGCCGAAGGCCTGGTCAAGACCCACCACGGTGAGGGCGCGCCCGCGCATGCCGTGCGCGGGGTCGACCTCGCCGTGGCACGCGGCGAGTTCGTGGCGATCACCGGGCCCTCCGGGGCCGGGAAGTCGACGCTGCTGCACCTGCTCGGCGGCCTGCAGCGCCCCGACGAGGGCAGCATCTGGCTCGACGGCCGGTGCACGGACTCCTTCAGCGAGGCCCGCTGGGCGGTGGAGCGCAGGAAGGCCATCGGGATCGTCTTCCAGTTCTTCAACCTCGTGTCGAACCTGTCCGTCGCCGACAACGTCGAGCTGCCCGCCCTGCTGGCCGGCGTCCCGCCGAAGAAGGCCCGCGCCGAGCGCGAGGCGCTCCTGGCCGAGCTGGGCCTCGACGGCAAGGAGCGCAGCATGCCCGGCGAGCTGTCCGGCGGCGAACAGCAGCGGGTCGCCCTCGCCCGGGCCCTGGTCAACCATCCGCCGCTGCTGCTCGCGGACGAGCCCGCCGGCAGCCTGGACAGCAAGGGCACCCGCGAGGTCATGCGCCTGCTGTCCCGCTTCCACGGGCGCGGCCAGACGATCGTGCTGGTGACGCACGACGCCCGGCTGGCGAGCGCCGCCGACCGGGTGATCAGCTTCTTCGACGGCCGCATAGCCGACGATGCCGCCCTGGACGGCACGCCGCCGCGCCGGGCCGGCATCTCCGGTGTGCTCGAACTCAGGGACTGACGGTGCGGGCCACTCTGCGCTGGGCGCACTCCGACCTGCGCACGCACCGTGGCGAGGCGCTGTTCCTCGTGCTGGCCACCGCCGGCATCGTCGCCTCGCTGCTGCTGGCGACGGCCCTGTTCGGCTACGCCACCAACCCCTGGCAGCGCACCTTCACCGAGACCCGCGGGGCGCACGTGTGGATCCACACGGCCGCGTCCGCGGACGCCCGAAGGCTCGCCCGCCTCGACGGCGTCGAGTCCGTCGCCGGCCCCTACCCCACCGAGACCACCACCGTCGCCGCCCGCGGCACCCGCGCCTCGGTGGAGCTGCGCGGCACCCCGGAACCGCCCTCCGTGGGCCGGCCGCTGCTCACCGCCGGGCACTGGTTGGCTGCGGCCGAGCCGGACGGCGTGATCCTGGAGAGCAGCCTGGCCCGGGCCCTGCTGGCGGAGCCCGGGGACACCCTCGCCCTGCCCGGCACCGACCGCACGCTGACTGTCGAGGGCATCGCGGACAGCGCTGAACCCCCCTACAGCCCGGGCGAGCGGCCGGGCCTGGTCTGGGCGCTGCCGTCCGTTGTGCGGTCGCCCGGCGGCCAGGTGATCGGGCTGCGGCTCGGTGACCCGGCCGAAACGGACTACGCGGTGCAGCGCGCCGTCACCGTGCTGGGCGCGGGCGCGATCGGCGAGGTCTCCACCTGGCAGCAGGCGCGTGCCGAGGCACAGGGCGACGACCGGCTGCTGGGCCAGGTGCTCGGCCTGTTCGGTCTGGGCGCCCTGATCGCTGCCGGGCTCGCCATGCACGGGGCGATCGTCACCCGTATCCGCGGCCATCTGCGCGACCTCTCCGTACTGAAGGCGATCGGCTTCACACCGGGCGGGGTGGTGCGGATCTTCCTGTTGCAGCACCTCGCGTACGCCCTTCTCGGCACCGTGGCCTCGGCGGCGCTCACCGAGGCGCTGGGCAGCCGGATACCCGGTCGGCTGGGCGATGCCGTGCGGGTGTGGCAGGGGCTGCCGGGGCACACCGTGGCGCTCTTCGTGGTTCCCGTGGGCGCGGTGCTGTTCATCGGCCTGACCACGGGTCTCGCGGCCTGGCGGGCGGGGCGGGTGCCTCCGGTGCCGGTGCCGCGGCCGTCCGCGCCGGCGGGTGGTCGGCTGACGGGTCCGGCCCGGCAGGCACTCGGGCTGCGGCTCCCGGCCGCGCTGGTCCTCGGCTGCCACAAGGCGTTCGCGGGGCGCGGCCGGTCGTTGGCCACCGTGGCCCGGCTGACGCTGCCGCTGCTGCTGATCGTGGTGGCGCTCAGCGCGTGGACCACCATCGACCGCTTCCACAGCAGCCCGGAGCACGTGGGCCTGCCGACAGCTCTCGCGGTCCGCTCGGACGGCGCCCTGGCCGCATCGGAGGTACGGGCTCTGCTGACGGGCGACTCCCGGGTCGCCGCCGCCTACCCGGGGGTCGAGGTGGCCGCGCTGGTCCCCGGGCAGACCGGGACCATCGCCCTGCGCGGCGTCGGCACCCGCGCCGAGCCCTACCCCTACGCCCTCGCCGAGGGCAGATCCGCCCGCGGGCCGGACGAGGCGGTGGCCGGTCAGGGGCTGCTGGACCTGCTGCACGCACAGGTCGGCGACTGGGTGCGGATGACGGTGGGAGACCGGCCGCAGATCCTGCACATCGTGGGCCGCAGCATCGAACCGCAGAACGCCGGCCGGGTGGTGACGACCTCCCTGGACACCCTCCGCGAGAACGACCCGGGGCTGTCCGCGGCCTCCTACGAGCTGCGCCTGCGCCCCGGCGCCGACCCGCAGCGCGTGGCAGCCGCGCTCACCGCGGCCGGCCGGGGCCACCTGGACGTGCACGCCGTGGCGAACCCCGCCGACGGGCTGTCCCCGCTGCGCGCGGTCGTCGCCGGGCTGGTCGCCGTCCTCGCCCTCATCGGGCTCGTCGAACTGCTCACCGCGATCGGCGGCAGCGTGCGGGAGAGCGAGCGGGACGTGCTGGCGCTCCTGGCGATCGGCATGGCCCCGCGCCAGATCACCGCGATCATCGTCACGGCGACGAGCTGTACGGCACTGGCCGCGGCGCTCGCCGGCACGGTCCTGGGGCTACCGCTCGCCCACCGGCTGATCGACGCCCAGGGCAGCTCCAGCGGCATCGGCGCGGGGATCGCACAGGGCCCGTCACCAGTGCTGCTCCTGTCGCTGGACCTGGCTGTGGTACTGGGTGCCGCTCTGCTGGCCGCGGTGCCTGCGTCCCGAGCGGCGAGACGCAGGCTGGCGGACAGCCTGAACGCGGTGGCCTGAGGTCAGCGCCCGCGCAGTGACCGGTACGTGGCGACCAGTGTCTTGGTCGACGCGTCCAGGCCCGGTACCTCCGCACCCTCGGTCAAGGCCGGTTCGAGGCGCTTGGCGAGGACCTTGCCCAGCTCGACGCCCCACTGGTCGAAGGAGTCGATGTTCCACACGGCGCCCTGGACGAACACCTTGTGCTCGTAGAGAGCGACCAGCTGCCCGAGGACGGACGGGGTCAGTTCCTTCGCCAGGATGGTGGTGGTCGGCCGGTTGCCCTGGAAGGTTTTGTGCGGGACCAGCTCCTCGGCGACGCCCTCCGCGCGGACCTCGTCGGCCGTCTTGCCGAAGGCGAGGGCCTGGGTCTGGGCGAAGAAGTTGGCCATCAACAGGTCGTGCTGATCCTTGAGTTCACCGCTCAGCTCGGCGACCGGCCGGGCGAAGCCGATGAAGTCCGCCGGAATCAGCTTCGTGCCCTGGTGGATCAACTGGTAGTAGGCGTGCTGCCCGTTGGTGCCGGGCGTGCCCCACACGACGGGCCCGGTCTGCCAGTCGACCTGCTTGCCGTCCCGCGCCACGTACTTGCCGTTGGACTCCATGTCCAGCTGCTGCAGGTAGGCGGTGAACTTGGACAGATAGTGGCTGTAGGGCAGCACGGCGTGCGACTGGGCGTCGTGGAAGTTGTCGTACCAGATGCCCAACAGGCCGAGCAGCAGTGGGGCGTTGGCCTCGGCGGGTGCGGTGCGGAAGTGCTCGTCGACCAGGCGGAAGCCGTCGAGCATCTCGCGGAAGCGGTCCGGGCCGATGGCGATCATCAACGACAGGCCGATCGCGGAGTCGTACGAGTACCGGCCGCCGACCCAGTCCCAGAACTCGAACATGTTGGCCGTGTCGATACCGAACTCGGCGACCTTCTCCGCGTTGGTCGACAGGGCGACGAAGTGTTTCGCGACCGCGGCCTCGTCACCGAGGGCGTCCAGCAGCCACTTCCGCGCGGAGGTGGCGTTGGTGATCGTCTCGATGGTGGTGAAGGTCTTGGAGGCGATGATGAACAGCGTCTCGGCCGGGTCCAGGTCGCGGGTGGCCTCGTGCAGGTCGGCGCCGTCCACGTTGGAGACGAAACGGACGGTGAGGTCGCGGTCGGTGTAGCTGCGCAGCACCTCGTAGGCCATGGCGGGGCCGAGGTCAGAGCCGCCGATACCGATGTTGACGACGTTCTTGATCCGCCTGCCGGTGTGGCCGGTCCACTCGCCGGAGCGGACGCGGTCGGCGAAGCCGGCCATCTTGTCGAGGACGGCGTGCACCGCCGGGACGACGTTCTCGCCGTCGACCTCGATCACCGCGTCGCGCGGGGCGCGCAGCGCGGTGTGCAGCACGGCCCGGTTCTCGGTCGTGTTGATCTTCTCGCCGCGGAACATGGCGTCCCGCAGGCCGAAGACGTCGGTGGCGGCGGCCAGCTCCCGCAGCAGCCGCAGCGTCTCGTCGGTGACCAGGTGCTTGGAGTAGTCGATGTACAGATCGCCGACCCGCAGGGTGTACCCGGCGCCGCGCTCCGGGTCGGTGGCGAACAGGTCGCGCAGATGGGTGTCGGCCAGCTCCTCGCGGTGCTTGGCGAGGGCGGTCCATTCGGGCGTCTGGTTGAGCCTGGTACGGCTGTCTGCGTTCATTTCCGACTTCAGCCTTCTTTCCTGCCTGTCCGTGCTGCGTGGTGCTGCGCACCTTGCCCCGCTGCCGCTCCCAACCTAGTTGATCAGGGCGCGACCTGACGCCTTGTCGCGCCGTCATGCGCCGCGGCGACAGATACGTCCGGCCTGCCCGCCGGTATCAACGAGGTGACGGCGAGGGCGAAGAGCACGGCAGCGAGCAGGGCCGGCCCGTTCAGGCCGTACGCGCGGGCGGCGGCGCCGCCGAGGAGGGCGCCGAGCGGGGCGCCTGACGTCGAGGCCGTGCGGAAGGCGGCGGCGATCCGGCCCACCATCGCCTCGGGGCTGCGCTGCTGCATCAGCGTCACCTGGTTGACGTTCCACACCATGCCCATCGCGCCCAGCAGCAGCATCCCGGCGACGAGCGCGGGCATGTGGCGGACGGACCCGATGAGCAGCAGGGAGGCCGTCTGGACGCTACCGGCGACCAGCAGGGCCCGCACCCGGCCGGTGCGGCGGGCGATGCGCTGCGCGAGGAAGCCGCCCGAGATGCTGCCGAGGGAGTAGGCCGTCATGGCTGCCGCGTATCCGGCATTGCCCGCGTGGAGCCAGCGCGTGACGTGCAGCGCAAGGGTGGCGATCAGGGCGCCCATGCCGATGTTGCACAGCAGGGTGGCCGCGCAGGTCGCGCGCAGGGCCCGGTCGCCCCACAGGGCGCGCAGGCCCTCGGCGATCTCCGTGCGCAGGGTGCTGCCCGCCTGGCGCGGTGCCCGCTCGGGCGGCCGTATCCGCAGGGAGGCCACCAGGGCGGCAGCGGTGAGGAACGTGCTCGCGTCGGCCGCGAACGGCACGAAGGCGCCGGCCGCCAGCAGCAGCGGCACGAGCGGCGCGCCGAGCAGTCCGCCGGCGAGCTGCTGACCGGTCATCAGCCGGGCGTTGGCGCCGCCCAGGCTCTCGCGGTCCACCAGGGAGGGCAGCAGGGCCGTGGCGGCGTTGTCGAAGAGCGTCTGGAGCGTGGTGAGCGCGAAGGCGAGCACGAGCAGCAGCGGGATCGAGGCGTGGCCGAGTCCCACGGCGAGCGCGAAACCGGCGACGAACAGCCCCCGTACGGTGTCCACGGCCCACATCGCCCGCCGCTGGTCGACCCGGTCGGCGACGGCCCCGCCGAGCAGCCCGAACAGCAGCCAGGGCACGTAGCCGCAGGCGGTCACGGAGGCGATGACGAGGGGATCGTCGCTGAGGCGCACGGCGAGCAGCGGCAGCGCGGACGTCCGTAGGGCGTCCCCGAACCGGGAGACCACGGCGGCCGTCCACAGCCGTCCGAATCCCCCGCGCCACGCGGGCGCGCCCGCGTCCGCACCGTCCGCCGCCGTCACAACTCCCCCTCGGAATGACCGGAATACACCGATGCACACACCGTAGAGGGCACCACTGACAACCGGTCGGCCCCGAGCGGGCGCAAACGGCTCCGGCCAGGCGCCCGCGGGCACCCGGCCGGTTCTGAAGTCCTAGATCTCGCCCCGCAGTTTGGCGAGCGCCTCGGCGAGGATCGCCTCGCCGTCCGCGTCGCTGCGCCGCTCCCGTACGTACGCGAGGTGCGTCTTGTACGGCTCGGTGCGCGGCGGGGCCGGCGGGTTGTCCTGGTCCTGACCGGCCGGGAAGCCGCAGCGCGGGCAGTCCCAGGTGTCGGGGACCTGCGCGTCGCTGGCGAAGCTCGGCTGCGTCTCGTGCCCGTTGGAGCACCAGAAGGAGACGCGCAGCCGGGGCGCGGACTCGCCGCGCTCGGCCTCGCCCATCGGCCCCGCCCCGACCCGGCTTCCTCGGATCGCGTTGCCACTTGCCACGGTGTAACTCCCTGCGTGATGGTGCCGCGAAGCGAGTCGGCGTTTCGCTTCGTTGCGAGCGCCTCAGTCTACGTAAGGCCCAACGCGCGTCCAGTGATTGGAGTTACAGGCCCCATACCTAGACGCAAGCCCCATGATAGGCCGCGCTCAGGAGCGCGTACCGAACATGGGGCCTTACGTACGGAATGTATGTGCTTGTGCGAGGCTGTTCAGCTGTTCGTCTTCATCAGCAGGCCGAGGACGACGATGCAGGCGAACCAGAGCAGACCGATCACGATCGTGATCCGGTCGAGGTTGCGCTCGGCGACGGAGGAGCCGCCGACGGACGACTGCATGCCGCCGCCGAACATGTCGGAGAGGCCGCCGCCCTTCCCCTTGTGCATCAGCACCAGCAGCATCAGCAGCAGGCTGAAGACGATCAGGGCGATCGAGAACCCCAAAACCACGGCTGGACCAACTTCCTCGGATTCGGATGGACGACGGGGGCACAGCACCACGGCTGTGCCCCGCAAGGGTACGACGTATCGCCGCTACCGCCTACTCACGGACGGGTTCACTGATCGCGGAAACGCACGATCTTGACGAACTCGTCGGCGTCGAGCGAGGCACCGCCGACCAGAGCGCCGTCGATGTCGGCCTGCGCCATGATCTCGGCGACGTTGCCGGCCTTGACGGAGCCGCCGTACTGGATGCGGACCTTGTCGGCCACGTCCTGCGAGTACAGCTCGGCGATCTTGCCGCGGATGGCGGCGCAGACCTCCTGGGCCTCCGCGGCGCCGCAGACCTCGCCGGTGCCGATGGCCCACACGGGCTCGTAGGCGATCACGAGGGTCTCTACCTGCTCGGCCGGGACGTCCTTCAGGGCGCCCTCGACCTGGGCGAGGCTGTGGGTCACGTGGTTGCCCGCCTGGCGGACGTGCAGCTCCTCGCCGACGCACAGGATCGGGGTGAGGCCGTGCCTGTAGGCGGCCTTGACCTTGGCGTTGACGAGTTCGTCGGTCTCGTCGTGGTACTGGCGGCGCTCGGAGTGGCCGATGGCCACGTACGTGCACCGCAGCTTGGCCAGCATCACGCCGGAGATCTCTCCGGTGTAGGCGCCGGAGTCGTACGCCGAGAGATCCTGGGCGCCGTACTTGATCTTGAGCTTGTCGCCGTCGACCAGGGTCTGCACGGAGCGCAGGTCGGTGAAGGGCGGCAGGACGGCGACCTCGACGGCCTCGTAGTCCTTGTCGGCCAGGGCGAAGGCGAGCTTCTGGACGTGCGCGATGGCCTCGAGGTGGTTGAGGTTCATCTTCCAGTTGCCCGCCATCAGCGGCGTGCGCGTGCTCATCTAGGTCAGTCCTCCAGTGCGGCGAGGCCGGGGAGCGTCTTGCCCTCGAGGTATTCGAGGGAGGCGCCACCGCCGGTCGAGATGTGGCCGAACGCGTTCTCGTCGAAGCCGAGCGTGCGCACGGCCGCGGCCGAGTCACCGCCGCCGACGACGGTGAAACCGTTCGAGTCGACGAGGGCCTGGGCGATCGCCCTGGTGCCCTCGGCGTAGTCGGGGTGTTCGAAGACGCCCATGGGACCGTTCCAGAAGACGGTCTCGGCGTCCGCGAGCTTCGAGGCGTAGAGCTTGCGGGTCTCCGGGCCGATGTCCAGGCCCTCCTGGTCGGCGGGGATGGCGTCCGCGGCGACAGTGGTGGGGTTCGCCGGGGTCTTCCCCTTGAGGTCCGGGAACTCCGCGGAGACCAGGACGTCGACGGGGAGGAGGAGCTCCACGCCGTTCTTCTCGGCGCGCTCCATGTACTCGGTGACGGTCGGGATCTGGTCCTCCTGGAGGAGGGAGATACCGACCTCGTAACCCTTGGCCTTGAGGAAGGTGTAGGCCATGCCGCCGCCGATGAGGAGGCGGTCGGCCTTGCCGAGCAGCTGGTCGATGACGGCGAGCTTGTCGGAGACCTTGGCGCCGCCGAGCGCGACGACGTAGGGGCGCTTGACGTCCTCGGTGAGCTTCTTCAGGACGCCGACCTCGGTGGCGATGAGGTAGCCGGCGTAGTGCGGCAGGCGGGCCGGGAGGTCGTAGACGGAGGCGTGCCTCCGGTGCACCGCACCGAAGCCGTCGCCGACATAGATGTCCGCGAGGGCGGCCAGCTGGTCGGCGAACTCACCGCGCTCGGTGTCGTCCTTGGAGGTCTCGCCGGGGTTGAAGCGCAGGTTCTCGATGACCGCGACCTGGCCGGGCTGGAGGCCGCCCACGGCTTCGTGGGCGGCGGGGCCGACGGTGTCCTGGGCGAACGCGACCGGCGCGCCGAGGAGCTCGCCGAGCCGCTCCGCGGCGGGCAGCAGCGAGAAGGCCGGGTCCGGGGCGCCCTTGGGACGGCCCAGGTGCGAGGCGACGACCACCTTGGCGCCCGCGTCGGCGAGGGCCTTCACGGTCGGCAGGACGGCGCGGATACGGCCGTCGTCGGTGATGACGCCGTCGGCGAGCGGGACGTTGAGGTCGGCACGGACGAAGACCCGCTTGCCGTCCACGCCCGCGGAGAGAAGTTCGTCGATGGTCTTCATGTCAGGGGACTCCTGTGGAGGGCTCTTGATCCTACGGGGCCTGATCTTCGCAGGTCGGCCGGGGGGGGGCTGTACGCACGTCAGGGCCCGGACAGCGCGACGTTGCGCTGCCCGAGCCCTGCATTCACGCATCAGCCGGCCTGCTGCGGCCGATCAGAGCTGGTTGCCGACGAAGACCGTCAGGTCCACGAGGCGGTTGGAGTAGCCCCACTCGTTGTCGTACCAGCCGATGACCTTCACGTTCTTGCCCTCCTGGACCATGGTCAGGGAGGAGTCGAAGGTGCAGGACGCCGGGGCGTTGACGATGTCGGAGGAGACGATCGGGTCCTCGGTGTAGTCGAGGAGGCCCT
Source organism: Streptomyces sp. NPDC002676 (assembly GCF_053592455.1). Classification (NCBI taxonomy): domain Bacteria; kingdom Bacillati; phylum Actinomycetota; class Actinomycetes; order Kitasatosporales; family Streptomycetaceae; genus Streptomyces; species Streptomyces sp. NPDC002676. The sequence continues at coordinate 1,315,061 of NZ_JBSFVT010000001.1, read as the reverse complement.
TGAGCTCGCCCTCGGCGGCCTTCTGGAAGGCGGCGTTGACCTCTTCCTTGGTGACCTCGCGGCCGAGCTCGACGACGAGGTCGGTGACCGAGCCGGTCGGGACCGGCACGCGCATGGCGAGGCCGTCCAGCTTGCCCTTGAGCTGCGGCAGCACCAGGGCGGTGGCCTTGGCGGCACCGGTGGTGGTCGGGATGATGTTCTCGGCGGCGGCACGGGCGCGGCGCAGGTCCTTGTGCGGGAAGTCCAGGATGCGCTGGTCGTTGGTGTACGCGTGCACCGTGGTCATCAGACCCTTGACGATGCCGAAGTTCTCGTCCAGGACCTTCGCCATCGGCGCCACGCAGTTGGTGGTGCAGGAGGCGTTGGAGATGACGTGGTGGTTCGCCGGGTCGTACTTGTCCTGGTTGACGCCCATCACGATGGTGATGTCCTCGTCCTTGGCCGGAGCCGAGATGAGGACCTTCTTGGCGCCGCCGGCGATGTGCTTCGCGGCGTCGGCCTTGTTGGTGAAGATGCCGGTCGACTCGATGACGATGTCGACGCCCAGCTCACCCCAGGGGATGTCGGCCGGGTTGCGCTCGGAGAGCACCTTGATGGTGTGGCCGTCGACGGTGATGGTGTCGGCGGTGTGGGAGACCTCCTGCTTCAGGCGGCCCAGGATCGTGTCGTACTTGAGCAGGTGAGCCGTGGTCGCGGTGTCACCCAGGTCGTTGACAGCCACAACCTCGATGTCCGCACCCTGCTCCAAGAGCGCCCGGAAGTAGTTACGCCCGATGCGGCCGAAGCCGTTGATGCCTACGCGGATCGTCACGAACCGATCTCCTCGTTGGTACGCCGGCCATGCGGTGCCGGCGAGCTCTATTTGGGATGTCCCCGACCACCCACGACCCTACCTCTCTGAGGCCCCCTTGGTGACATCCAGATGCCGCATACAAGGGCAGGGGGTCCGTACCCGCCGGTAGGGGTACGGACCCCCTCGGATCGGGGGTTGTTTCGCTCGCTTTTGTCAGGAAATGACGGGCACCGTTGACCGTCTTTTCACTCGTTCGTGAGCGGGTCGGCTCACCTGATCGGTGCCCCTTTCGCGCACCGTTGAGAGGGGGTTGTGCTCACCTGTCGAGTGAGGCGAGCGCCTTCGTCATCAGGGCGGCCCGATCGGCCGCCGACGGCACCTGTTCCAGACCGAAACCGAGCAGCACGGTGTCGTCCGTGGTGACCGCTCCGTAGGTCCGGAAGAGGGTTCCGGTGCGCGTCCAGTCCTTGAGGACGGCCGGGCTGCCCGCGGGCGGTCCGGCGACGCTCCAGGGACCCAGGGACGTCTCGAAGCCCTCGGTCTCCTTCGCGACGGTGCCGACGACGAGCGAGGCGTCGTCGGCGAGGACGCCGTGCCCGCCGGTGCCCGGGTCGGTGATGTAGCTGATCGAGAGCTCGACGGACTTCCCGGCGTACGCGCTCAGGTCGAAGCTCACCTGCTGCCAGCCGCCGGAGCTGCCGGTGAGGCTGTTCCACGAGCCGGTGGTGCCGGTCGCGGTGCAGGCGTTGTCCGCGAGCGTCAGGTAGTGCCTGAGCCAGGGGTGCTCGCCGATCAGGAACCCGGCCCCGCACTCCTCCGGTACGGCCGTCCGGGTGGCCCCGCCGGCCTCCGGGAGGGTCGTCCAGTCGTCGGCACCCACGGTGTGTGCCTCGACCACCGCGTGGTCGTAGCCCGGCTCGGTGTCCCACAGCAGCCGTGTGCTCAGGGCGGGCTTGTCGGCGGCGCTGACACCGGTGAGGTCGATGGTGCGGGTGAGGCGCTTGTAGGCGTCGTCGGTGTGCACGGCCGCGGCCATGTAGGAGCCGGTGTAGGGCCCGTACGGGTTGACCGTCCCGGCGAACTGTCCCGCGCCCGCGCTCTTGAACTGCGGGTACGTGGCCGCGGGCAGCGCCTCGGAGGTGACGCCGTAGGTGCCGGCCCGGTCCAGGGGGTTGCCGGGCGCGTCACCGAGGACGCCGGTGTAGCCGTCCAGGGTGCCCGAGCCGTTGAAGCCGGTGGCTCCCTTGGTCGACGTACGGGAGTACGCGCCCAGGTAGTACTGGCTGAAGTCGTCCGACAGGGTGCCGCGGCCGAGGTCGACGCTGCCGCCGGCCAGCTCGCCGGCCTCGATCAGCCGGCCGCCCTCGTTGAGGTAGGCACGCAGCTGGAGCTGGGTGGCGTTGCCCGGGCCGTTCGCGCCCGAGTAGTGCACGACGGTCTTGAAGTGCTTCAGCACGGCGAGCGCGTCCGGGGCGCCCTGGGTGGCGACGTCCCACACGATCGCCCTGCGGCCCGCGGCCTTGAGCGCGTCCACGTACGCCTGCGCCTGTGTGGCCGCCGCGCCCTCCTCGGCGACGACGAGGGTGTCGGCCTTCGGCCGCTCGGCGACGGTGTACGTGAAGTGGGAGCCGGCGAGCTTCCTGCCGTTCCTGGTCTTCCCGGTGAACCACACCTCGACCTTGTCGCCGGGTGCGCCGTCTTGGACCTTGGCGCGGTACTCGTCGAAGTAGAGGTTGTCCTTGCCGCCGTAGGTCTCGCCGCCCTTCCAGGGCCTGAGGTCCTGGTCGTGCGTCCGGCCGCCGTTGACGCGGTACTTGAGTTCCTTGTCGCGGACCGCCTTGCGGACGACGACGGAGACCTCCTGGTCGTGGCCCCGGGAGTACGAGGTGGAGAACGTGGCCGGGGTGAAGTCGGCGGCGCTCAGGCCGACCGAGGAGACCGGTCGGTCGGGATGGGCGGCGGTCTCGGCGACGGACAGCGCGAACGGGATGTTCTTCTCGAACTCCTGCTGGATCAGCTTCTCGTCGTCGGGGAAGTTGAAGACCGACTGGCAGTCGTCGGCGTTCCAGGCGTCGTTCGGGTCGAGGTCCGACGCGCTCTCGCAGGTCGACATCTCGGGGGTGAACATCGCCATGCCGTTGACGTTCGAGGCATGGCCGTCGGCCTCGCCGTTGGTGGTGTACAGCTCCGAGGAGACCTGCGAACGGTAGCCGGGGATGGCCGGGTTGTCGGGAGTGCCGGCGAGCGCCTTGTAGAGCACGTCGTCGGGGGTCGGGGTGGCGACCTGCCAGCCGACTCCGTAGAGGAGGAGTTCGGCGGCGGAGTGGTAGTTGACGCCGTACCGGAACCCGATGCGCTTCTCGAAGGAATCGAGGGCCCGGGTCTCGGGCTCGGACTCGGGGCTCGCGCCGCGGTAGGTCTGGCTGGTGGGGTTGGGGGACGAACCCTCGTCGTCATAGCCCCACTTGTAGGCGAAGTTGCGGTTGAGGTCGACGCCGTCACCCGTGCCGATGACACCGTCGCCGTTGACGTCGCGCAGGTTCTTGCGCCACAGGCGGGTGGTGGAGTCCTTGAAGGTGTAGTCGTAGCCGTCGGGGTTGGCCGAGATGACGAACCACAGCTCGGTCGAGTCGACGATCTGCTTGATCCGCCGGTCCGTCGTGTAGTGGTCCAGGTAGTAGTGCATCAGCCGCCGGGTCATCTCCGGCGTGATCCACTCACGCGCGTGCTGGTTGGACACGTACAGGACGGCGGGCCTGGAGCCGTCCTGCGACCTCTTCGCGCCCCGGGTCAGCTTGAGCGCGAGAATGTCCTGGCCGTCGACGGTCTTGCCGATGGACTCGACCTTGGCGAGGCCCGGGTGGGCCTGGGCGGTCGCGAGGATCTCCTGTTCGAGTCCGCCGTTTCCGCTGTAGGGCCGGAACACGCCCTGGGAGGCGCCCTCGACGCGCGCCGCGGCCTTCGCCGAAAGGGTGTGCTCGGTGAGGCCGACGCCCTGTTTCCTGAGCTGCTGGGCCTGCCGGTCGGTCAGATAGACCTCGACGGTGCTCTTTCCACCCGCGGTCACCTGCTCGCCGAGTTCCTGGCCGTCCTGCCCGGCCTTGAGGAGCAGCGGTAGCTGCTTCTGGGTGATGTCGGCACGGAAGACCTTGACCTCGGCTCCGTCGTCACCGGCGGACCTGACCGGACTTCCGCTCTGTGCCTGGGCGATGGGTGCGAGGCTCGCTCCGCCGAGCAGGAGCGCGCCGACAGCGAGGATCGATCTCGCTCTGTGTCTCATGAACCCCCCTAGCCGTGGTCCGCCGCAGCGGCGAACTTCTGCCAGGCTCATGACAGTTCATGATCGAGTCAAGAGCGCCTCATTGAAGCGTAAACGGGAGTTCGCCCGGCCATGCGAACGCCGATGCCGACGCCCCAAGTGGGCTTCGGCACCGGCGTGTTGAGAGAGGGCGGGTCAGCCGGCCAGGTTGTCCGCCAGCTCCTCCGAGAGGTTGGCCTCCGTGCCCGGGATGCCCAGGTCGGCGGCCCGCTTGTCGGCCATGGCCAGCAGCCGGCGGATCCGGCCCGCGACCGCGTCCTTGGTGAGCGGCGGGTCGGCGAGCGCGCCCAGCTCCTCCAGGGAGGCCTGCTTGTGCTCCATGCGCAGCCGGCCGGCGGCGGCGAGGTGCTCGGGCACCTCGTCACCGAGGATCTCCAGGGCCCGCTGCACCCGGGCACCGGCGGCCACGGCGGCACGGGCCGAACGGCGCAGGTTGGCGTCGTCGAAGTTGGCGAGCCGGTTGGCGGTGGCCCGCACCTCGCGGCGCATCCGGCGCTCCTCCCAGGCCAGCACGGACTCGTGCGCGCCGAGCCGGGTGAGCAGCGCGCCGATCGCGTCGCCGTCGCGGACGACCACCCGGTCCACGGTGCGCACCTCGCGGGCCTTCGCGGCGATGGACAGCCGACGGGCGGCACCGACCAGCGCGAGCGCGGCCTCCGGGCCGGGGCAGGTCACCTCCAGCGAGGAGGAGCGGCCGGGCTCGGTCAGCGAGCCGTGCGCCAGGAAGGCGCCGCGCCAGGCCGCCTCCGCGTCACAGGTGGCCCCCGAGACCACCTGCGGGGGCAGACCGCGGATCGGGCGTCCCCGGCCGTCGACCAGACCGGTCTGCCGGGCCAGCTGGTCACCGCCCGCGACCACACGCACGACATAGCGCGAGCCGCGGCGCAGCCCGCCGGGCGCCATCACGATCAGCTCCGAGCTGTGGCCGAAGATCTCCAGGATGTCCCGCTTGAGGCGGCGGGCCGCCATCGCGGTGTCCAGCTCCGCCTCGATCACGATGCGCCCGCTGACCAGGTGAAGGCCGCCGGCGAACCGCAGAATGGCGGAGACCTCCGCCTTCCTGCAGCAGGTCCGGGTGACGGGGAGCCGGGAGATCTCATCCTTCACCGCTGCCGTCATCGCCATGGGCCGATCCTTCCATGCATCCGAAAAATACGGTCGTACGCGGCGGCCAACAGCTCCGGGTCGTGCCGGGGTGAACCGTCGGGCCGGGCCACCGGGGCCAGCTCGACCGCGGCTCCGAGCCGCTTGGCGGCCTCGGTGAGCGAATCGCGGTCGGGCACGGCAGCCTCGTCGGCCAGCACCACGTCCAGGGCGAGTTTAGGGGCGTGTCGCCCCAAAACCTCCAAATGACGCTGCGGGGAGAAGCCCTCGGTTTCTCCCGGCTGCGGCGCGAGGTTCAGGGAGAGGACCTTGCGTGCCTTGGTCTCGGTGAGGGCATCCAGCAGCTCGGGGACGAGCAGGTGCGGGATCACGGAGGAGAACCAGGAGCCGGGGCCCAGCACCACCCAGTCCGCGTCCAGGACCGCGGCGACGGCCTCCGGGACGGCGGGCGGGTCGTTCGGGACCAGGTGCACCGACTGCACCTCGCCGGGCGTGAGCGCCACGGTCGCCTGCCCGCGCACCGTGTCGACGTCGTCCGGGCGCTCCGGGTCGTGTCCCCTGACCAAGGCCTGCAGCTCCAGCGGCACGGCGGACATGGGCAGCACCCGCCCGTGCGCGCCGAGCAGCTTGCCGACCAGGTCCAGGGCCTGGACGTGGTCGCCGAGCTGCTCCCACAGGGCGACGATCAGCAGGTTGCCGACCGCGTGCCCGTTGATCTCGCCCTGGGACTGGAAGCGGTGCTGGATGACCCGGGCCCAGGTCTGGCCCCAGTCGTCGTCACCGCACAGCGCGGCCAGCGCCTTGCGCAGGTCGCCGGGCGGCAGCACGCCCAGCTCGTCGCGCAGGCGCCCGCTGGAGCCGCCGTCGTCGGCCACGGTGACGACGGCGGTGAGGTCACCGGTGATCCGGCGCAGCGCGGCGAGCGAGGCGGACAGGCCCATGCCGCCGCCGAGGGCGACGACCTTGGGCTGTGCGCCGCGACGGCGCGGCCGGGCGCCGCGGGGCTCGGCCGCGGCGCGGCCCGCGCGCCCCTCCGGCACAACTCGGCGCAGCCGGCTCAGCCGCCGTGTACGTTCCGTCATTCCCGTCCCATGTCCCGGTGCACGATCACCGTCTCCACGCCTTCGGCCGCGAGACGCGCGGCGAGCTTCTCCGACACCGCGACCGAGCGGTGCTTGCCACCCGTGCAGCCGATGGCGATGGTCACATACCGCTTGCCCTCACGCCGGTAGCCGGCCGCGACGAGCCTGAGCAGCTCGGCGTACCGGTCGAGGAACTCCTTGGCGCCGGGCTGGTTGAAGACGTAGGCGGAGACCTCCTCGTTGAGCCCGGTGAACGGGCGCAGCTCCGGCACCCAGTGCGGGTTGGGCAGGAACCGCATGTCCGCGACCAGGTCGGCGTCGACCGGCAGACCGTACTTGAAGCCGAAGGACATCACGGTGGCCCGCAGCTCGGGCTCCTCCTCGCCCGCGAACTGGGCGTCCATCTTCGCGCGCAGCTCGTGCACGTTGAGGCTGGAGGTGTCGATCACCAGGTCGGCGTCGCCGCGCAGCTCCCGCAGCAGCTCGCGCTCGGCGGCGATGCCGTCCACGATGCGGCCGTCTCCCTGGAGCGGGTGCGGGCGGCGCACCGACTCGAAGCGGCGCACCAGGGCCTCGTCGGAGGACTCCAGGAAGACGATGCGCCGGGTGACGCCCCGGGTGTCGAGGTCGGCGAGGGACTCACGCAGGTTGTCGAAGAACCGCCGGCCGCGTACGTCGACGACGACCGCGATCCGCGCCACGTTGCCCTGGGAGCGGGCGCCCAGCTCCACCATGGTGGGGATGAGGGCGGGCGGGAGGTTGTCGACGACGAACCAGCCGAGGTCCTCCAGACACTTCGCGGCCGTCGACCGGCCCGCTCCGGACATGCCGGAGATGATCACCAGCTCGGGGATGGCCGCCTCGGGGGCGCCGGCCGGTGTGGCGTCCGTACTCACCTGTGCTCCGTCTTCCTGGGGCGCCTGCTCCGGCGTCCCCACGACCGCCTGTTCTCGGTCCGCTGTGGGCTGTGCGTGCTCGGTCATGTCTCCTGCCCCCGTCGTTCGTCCGGGTGTCCCGCGTTCACGGGCTCCCCCGAGGAATCCCCCGTCGTATCGGGTTCCTCGTCTTCAATGATCTCTCCGGTCGCCGTGTTCACGGCGGGTGCGGCCGGGACCGCCCGGGCGAGGGCCGCGGCGATGGTCTCGGCCGTCTTCCTGCCTATCCCGGGCACTTCCTGGATCTGCTCGATTGTGGCGGACCGGAGCTTCTTCACCGAACCGAAATGCTTGACGAGCGCCTGTTTGCGCGTCTCGCCGAGGCCGGGCACGTCGTCCAGGGGACTGGAACGGAAGCGCTTGGCCCGCTTCGTGCGCTGGTAGGTGATCGCGAAGCGGTGGGCCTCGTCACGGACGCGCTGGAGCAGGTACAGGCCCTCGCTGGTGCGGGGCAGCACCACCGGGTCGTCCTCCCCGGGCACCCAGACCTCCTCCAGGCGCTTGGCGAGGCCGCAGACGGCGATGTCGTCGATGCCCAGTTCGTCCAGGGCGCGCCGGGCGGCGGCGACCTGCGGCTGGCCGCCGTCGACCACGACGAGCTGGGGCGGATAGGCGAACTTCCTGGGGCGGCCGTCGTCGTCCTTGAGGCCGTTCCCGAGGCCGCCCTCGGTCTCGGCCTCCTCCTCGACCCACTCGCCGGTCTTCTCCTTCTCGGCCAGGTAGCGCCGGAAGCGGCGGGTGATCACCTCGTGCATGGAGCGCACGTCGTCCTGGCCGGTGCCGTGCCAGAGCTGCGTGTCTCCGACACGACCCTTGATCTGGAAGCGCCGGTACTCGCTCTTGCGCTGCAGCCCGTCCTCGAAGACGACCATGGAGGCGACCACGTCGTCACCCTGGAGGTGCGAGACGTCGTAGCACTCGATCCTGAGCGGGGCACTGTCCAGGTCGAGGGCTTCGGCGATCTCCTCCAGGGCGCGCGAGCGCGTGGTCAGGTCGGAGGCGCGCTTGGTCTTGTGCAGGGCGAGCGCCTGCTGGGCGTTGCGCTGCACGGTCTCCATGAGCGCCTTCTTGTCGCCGCGCTGCGGGATGCGCAGCGACACGTTCGCGCCGCGGCGGCCGGTCAGCCACTCCTGCACCGGCAGGGCCGGCTCGGGCAGTGCCGGGACCAGAACCTCCTTGGGCACCGCGTCCCCGGTCTCCTCGCCGTACAGCTGCTGCAACGCGTGCTCGACCAGGGCGCCGGTGGTGACCTCCTCGACCTTGTCGGTCACCCAGCCGCGCTGGCCGCGCACCCGGCCGCCGCGCACATGGAAGATCTGCACGGCCGCCTCCAGCTCGTCCTCGGCGACGGCGATGAGGTCGGCGTCGGTCGCGTCGGCGAGCACGACCGCGTTCTTCTCCATGGCCTTCCTCAGGGCCTCGATGTCGTCCCGCAGGCGCGCGGCCCGCTCGTACTCCATCTCCTCGGCCGCCTCCATCATCTGCTTCTCCAGACGACGGAGGTACGTGCCGGTGCGCCCGGCCATGAAGTCGCAGAACTCCTCGGCCAGATCCAGGTGGTCCTCGGGGGAGATCCGGCCGACGCAGGGGGCGGAGCACTTGCCGATGTAGCCGAGCAGGCAGGGCCGGCCGGTGCGGGCGGCGTTCTTGAAGACACCGGCCGAGCAGGTGCGCACCGGGAAGACGCGCAGCAGCAGGTCCACGGTGTCCCGGATGGCCCAGGCGTGCCCGTACGGCCCGAAGTACCGGACACCCTTCTTCTTGTGACCGCGCATCACCTGCACGCGCGGGAACTCCTCGTTCATCGTCACCGCGAGGTACGGGTAGCTCTTGTCGTCGCGGTACTTGACGTTGAACCGGGGGTCGTACTCCTTGATCCAGGAGTACTCCAGCTGGAGCGCCTCGACCTCCGTGGACACCACGGTCCACTCCACGGACGCGGCGGTGGTCACCATCGTCCGGGTGCGCGGGTGCAGGTTCGCCAGGTCCTGGAAGTAGTTCGCCAGGCGCTGGCGCAGGCTTTTCGCCTTTCCGACGTAGATCACCCGGCGGTGCTCGTCACGGAACCTGTACACCCCGGGAGAGTCCGGGATCTCTCCCGGCCTAGGGCGGTAGCTGGAGGGGTCGGCCATGTCTCACACCCTACTGGCGAGCACCGACACCGCGTCGGGCCTGTGGACACCGCCCGCACCCGTACGGCTCAGGACCCCGTGCCCTCCGGGATCCGCCCGCGGCACACCGCGCCCGGCGGGCGGGCGCCGACCCCGGCGATCATGGGCGCTGCTCGGCCACGCGCGCGCCGCGGCCGGGCCCGAGGTGTTGTCGGGGCCTGGTCAACACGCTTCAATGCGGGGGAACTCGAGGCCGTGCACACGGCGTACGCCTACCGCGTACGCCCGCACGGGCGCTGCCGGCGCCGACGGGGAGGCCCCGGGGGACCCGCGCCGAGCGGTCTGACCAGCCGTTGTGACAACTCACAGAAAGGCCCCTGTGCATGCTGTACGCCACAGAGCACGCGGACGTCCCCACCGCGGAGCTGGACACGGTTCTGCGGGGCGGCCCCTTCCACGTGGCGCTGCGCGCCGCGATCGCCGCGCGCGGACTGCCCCTCCAGCGCGTGCAGCACCATCTGTCGCGCCACGGGGTCAAGGTCGGCGTGACCAGCCTGAGTTACTGGCAGCAGGGCGCCCGCCGCCCGCAGCGCCCCGAGTCGCTGCGGGCCGTCCGGGCGCTGGAGGAGATCCTCCAGCTGCCGGACGAGTCACTGATCCGCCTGCTCGCCGAGTCCGACAGCCGCGCCGCCGACGGCCACCGGGCGGCCCACTCGTACCGCTCGGTGATCGAGGCCTCCGGCGTCCTGAACCGGCTCCAGACCGAGCTGGGCTGGTCCCTCGACGGCGGTCTGCACACTCTGGGTCAGCACGAACTCGTCCGGATCGGCGCGCGGCGCCGGCTGATGGGCCGCGAGTCCCACCACATCGTGCGGGCCCACCACGACGGCGTCGACCGCTTCGTCGCCGTCCACCACGGCGACCCCGGCTGCAGCCCGCGCGACATGCGCGTCCGGGCCCTGGAGAACTGCCGCACCGGCCGTGTCCGCTGGGACCAGGACACAGGTGTGCTGGTGGCCGAGCTGCTCTTCGGCACCCGGCTGCGCGCCGGCGACACCTTTCTCTTCCGGTACGCCGTGGAGGACGGCACCGCCGGGGACTCGCGCGAGTACGTCCACCGGTGCGGCTCCCCCGGCGGCCAGTACGCGCTCCAGGTGTGCTTCGACGCGGCGGCGCTGCCGGCGCGCTGCCACCGCTTCACCCAGCACTCGCCGGCGGCTCCGCGCAGCGGCCGGCAGGAACTGCCCGTCAGCGGGCCGCACCACAGCGTCCACGTGGTCGAGCCGCGGATCCGGCCGGGCGTCGTCGGTATCGCCTGGGACTGGGCGTAAGCCACCTGGGACCGGGAGCAAGGGTCCCTCGGCACCCGCCCGTCGGTCGGCTTTCCCGCCCGCCGAGCGGTGGGCCGGGCGCGTCAGGCGCCGGGTCCGGCGATGATCCTGCCGTTCGCGGCCTTCACCGGAAGCGCGTTCAACGGCTCGGTGGCCGGCGCCTGCACCACCTTGCCGGTCACGGCGTCGAACTGACTGCCGTGACAGGGGCAGATCAGGGTCGTCCCGTCGAGCTTGTTGATGGCACACCCCGCGTGCGTGCAGATCGTGCTGTACGCCTTGAGCGCACCGCTCCCGTCCCGGCTGACCACCACGTTGTGGTCCCGGAAGAGCTTGGCGCCGCCCTTCCCGACCTCGCTCTCGGCCCCGAGGTCGACGGGCGCGGTCGGGGTCGCCGCGGCCTGGCCGCCGTAGCCCGGCCCCGCACAGGCGGCCAGGCCCAGCCCGGCCACCGGCACCGCGGCGGCTCCTCGAAGAACGGTACGGCGGCTCGCGGACGCGGAGGCGGACATCTGGATCTCCACTGGTCAGGGGACGTGCAGGCCGACGATACCCGGACAGGAGGGCGGGGTCTGGAGGGGGGCGGCCGGGCGCCCGAGGAGAGGCCGCTCGGGCGCGTGAACGCCTGCGCAGGCGTTTGCGCGGGGTCGGTGGATGGGATACCTTCCCGGCCCGCCCGGACGGTGCGTCTGCCGTGCGCGTTCGTGCACCGCACGTCCTGTGGCCGCCCGGCGCGAACCGGACCGTCCACGCTGTCCGAGAAGGGAACCGTCCCGTGATCGTCGTCGCCGGTGAGGCACTGATCGACCTGGTACCGCAGGGCCCCGGTGCCCTGGCCGGCCTGAAACCGGCGCTCGGCGGCGGCCCGTACAACACCGCCGTGGCTCTCGGCCGTCTCGGCTCTCCCACCTCCTTCCGCTCCCGCACCTCGTACGACGCCTTCGGTGAGGCGCTGCTGGACGGGCTGCGGCGGGCGGGGGTGGACGTGTCGGGCGTGCAGCGCGGCCCGGAGCCGACCACTCTCGCCGTCGCCACCCTCGACGCCGGGGGTTCGGCCGCCTACTCCTTCTATGTCGACGGCACCGCCGACCGCCTGTTCACCGCGCCCGCCGGTCTGCCCGCGGCCACACGCGCGGTGTCCTTCGGCACCTGCTCGCTCGTCCTGGAACCGGGGGCGAGCGCCTACGAGGAACTGATGCGGACCGCGGCCGGGCAGGGCCTGTTCACCGCGCTCGACCCCAACATCCGGACGGGACTGATCCCGGACGCGGACGCCTACCGGGCGCGTTTCGAGAGCTGGCTGCCCTCGGTCACGCTGCTGAAGCTCTCCGCGGAGGACGCCGCGTGGCTGGGCGGCACCCCGCGTGAGTGGCTGGCCGCGGGACCGGCGGCCGTGGTGGTCACCCGGGGCGGCGACGGCCTGACCGTCTTCACCCGGGACGGGGCGGAGTATTCCGTGCCCGGTGAGAAGGTCGAGGTCGTGGACACCATCGGCGCCGGTGACACGGTGAACGCGGCCCTGTTGCACGGGCTGTCCGCCCTGGACGCGCTGTCTCCGGCGGCACTCGCCGCCCTGGGCCGGGACGGCTGGACGCGGCTGCTGCGGTTCGCTGCGCGCGCGGCGGCGATCACCTGCTCGCGGGCGGGGGCGGAGCCGCCGTACGCGGCCGAGTTGTGCGAGCTGTGAGCGAGGCCGGCGAGTACCGGTCTCCTCTCTGGTCTTGTCAAGGTTCGGCTGAACCCGCGGTCGGTGGGACCGGCGAACCGCAGGGCCAGGGTGGCTGTTGATGGAACGAGCGGCGCCCCGCGGGAAGTTCCCGCGGGGCGCCGGATTTTTGATGTCGTGTCAGGACTTTCAGAAGATGGCCTGACTCACCCTCAGACCTTGCGGGCCCGCGTCGTCTTCTTCGCGGGTGCCGTCTTCTTCGTGACCGCGGTGGCCTTCTTGGTCGCCGTGTTGTTGGCCTTGGCCGTCACCGTCTTCTTCGCCGTCGACCTGGCCGCGGCCGTCTTCCTGGCCGCCGTGGCCCGCGGCGCCCGTACCGGCTCCGCGTCGCTGATGCGGTCGGCGCCGAGGATCTCGCGCAGGAACTTGCCGGTGTGGCTGTCCGGCACCCCGGCGACCTCCTCGGGCGTGCCCTCGGCGATCACGAGGCCGCCGCCGGCGCCGCCTTCGGGGCCCATGTCGACGATCCAGTCGGCGGTCTTGATCACGTCGAGGTTGTGCTCGATGACGATCACCGAGTTGCCCTTGTCGACCAGGCCGGAGAGCACCTTCAGCAGCTTGCTGATGTCCTCGAAGTGCAGACCGGTGGTCGGCTCGTCCAGGACGTAGACCGTGCGCCCGGTGGAGCGCTTCTGCAGCTCGCTGGCCAGCTTGACGCGCTGCGCCTCACCGCCGGACAGGGTGGTCGCGGACTGGCCGAGCCGGACGTAGCCGAGGCCGACGTCCTTCAGCGTCCTCAGGTGCCGGGAGATGGCCGGGACGGCCTCGAAGAAGTCCGTGGCCTCCTCGATCGGCATGTTCAGCACGTCGGCGACGGACTTGCCCTTGTAGTGGACCTCCAGGGTCTCCCGGTTGTACCGGGCGCCGTGGCAGACCTCGCACGGGACGTAGACGTCCGGGAGGAAGTTCATCTCGATCTTGATGGTGCCGTCGCCCGCGCAGTTCTCGCAGCGCCCGCCCTTGACGTTGAAGGAGAAGCGGCCGGGCAGATACCCACGGACCTTCGCCTCGGTCGTCTCGGCGAACAGCTTGCGGATGTGATCGAAGACGCCGGTGTACGTCGCCGGGTTGGACCGCGGGGTGCGGCCGATGGGCGACTGGTCGACGTGCACGACCTTGTCGACGAGGTCGTCGCCGTCCACGCGCGTGTGCCGCCCGGGGACGTTCCGCGCGCCGTTCAGCTCGCGGGCCAGGTGCGTGTAGAGGATGTCGTTGACCAGCGTCGACTTGCCGGATCCGGAGACGCCCGTGACGGCCGTGAAGACGCCGAGCGGGAAGGACACGTCGATGTCCTGAAGGTTGTTCTCGCGGGCGCCGTGCACGGTGAGCTGCCGGGACAGGTCGCGGGGGCGCCGTACGTCCGGGACGGGGATCGACTTGCGGCCGGACAGATACTGCCCCGTCTGCGACTCGGCGTTGGCGAGCAGCTCCTTCAGGGAGCCGCTGTGCACGACCTTGCCGCCGTGCTCACCGGCGCCGGGGCCGATGTCCACGATCCAGTCGGCGACCTTGATGGTGTCCTCGTCGTGCTCCACGACGATGAGCGTGTTGCCCATGTCGCGCAGCCGGACCAGGGTCTCGATCAGCCGGTGGTTGTCGCGCTGGTGCAGGCCGATGGACGGCTCGTCCAGGACGTACAGGACGCCGACGAGACCGGAGCCGATCTGGGTGGCCAGCCGGATGCGCTGGGCCTCGCCGCCGGAGAGGGTGCCGGCCGCGCGGTTGAGCGAGAGGTAGTCGAGGCCCACGTCGACCAGGAAGCGCAGCCGCTCGTTGACCTCCTTCAGCACGCGCTCGGCGATCTTCTTGTCGCGGGCGTTCAGCTTCAGCTCGCCCAGGAAGTCCGCGCAGTCGCTGATCGACATCCCGGAGACCTCGGCGATCGACTTCTCCATGATCGTGACCGCGAGGACGATCGGCTTCAGGCGCGTGCCCTCACAGGAGGGGCAGGGCACCTCGCGCATGTAGCCCTCGAAGCGCTCGCGGCTGGCGTCGCTCTCGGCCTCGCTGTGCCGGCGCTTGACGAAGGGCACCGCGCCCTCGAAGGGCGTGGTGTACACGCGCTCGCGGCCGTACCGGTTGCGGTAGCGGACCTCGATCTGGGTCTTGTGGCCGTAGAGCAGGGCCTTCTTGGCGCGCTGCGGCAGGCCCGCGAAGGGGATGTCCGTGCGGAAGCCGAGGGCGTCGGCGAGCGCACCGATCAAGCGGCCGAAGTAGTCCTTGGTGTGGCCGTGCGACCAGGGGTGGATGGCGCCCTCGTCGAGGGACTTCTCCTCGTCCGGGACGATCAGCTCGGGGTCGACCTCCATGCGCGTGCCGATGCCGGTGCACTCGGGGCAGGCGCCGAAGGGCGAGTTGAAGGAGAAGGAGCGCGGCTCCAGCTCCTCGAAGGACAGGTCGTCGTACGGGCAGTACAGGTGCTCCGAGTACATGCGCTCACGCTCGGAGTCGTCCTCGGGGAGGTCCACGAAGTCGAGCACGACCATGCCGCCGGACAGGCCGAGGGCGGTCTCCACGGAGTCGGTGAGGCGGCGCTTGGCGGAGTCCTTCACCGTCAGGCGGTCGATGACCACCTCGATGGTGTGCTTCTCCTGCTTCTTCAGCGTCGGCGGGTCGGAGAGCTGGATGGTCTCGCCGTCCACGCGCGCGCGGGAGTAGCCCTTGGTCTGGAGGTCCGCGAAGAGGTCCACGAACTCGCCCTTGCGCTCGCGCACCAGCGGCGACAGCACCTGGAAGCGGCTCCCCTCCGGCAGCTCCAGGACCTTGTCCACGATGGCCTGCGGCGACTGGCGCGAGATCGGACGGCCGCACTCGGGGCAGTGCGGCTTGCCGATGCGCGCGAAGAGCAGGCGCAGGTAGTCGTAGACCTCGGTGATGGTGCCGACCGTCGAGCGCGGGTTGCGCGAGGTCGACTTCTGGTCGATGGAGACCGCGGGCGACAGGCCCTCGATGAAGTCGACGTCCGGCTTGTCCATCTGGCCGAGGAACTGCCGGGCGTAGGAGGACAGCGACTCCACGTAGCGGCGCTGGCCCTCCGCGAAGATCGTGTCGAAGGCCAGGGAGGACTTGCCCGACCCCGACAGGCCCGTGAAGACGATGAGCGAGTCGCGCGGCAGGTCGAGCGAGACATTCTTGAGGTTGTGCTCGCGCGCGCCACGGACGATGAGACGGTCGGCCACGCCGGTCCGCACCTTTCTTGAGAGAAGTGACAGGGGCGGGGCCCCCGTGCTTCTTCAGACTAGGGGGAGCCACTGACAACGCCGGTCGGATTTCCCGGTTGCATAACAACCCCCGGCCATCCAGCATGCCCGACGCCGCTCTCGACGATATAGCACGCGCATTCGATTTGCGGGCGAGGTTCACCACCTTCACCCAAAGGTGTGGCGGGACTAGGGTCGGGCTCATGATTGATCACGCTCATGACCTGGCCTGTGTACGTGACGCGACCGATCGGCTGCTCAGCGCCGCCGGCAAACTGGACAACGCGTCGCTCGCCGCGCCGTCACGGCTTCCGGGCTGGAGCCGCGGGCATCTCCTCGCGCACATCGCCCGCAACGCCGACGCCCTGGTGAACGTACTCGAGGGCCGTCCCATGTACGCGAGCGGCGAGGCACGGGACGCCGACATCCAGCGGGACGCCCCGCGCCCCCTCGACGTGCAGCTCACGGACGTGCGCGAGAGCGCCGACCGCTTCCAGGAGGCGGGGGCCGCGCCCGCGGACTGGACGCGCACGGTGGAGCTGCGCAACGGCGTGACGGACTCCGCGGCCCGGGTGCCGTTCCGGCGCTGGGTCGAGGTCGACCTGCACCATGTCGACCTCGGAGTGGGGTACGAGCTGGAAGACCTCCCCGAAGAATTCACGGAACGGGAGATCGACTTCCTGGCGCAGCGGTTCTCCGGGCTCCCCGACGTCCCGGCGACCCGCGTCACGGACGGCACGCGCGCGTGGAGCACGGGACGCGAGGCGGCCGAGCCCGAGGTCACCGTCAGCGGCCGGCCGGCGGACCTGCTGGGCTGGCTCTCCGGGCGGCGCGACGGACTGGAGCTTCAGGTGCGGGGCGGCACGCTCCCGAAGCTGCCCCCCCTGTAGGCCGTTGACGGTCCGCCGGGCCCTCCCCGCTATAGGCTGACCGCCATGACGTACAGCGGAGAGGTCAAGGTCGGCGGACCCGCACAGGTCCACGAGCTGAGCGACCTGATGATCACCAAGATCGCGGTCGGCCCGATGGACAACAACGCCTACCTGCTGCGCTGCCGGGCCACGGACGAGCAGCTCCTGATCGACGCCGCCAACGAGGCGGGGACACTCCTGGCCATGATCGGTGACGACGGCATCGCGTCCGTCGTCACCACGCACCAGCACGGCGACCACTGGCAGGCGCTGGCCGAGGTCGTCGCCGCCACGGGCGCGCGCACCTACGCGGGCCGCGAGGACGCCGCCGGGATCCCGGTGCCCACCGACGTCCTGGTCGACGACGGCGACACCATCCGCGTGGGGCGCGTGGAACTCACCGCGCGCCACCTTGTCGGGCACACCCCGGGTTCCATCGCGCTGGTGTACGACGACCCGCACGGCCACGCGCACGTCTTCACCGGCGACTGCCTCTTCCCGGGCGGGGTCGGCAACACGCGCAAGGATCCGCAGGCGTTCGCGAGCCTGATCCACGACGTCGAGACCAAGATCTTCGACGTACTGCCGGACGAGACCTGGGTCTACCCCGGGCACGGCAACGACACGACGCTGGGCGCGGAGCGACCGCATCTTCCGGAGTGGCACGCGCGCGGGTGGTGATGCGCCGGGCGCCGCACGGCCCCGCGCCCCGTGTGAACGTTTCGCACGCGCCGGACGCGTGTGCGCGCTCCCGGCCGGTGGTGACGCGCGGTCAACTGGTAGCAGCCCGTACAGGATGACGGCTCCTGCACGGTAGGGCCGCCGGCCTCCTCACCCCGCCCTCGGCCGGCGGCCCGGGCCGAAGAGCGCTGCGGGACGGGGTTACGCGTCGGCCTGCGCCGCGCCCAGCAGGGCGGCGACGCGCTCCACGCCGAACACGTACCCCTGCACCCCGCAGCCCGCGATGACACCGTCGGCGCGCAGCGAGACGTACGAGTGGTGCCGGAACGACTCACGCTGGTGGATGTTGGAGATGTGCACCTCCAGCACGGGCATGCCGTCGCAGGTGTTGAGTGCGTCCAGAATCGCGACCGACGTGTGGGAGTAGGCGCCGGGGTTGATGACGATCCCGCAGTGGCCGAGCCGCGCCTCGTGGATCCAGTCGACCAGCTCACCCTCGTGGTTGGACTGCCGGAAGTCGACCGTGCCGCCGTGCGCAGCCGCCGCCTTGGCGCACATCGCCTCGACGTCGGCGAGCGTGTCCTTGCCGTAGATCTCGGGCTGGCGCTGGCCGAGCAGGTTCAGGTTGGGCCCGTTGAGGATCATGATCGGGGCGGTGGCCAGGGTGCGGGGCACGGTTCCTCCGGTCCGTTCGGGGCGGTACGCCGACGACCGCCGCTCGACCCCGGTCTATCACGGCGTGCACGGCGACCGTCGGGCCGTGTACGCGGTTCCATCGGCGTGCGCTCCCGTCCCGCTGATCACCTCCACGCGCCCCCGTAACCCGTGATCACTGCGGGTAGTTGACGCAGCATGCACGTTGCACGCGCTGTAAGAGCCCCGTCCATGCCGCGACTCGCAGCCGCCTCCCTGGCCGGCACCGCGATCGAGTTCTATGACTTCTTCGTCTACGGGACGGCGGCGGCCCTGGTCCTGGGGCCCCTGTTCTTCCCGACGTTCTCGCCGCTGGCAGGGACGCTGGCGGCATTCGGGACGTTCGGTGTGGGCTTCGTGGCCCGGCCGCTGGGTTCGGTGCTGTTCGGGCATCTCGGGGACCGGCGCGGCCGGCGGCCGGTGCTGGTCGTCTCCCTGCTCCTGACGGGCGCCTCGACGGTCGCGGTCGGCTGTCTGCCGTCGTACGGGACGCTCGGCGTGGCCGCTCCCCTGCTGCTGCTCCTGCTGCGCTTTCTGCAGGGGCTCGGACTCGGCGGCGAGTGGGGCGGGGCGGTGCTGCTGACCGCCGAGCACGCGCCCGCGGGGCGGCGGGCTCTGTGGACGAGCATCCCTCAAGTGGGGCCGCCGCTCGGCTTCGTGCTCGCCAACGGGGTGATGCTCGCGCTGTCGGCGGCGCTGTCCGACGCGCAGTTCGCGGCCTGGGGGTGGCGCGTGCCGTTCTGGGTGGCGGGCGTGCTGGCCGTCGCCGGGCTGTGGCTGCGCTCGTCGCTCACGGAAAGTCCCCGGTTCCTGGAGATCGACGACCACGCGCGCGTGCCGATCGCCGAGGTCCTACGGCACCAGTGGCGGCTGGTGCTGCTGACGGCCGGGGCGATGGCCGCCGCGTACGCGGTGTTCTACGCGGTGACGACGTGGTCGCTGGCGTATGCGACGGAACGACTCGGCGTGAGCCGTACGGTCATGCTGACCTGCGTCCTGGCTGCCGTGGTGGTGAACGGCGTACTCACCCCCCTCATGGCCGTCCTCGGCGACCGCTACGGGCGCCGTCCGATGTGCCTGACGGGGTGCGCCGCGTCCGCGCTGTGGATGCTGCCGATGGTCGCGCTCCTGTCGACGGGCGAGCCCCTGCTGATGTTCCTCGGCATCCTGGGGGCGCTGATCTCCTTCCTCACCGTGTTCGCGGTAATCGCCGCGTATCTGCCGGAGCTGTACGAGGCACGGGTGCGCTGCACGGGCGCGGCGGTGAGCTACAACCTCGGTGGGGTCGTCGGTGGCGCGCTCACCCCGATCGTGGCCACGGCGCTCGCCCACCACGGACGCGTCCCCTGGGGGGTGGGCGTGTATCTGACGGGGATCTCGCTGCTGAGCCTGGTCTGCTTCGCGCTGATGCCGGAGACGCGGCCGGTGCCCGCGGGGGCGGCGGTGGAGCCGGCCACGGGCTGACCGGGCGGGGTCAGGGGTTGATCGCCAGTTCCAGGTAGGCCGCGAAGATCACCAGGTGGACACCGCCCTGCAGGGGTGTGGCCCGCCCTGGCACCACGGTCAGGGAGGCCACCACCACGGTCAGCGCGAGCAGCAGCATGTGGGTCGAGCCGAGGCCGAGCACGAGCGGCCCGGACAGCCAGACGGAGGCGAGGGCGACCGCGGGGATGGTCAGGCCGATGCTGGCCATCGCCGAACCGAGCGCGAGGTTGAGACTGGTCTGCACCCGGTCGCGACGGGCCGAGCGCAGCGCGGCGATCGTCTCAGGGAGCAGCACCAGCAGGGCGATGATCACACCGACGACGGCCTGGTGCAGACCTGCCGCCTCCACGCCCGACTCGATGGTGGGTGACACGCCCTTGGCCAGGCCGACCACGCCGACGAGGGCGAGGCCGAGCAGGCCGAGGCTGATCCAGGCGGCATGCGCGGACGGGGGCGCGGCGTGGCCCTCGGCGGTGACCACCTCGCCCTGCCGGGTCATCGGCAGGAAGTAGTCGCGGTGCCGCACGGTCTGGGTGGCGACGAACAGGCCGTAGAGGATCAGTGAGGACAGCGCGGCGAAGGTCAGCTGGATGCTGGAGAACTCGGGACCCGGCTTGCTGGTGGTGAAGGTCGGCAGCATCAGGCTGAGCGTGGCCAGGGTCGCCACGGTCGCCAGGGCGGCGCCGGTGCCCTCGGGGTTGAAGACCGCGATGCCGTGCCGCAGAGAGGCCACGAGGAGGCAGAGGCCGAGGATGCCGTTGCAGGTGATCATCACGGCGGCGAAGACGGTGTCTCTGGCCAGGGTGGAACTCTTGGCGCCGCCGTCTGCCATGAGGGTGACGATCAGAGCCACCTCGATGATCGTGACGGCGATGGCGAGAATCAGCGAGCCGAACGGTTCGCCGACGCGGTGGGCGATCACTTCGGCGTGGTGCACCGCTGCGAGGACGGACCCGGCGAGCACCAGGGTCACCAGCGCGACGACCGCTCCGGGCAGGCCCCGGCCCCAGGTGAAGACCAGCAGGACCACCGCGAGCACCGGCACGAGGAGCGTCCATTGGCGGGTGAGCGACCGCAGCCGAGTGATCATGCGGCGATGGTCGCAGAGGCGTACAGGATTCGCATTCCGTTCTTTTCGGATATCTCTCGCCCTTTCCGGTGCGGGGCCCGGCGCCGGTGCGGCCGGGCTCCCGCGGTTCCGCGGCGGCGCGGAGCGGCTAGGCGAGGTCGCGCGCTTCCACGACGTCGCAGTCGGTGAAGACCGGCGGGCGGGTGCAGAGGGCGGCCATCTGCTCGGAGAACTTGGCCGTCTCGGGGTCGTCGCTGTTCTGCCTGGCCTCCTCGTGGGAGTTGAACTCGATCACGGCCAGGTAGCGGCCGGGCTGGTTGCGGTCCTTGAGGATGAATCGGCGGGTGGGGCCGTTCGCGCGGCCTCCGAAGCGCTTCTCCATCTCGTCGGAGAGGGCCCGCATTTCGTCGATCCGGTCGGTCTCGAAGTCGATGATCTGGGTGAACTTCACGGCTGCCTCCACCGGGCGGTGGCGTCCCGGCCCGGGACGCGGTCATCACCCAACGAAGCACCGGGAGCAGGGCTCGGCAATTCACCCCGCCCCGCTCCCGGGGGTGGTTGTTCCTACGCCGGAATCGGTCAGGCGTCGATGGCGTCCTTCGGAGCGCCTTCGCTCTTCACCTGCGCCGCCTGCGCCGCGGCCTGCTTCCGGGAGGCCGTCAGGCTGGTGATCGTGGTGACGATCAGGACCGCGCAGATGACGCCGAGCGAGACCGGGATGCTGATCTCGGGGACTTGGGCACCGGACTCGTGCAGCGCCTGCAGCACGAGCTTGACGCCGATGAAGCCGAGGATGACCGACAGACCGTACGAGAGGTGGACCAGCTTCTTCAGCAGGCCGCCTATGAGGAAGTACAGCTGACGCAGTCCCATCAGGGCGAAGGCGTTGGCGGTGAAGACGATGTACGGGTCCTGAGTCAGGCCGAAGATCGCGGGGATGGAGTCCAGGGCGAACAGGACGTCCGTCGTACCGATGGCGAGCATCACGACGAGCATCGGGGTCATGACCCGCTTGCCGTTCTGACGGATCCACAGCTTGGTGCCGTGGTACCGGTCCGCCACGCCGAACTTGCGCTCGACGGCCTTCAACAGCCTGTTCTCCTCGAACTCCTCGTCCTCCTCGTCGGCCCGGGCCTCCTGGATGAGCTTCCAGGCGGTCCAGATGAGGAAGGCACCGAAGATGTAGAACACCCACGAGAAGCTGCCGAGGATCGCGGCACCCGCGGCGATGAACACGGCCCGCAGGACCAGGGCTATGAGGACGCCGACGAGCAGGACCCGTTGCTGGTACCGCGCGGGCACCGCGAACTTGGCCATGATCAGGACGAAGACGAAGAGGTTGTCGACGCTCAGCGACTTCTCGGTGATGAAGCCGGCGAAGAACTCTCCGGCCGGCTGCCCGCCGCCGAAGACGAGCAGTCCGAGGCCGAAGAGACCGGCCAGGGCGATCCAGACGACGGTCCAGATCCCGGCTTCCCTGATGGACACTTCGTGCGGCTTGCGGCCGATGAAGAAGTCGACGGCGATCAGGGCGGCCAGGCCCAGGACGGTGAGGACCCACAGGGTCGGAGAGATTTCCACTGCACCTCCGGCATGACGGGACGGCGAACACATGAGCGTTGTCGCTGCCGGAGGTCTCTTCCGCCCGGGACGGGCCGGCGCCCCGGGACCTGAGCAGGTCCGTGCTGACGGATGCGCCGCAGCCAGGGAATACTCCCCTCCGCACGGAAGACAGTACCTCATTCACCAAGTATTGGTAAAGAGATTAGTAAAAGAAAGACCAAATACGCTGGTCAGACGCGCTTTACCTGTACTTGGTCCTGGTCCTGGCCACCTCGGTGAGCACGTGCTGGAGGACCTGGCTGCCGGGCGGTACGAGCGCGGGCTCGTACGTCCAGGCGTGACCGACCCAGGGGTCGGCGAGGTGGTCGTCGGGCACAGGTGTGAGCCGCATCAGCGAACGCCACAGCGGGTCGAGCAAGGGGCCGTAGGCAGCGGCGTCCTCGCAGTCCGCGACCATCAGCAGGTGGACCCCGACGGCCGGACCCTCGTCGGCGAGATAGCGGAGCCGCGTCACGGCCCGGTCGTCGAAGCCGTGCGGGAAGTCGTTGACGATCAGCAGCTGCCGGGCGAGGTCGACACCGGGGGGCAGCGACTCGGGAGCGCCGCCGCGCACCGCCATCTGCAGCAGGTCGACCCTCCGCGTGAGTCCCTCCAGCACGTCCGCCACACCCCTCGCCCCGCTCGCGGGCGGGACGGCGAGCGCCTCCGTGCCCGTCAGCGGCAGGAGCGCCCGGGCGCCGGCGCCGGCCGGGTCGATGACCTGCACGGCGAACTCCCCGGCCGGGTGCGCGGCGAGCAGTCGAGCCGCGAGCGCCACCGCCGTCTCCATGGCCAGCTGGCGCAGCTGGGCGGAGTCCGGGAAGGTTTCGTCGGCTGCCGCGGTAGGCCCGCTGTCGATCCACAGGCCCCGTTCCAACGGCAGCCTCACCAGCAACGGGATGCGCAGCGGCGCGCTCTCGGGGAGGTGGAGATCACCGACTCGCACGGCCATCGCGGGCTCGGACGGCACCTGGTAGCCGTGCCAGACGGGGTTGTCCCACCGGGCGTACGCCGGCGGAAGCGCAGGCTCGACGACCTCGGACTCGGCGGTCAGCTGGGCGAGGTCACGGTCGAGGACGGCTCTCGCCTGGTCGACCAGCCCGGCGCGCCGCGCCTGGGCCTCCTCGCGCGCGGCTCCGCCCGCCGTGCCGATCCGGCTGTGCAGGTCGCCGAGGAGCTGGTCCAGCTCCTTCTCCATGCGGGAGTCGGCGAAGTCGACGGCGCTGCGGTACGCGGCCGTGGTGCGGGCCAGGTCCTCGAACATCCCCCACACCTGGTTGTACAGCCGCTCCTCCATCGACCAGCCCACCGCGTCCCCGGCGACAGGCTGCGCGGGCTCCCCGTCGGCGGCCGGGGGCGCCGTGGGGGCGGGCGGTGGCGGGGAGGTGTGTGTACGACGGCGGGGGTGGGTGTAGTCGATCGGGCCGCCGGGGTCCTGACCTCCGTCGGGGGTCCGGGCGGTGTGCGGGGGGCGCGCGTCGTACGGGTGCTGGGTCTCGTACGACAGCGGCTCCCCCGTCGCGGACGCCGAGGTGTCCTGCGGCGGGGGCGCCGGGGCCGTTGTCGCGCGGGCCAGGCTGCGGGCCACGGACTCCTGGATGCCGGCCGCGAGTTCGTCGGCCTCGCGTATGCCGTGGTCGGCCAGGAGCGCGGCCAGGCCGCCGTCGTACCCCTGGCCCACCGCGCGCACCTTCCAGGCGCCCTGGCGGCGGTACAGCTCCACGGCGACGACGGCCGACTCGGCGTCGAGGCCGGTGAGGGTGTAGCCGACGAGTTCGGTGCCGTCGGCTTCGGTGAGCGTGGTGCGCGGGGCGGCGACGGCGCCGAACCGGAGCGGGCCTCCCGTCGCCGCCGGCAGGGCGAGGAACACGTCGACCCGGTGCACCGCTTCGGACAGGGCGGCCAGGTCGACGGCCAGGCGGTGCTCGGCGGCGGCCTGCCGGGACACCTCGAGACCGGGCTGGGCGGGGGCGCCGGGGTGGACGACCCACTGGGGGCCGTGCACCGTGCCGTTCTCGTCGCCGAGCGTCGCTCCGGCCAGGACCGGCGCACCGGACGTGATCCGGATCTCCAGCCGGGTCGGGGGCAGCGGGTGGTTCTGCCCTCGCACCAGTTCGGCCGTCATCGCCCTCGCCCCCGTGTGTCGTGATGTCGTGCGTGTTTCGCCGGATGAGCGGGCGGGCCTACAGGTGCGGCAGGATCGCCGGCATCAGGTCCTGGAACGTACGGCCGTTGGCCGGGGTGCCCAGTGCGGTCATGGTCCAGCCCGAGCCCGCGCGGTGCACCTTCGCCATGATCTGCGCGGTGTACTCGCCGCCGCCCGCCAGGGTGTACCGGGCGAGTTCCTGGCCGTTGGTCTCGTCCACGAGGCGGCAGAACGCGTTCTGCACCTCCTGGAAGGTCTGGCCCGTGAAGGAGTTCACGGTGAAGACGATCTGGTCGATGTGGACCGGGACGCGCTGCAGGTCCACGAGGATCGCCTCGTCGTCGCCGCCCTGGCCCACGCCGCCGACCAGGTTGTCGCCGGTGTGGCGCACGGAGCCGTCGTCGCTCACGAGGTGGCGGAAGAAGACGACGTCGACCGGCTGCTTCTCCGCGAACAGCACCGCCGAGGCGTCCAGGTCGATCTCGCGCGTGCGCGAGCCGAACAGGCCGCGCCGCTTCGCCGCCTGCCAGCCGAGCCCCATGCGGACCGCCGTCAGGGTGCCTCCGTCCTTCTTCTCCAGACTGATGGCCTGACCCTTGGTCAAGTTGACGGACACGGCCGCTTCCCCTTTCGGTGTTCCCCTGTTGCCGCGCAGTGTGCGGTTGTTCAGAACCCTACGCAGGGGCACTGACAGCGCCGAACCCCGGCCCGCGCTTTGTGTCGGTGTTGCAACACTTGGCGCGTATGCCGAGGTCCGGCACAGTGCCCACGGCTCAGGCGAGGCCCGCCTCCCGCATCTGGCGCAGTTCCTTCTTCATCTCGGAGACCTCGTCGCGCAGCCGGGCCGCGATCTCGAACTGCAGCTCCGCGGCGGCGGCGCGCATACGCTCCGTCATCTCCTCGATCTGCTCGGCGAGTTCGGCCGCCGGGCGGTCGGTGGGCACCGCGGCAGCCGCCTTGCCCTTGGCGGACTTGGCGGTCTTGCCGGCCTTCGCGCCCTTGGCCGCCTTGTCGCCGAGCGACGGGACGGGTGCCTTGGCGCCCTTGCCGTCCTTCAGCTTGCGGTAGCCGGAGCCGAGGAGCTGTTCGGTGTCGACCTCCTCGCGGGCGATCTGCGCGACGATGTCGTTGATCTTCTTGCGCAGCGGCTGCGGGTCGATGCCGTTCGCCTTGTTGTACGCGACCTGCTTCTCCCGGCGGCGGTTGGTCTCCTCGATGGCCTTCTCCATCGCCGGGGTGATCTTGTCGGCGTACATGTGGACCTGGCCGGAGACGTTGCGCGCCGCGCGGCCGATGGTCTGGATCAGGGAGGTGCCGGAGCGCAGGAAGCCCTCCTTGTCGGCGTCGAGGATCGCCACCAGGGAGACCTCGGGCAGGTCGAGGCCCTCGCGCAGGAGGTTGATGCCGACCAGGACGTCGAACTCGCCGGAGCGCAGCTCGCGCAGCAGCTCGACGCGGCGCAGGGTGTCCACGTCGCTGTGCAGGTAGCGCACCTGGATGCCGAGTTCCAGGAAGTAGTCGGTGAGGTCCTCGGCCATCTTCTTGGTGAGCGTGGTGACCAGGACGCGCTCGTCCTTCTCGGTGCGCTTGCGGATCTCGTGGACCAGGTCGTCGATCTGGCCCTCGGTGGGCTTGACCACGACCTCCGGGTCGACCAGGCCGGTCGGGCGGATGATCTGCTCCACGACGCCGTCGCCGCGGGACAGCTCGTAGGTGCCGGGGGTCGCCGACAGGTAGACGGTCTGCCCGATGCGCTCCTGGAACTCCTCCCACTTCAGCGGCCGGTTGTCGAGCGCGGAGGGCAGTCGGAAGCCGTGCTCCACGAGGGTGCGCTTGCGGGAGGCGTCGCCCTCGTACATGGCGCCGATCTGCGGGACGGTCACGTGCGACTCGTCGATGACGAGCAGGAAGTCGTCCGGGAAGTAGTCCAGCAGGGTGTTGGGCGGGGAGCCGGGCGAGCGGCCGTCGAAGTGCATCGAGTAGTTCTCCACACCGGAGCAGCTGCCGATCTGGCGCAGCATCTCGATGTCGTACGTGGTGCGCATCCGCAGGCGCTGGGCCTCCAGGAGCTTGCCCTGCTTCTCCAGCTCGGCCAGGCGCTCCCCCAGCTCCTTCTCGATGTCGTTGACGGCCCGCTCCATGCGCTCGGGGCCTGCGACGTAGTGGGAGGCGGGGAAGACGTACAGCTGCTGGTCGTCGCTGATGATCTCGCCGGTGAGCGGGTGAAGCGTGGACAGCGCCTCGATCTCGTCGCCGAACATCTCGATGCGGACGGCCAGCTCCTCGTAGACCGGGAAGATCTCGATGGTGTCGCCGCGGACCCGGAAGGTGCCGCGGGTGAAGGCCATGTCGTTGCGCGTGTACTGGATGTCGACGAAGCGGCGCAGCAGCTCGTCGCGGTCGATCTCGTCGCCGACGCGCAGGGGGACCATCCGGTCCACGTACTCCTGGGGGGTACCGAGGCCGTAGATGCAGGAGACGGAGGCGACCACGATGACGTCGCGCCGGGTGAGCAGCGAGTTCGTCGCCGAGTGGCGCAGCCGCTCGACCTCCTCGTTGATCGAGGAGTCCTTCTCGATGTAGGTGTCCGACTGCGGGACGTAGGCCTCGGGCTGGTAGTAGTCGTAGTACGAGACGAAGTATTCGACCGCGTTGTTCGGAAGAAGCTCGCGGAACTCGTTGGCCAGCTGGGCGGCCAGCGTCTTGTTCGGCGCCATGACGAGCGTGGGGCGCTGGAGCTTCTCGATCATCCACGCCGTGGTGGCGGACTTGCCGGTACCGGTCGCGCCGAGCAGGACGACGTCCTTCTCACCGGCCTCGATGCGCTTGGCCAGCTCGGCGATGGCCGCCGGCTGGTCGCCGCTGGGCTGGTAGGGGCTGACGACCTCGAAGGGCGCCACCGTGCGTTCGATCTGGGAAACGGGCCGCATGGAATCAACCGTACGACCCCGCACTGACAACCGGCCCGGATCAGCGCTTTTACGGGGTGCGGGAGCCCTCGTGCTCGGGCCGGGCGGCCCGTCCGGCGGCGGGGTGGGGCGGCCGGCGGTCCAGGTGGGAGGCTACGGCGGCGGCCGGGACGCCCGGCTTGTGCTCGACGGGCGTCCAGTCGGGCCGGCCCATGACCATCCGCGGGTCGAACATCACGACGACGCCGGCGAGGAGCAGGAAGGCGAGCGGGCCGATCAGCATCGGCGCGAGCACCGAGGCCTCGGACGCCCCGCCGGTGGCGCTCCGGGTGCCGTGCAGGTGGACGCTGAGGGCGGCCATGCCGGTGTAGTGCATGCCGCTGACCGCGAGGCCCATGACCAGGCTCGCTCCCACGCTCCACAGGAAGCCACGGACGCGTCCCGCGGCCCACAGCGCGGCGGTGGCGGCCACGACCGCTATGACGACGGACGCGGCGACGGTCAGCGTGTTGTAGCTGAACCGCCCGTCGAACTCCATTCCGGCCATGCCGAGATAGTGCATCGAGGCGACGCCCAGACCGGTGATCGTGCCGCCGGTGAAGAGCGGGGTGCCGGTGGCGCCCCGGTAGCCGACGATGAAGATCCCGACGCCCACCATGACGATGGCGAGGCCGAGGCTCGCGTAGGTGATCCCCTCGTCGTAGTGGATCGGGGTCTCCTTGATGGTGAAGCCCATCATGGCGACGAAGTGCATGGTCCATATGCCGGAGCCGATCGCGGCCGAGCCGAGGGCCAGCCAGGCGGGCCGCCGGGAGTGCGTGACCAGCAGGGACCGGGTGGTGCAGCGCAGGCCGAGAGCACCGCCGAGGCAGGCCATCACATAGGCCACCAGCGGGGTGACGGCCCCGTAGCTGAATCCGTCGACCGTGCCATGCATGCGCGGCTGCCCCTCCGCCTCTCGCGTCCCGGAATACCTGGATATGCCCCCGTCCCAGGACCGCACGGGCGGTCAGGGTTGTCGCAGAGAGTATGACCCCCACCGGAATGGTCGAACGAAATTCCGGCAAAGAAACACGCCCCTCCCCCAGTTGTGCGGGCCCGGTGAGCACGCGGGAACCCTTCGGTTCCAGGTGTGGCCATCGTGCGCCCGGACAGTGTTCACCCACTGCTGTCAATATGTAGCTGTATGTGTTCGCTGACGCCAGGAGGACGCATGTACGCGCGCGCAGCCGCCACGATGGTCGCCGCGGTCCTGGGGACGGTCGTCCTGCAGACTCCCGCCTCGGACGCCGGTGAGACCCCCGCCCCGCACGCCCGTCCGGGCAGGACGGGCGAACCCACCGTGATCGCCCACAGGGGCGCCTCCGCCTACGCTCCCGAGAACACCCTGGCCTCCATCGACAAGGCGGCGCGGCTCGGCTTCTCGTGGGTCGAGAACGACGTCCAGCGCACCAAGGACGGGCAACTGGTCGTCATCCACGACGACAGCCTGCAGCGCACCACGAACGTCGAGGACGTCTTTCCCGACCGGGCGCCATGGAAGGTGAAGGACTTCACCGCGGCCGAGATCGCCCGGCTGGATGCGGGCAGCTGGTTCTCCCGCGCGTACGCGGGCACGCGCGTGCCGACACTGAAGCAGTACATGCGCCGGGTCGAGCACAACCACGAGAAGCTGCTCCTGGAGATCAAGAATCCGCAGCTGTACCCGGGCATCGAGCAGCAGACCCTGAAGCTCCTGGGCGACGAGGGCTGGCTGGACCGGGAGCACCTCGGCCGGCTGATCGTGCAGAGTTTCAGCGCGGACACCCTGCGGATCGTCCACGAGCTGCGGCCCGCCGTCACCACCGGCTACCTCGGCAGGCCGTCCGTGGAACAGCTGCACCGGTACGCGCGCTTCACCGACCTGATCAATCCCTCGTACCCGTCGATCTCCCTCGGCTACGTCGCGACCGTGCACACCTTCAAGGGGGTGCACCGCAAGCCGCTGGAAGTGTTCTCGTGGACGGTGAACGACGCGGCAACGGCCCGGAAGGTCGCGCGCTACGGCGTCGACGGGGTCATCACGAACAAGCCGGACCTCGTGCGGTCGGCCCTCCGCAGACGGTGAGCACGCGGACGGTCGGCGGCCGGACGGGCGTTGTCAGTGGCGGGTCGTACGGTGGGCGCATGGACAGCCATGGGCAGGACGAGCAGCGGGTGGTGTGGGCCGTCGTGGACAGCGGCATCGGCCCGCTGATGCTGGCGGCGACCGGCGAGGGACTGGTCAACGTGATCTTCCACGCCACGGACGCGGTGCGCGACCGGGCCCTGGAGCGGCTCGCGGCCCGGCTGGGCAGCCAGCCGGCCGAGGATCCCGGCTCGCCGCTGCTGGCCGAGGCGATACGCCAGCTCGAGGCGTACTTCGCGGGCGAGCGTCACGACTTCGACCTGCCGCTGGACTGGTCGCTGATCTCCGGCTTCAACCGGCAGGTGCTGCGCGAGCTGGCGTCCGGCGTGCCGTACGGCACGGTGGTGGGCTACGGCGATCTCGCCGGACGGGTCGGGCAGCCGGGCGGGGCGCAGGCGGTGGGCGCGGCCATGGGGGCCAATCCGCTGCCGGTCGTCGTGCCGTGCCACCGCGTGGTGGAGAGCGACGGCGGCATCGGCGGCTTCGGAGGCGGCCTGGAGACCAAGCGGAAGCTGCTCGCGCTGGAGGGCGTGCTGCCCGAGCCGCTGTTCTGACCGCGCCCGGACTCGGCTACGCGTAGTGCCGGGCCTCGAAGATGTTGCCGTCGGGGTCCCGGAAGTAGAAGCTGCGCGGGGCCTCGCCCCGGGCGCCGTACGAGTCGTGGCCGATGTCGGACACGGGTACGCCCTGTTCCGTCAGCCGGGCGCGCAGGGTGTCGAAGGCGTCCGACGGCAGGGACAGGCAGATGTGGTTGACGGGGTGGCCCGCGCTGTCGGCCGAACCGGGGAGCATCTTCATGTGCTCCGCGGAGGCGCGCGGGGCGAGGTCGAGGATGGTCTCCTGGTTGACGCGGACGGAGGGGAAAGTGACCTTGCCGGCGACGTACTCGTCGAGGCGCAGCGGCTCCAGGCCGACGGCCTTTTCGTAGAAGCCGGCCGCGGCGACGGGATCGGTCACCCACAGGACGACGTGGTCGAGACGCGTGGTGTTGTCCTTCATGCCGCCCAGGTTGGTGGCGTCCCCCACAGGGCGCAAGCGTTTATGCGGGCGTGGTGCCCGCCAGGGATCAGGGAAGGACCGACTGACAGGAGGCGGGCACGTGGTGCTGGTGGTGTCGGAAGAAGTCCGGGAAGCGATCGACTCCGGGCGGCCCGTGGTGGCCCTGGAGTCCACGATCATCGCGCACGGGCTGCCCCGGCCGCGCAATCTGCGGGTGGCGCTGGAGCTGGAGGACCTGGTGCGGCGGGAGGGCGCCGTGCCCGCGACCATCGCCGTGCTCGACGGGCGCCCCCATGTCGGCCTGGACAAGGAACAGGTGGAGCGGGTCGCGAACGAGGACGGCATCCGCAAGCTGGGCCACCGCGACCTGCCGCTCGCCGTGGCGGCGGGGGCGAGCGGGGCGACCACGGTGTCGGCGACGGCGCAGCTGGCTGCGCTCGCGGGTGTCCGGGTGTTCGCCACGGGCGGGCTCGGCGGTGTGCACCGGCAGTGGACGGTGACGCAGGACGAGTCGGCCGACCTGGGCCTGCTGGCGCGCACCCGGATCACGGTGGTGTGCGCGGGCGTGAAGTCGATACTGGACGTGCCGGCGACCCTGCAGCGTCTGGAGACGCTCGGCGTGGCCGTCGCCGGGTACGGCACGGACCGGTTCCCCGGCTTCTACCTGTCCGACTCGGGGCATCCGGTCGACTGGACGCTGCACAGCCCGGAGCAGGTCGCAGCGGTCATGCGGGCGCAGGACACGCTCGACGCGCCCGGGTCGGCGCTGATCGTCGCCAACCCCGTCCCGGAGGCCGAGCAGCTCGATCCCGGGCTGCACGCGCGCGTGCTCGCCGACGCGCTGCGCGCCTGCGAGGAGGAAGGGGTCACCGGCCAGGCGGTCACGCCGTTCCTGCTCGACTATCTGGTCCGGCACACGGACGGGGCCTCGCTGAGCGCCAATCTGGCGGCGGTGCGCGGCAATGTGCGCCTGGCGGCCCGGATCGCCGCGGCGTGGACCAGGCCGTGACCGTCGGCCCGGCGGGGGCGCTGCTGGTTGTCGGTGACGTCGTCACGGACGTGGTCGCCCGGCACCGCGGTCCGCTTGCGGCCGGTACCGACACGGCCGCCGTGGTGCGGACGCTGCCCGGCGGGGCAGGGGCCAACGTGGCCTGCTGGGCCGCTCACGCGGGCTGTGCCGACGTACGGCTGCTGGGACGGGTGGGCGCGGACGCGGCCGGCTGGCACGAGCGGGAGCTGGTGGCGGCCGGGGTGCGGCCCCGGCTGGTGATCGACCAGGAGGCGGCCACCGGGACGGTCGTCTGCCTCGTCGACACGGGCGCGGCGGCCGAGCGCACGTTCCTCACCGACAGCGGAGCGTCCCTGCGGCTCGAACCCGCCGACTGGACGGACGCGTTGCTCGACGGGGTCGCCCGGCTGCACCTGTCGGGATATCTGCTGTTCACGGAGTCGAGCCGGGCCCTCGCGGCGAGGGCGCTGGCGGCGGCACGCACGCGTGGCGTACCGGTCAGCCTGGATCCGGCGTCGGCGGGCTTCCTGGTGGAGCTGGGGGTGGACCGTTTCCTGGCGTTCGCGGACGGGCTGGACGTGCTGCTGCCCAGCCGGGACGAGGCGTCTGTGCTGACCGGCCTTTCCGATCCGGCGGACGCGGCGGCCAAGTTGAGTCGCCTGGTACCGCTGGTGGTGGTCAAGTCGGGGGCGGACGGGGCCGTGGTGGCCCGTGCGGGGACCGTGCTCGCCCGGGTACCCGCCGTGCCCGCGGCGCCCCGGGACACCACGGGCGCGGGCGACGCTTTCACCGGCGCGTTCCTCGCCGCCCTGGCCGCGGCCGCGGACCCGGTCGAGGCGGCGGCACGGGGCTGCCGGGCGGGCGCCCGGGCGGTGGAACGGGTGGGAGGCAGACCACCCTGCCGGGGCGCGGGGACCGATGCTGGGGCCGGTACTGGCTGACGCCTCCCTGGGCCGTAGCCGGGGCGGATGCCGTACTCGTCCCGGGGCCGCGCGAGTGCCGATGCTGAGGCTGGTGTCGGCTGACGCCCCCTGGACGGGAGCCGGGGATGCCGCACCCGTCCCGGGGCCGCGCGAGTCCCGATGCTGAGGCTGGTGTCGGCTGACACCCCCCGGACCGGAGCCGGGGCGGATGCCGCACCCGAGCCGGGGCCGCGCGAGTCCCGATGCTGAGGCCAGTGTCGGCTGACACCCCCCGGACCGGAGCCGGGGCGGATGCCGCACCCGTGCCAGGGCCGCGCGAGTCCCGATGCTGAGGCCAGAGTCGGCTGACACCCCCCGGACCCGAGCAGGGGCGGATGCCGCACCCGTGCCAGGGCCGCGCGAGTCCCGATGCTGAGGCCAGAGTCGGCTGACACCCCCCGGACCGGAGCCGGGGCGGATGCCGTACTCGTCCCGAGGTCGGCGCTGGCGCGGGTTCAAATGCTGAGGCCGGAGTCGGCTGACGCCCCCTGGACCGGAGCGGGGGCGGATGGCGTACCCGAGCCAGCGCCCGGAAAGATGCCGATGCTCAGTCCGGGGTCGACGCCGGCGCGGATGCAGGTGCTGAGGCCGGAACCGACTGACGCCTCCCTGGCCAGAGCCGGCGGCCCCGGCCTGGTCTCGGGCGCGCTCCCCCAGGGCCCCTCCTCACGGCCTAGCCCTTGCGTCCCCACGCCGAGATCATCGGTGCGGTGGCCAGGTCCATGCTGCCGGACTCGACGTTGGCCAGGTGCTGGTCGATGTCCTCGTCGGTGGCCAGCCCCGCGGTGACGAGCTGGTCGCGGATCTGGCGGACCGTGGCGGCCTCCAGGGCGGCACAGGCAGGTGAGGTCACCGGGAAGTACGCGTCGGCGGCCACCCCGCGCAGTCCGGCCTCGCGGAGAAGGCGCGGGAGCTTGCGGCCGTAGGACAGGTCGGCGCCGCGGTCGGCGAGCAGCTGGCGGAAGCCCTGGCGCAGCCGGTTGGCGAGCCGCTGCTCGGGGCCGTGCTCGTCGGGGCAGAGGAGGGGTTGCAGGGCGGGGTCGGCGTCCTCGATCAGCAGCCGTCCGCCGGGCCGCAGCGCCTTGATCATGGAACGCAACGCCCGGTCCCGGTCCGGGACATGGACGAGGACCAGCCGGGCGTGCACCAGGTCGAAACCCTCCCCCGGCGGCTCCTCGGTGCCCACGTCGTGGACGAGGACCTCGACCGGGGGCCGGGCCGCGGCGGCGACCTGTGAGGTGTCGATGTCGGTGGCGACGACCTTGCCGGTCGGGCCGACCTTCTTGGCGAGCCAGGACACCACGGAGGTGCCGCCCGCCCCGACTTCCCAGCAGCGCCAGCCGGCTCCGAGCTCGAACCCTTCGAGGTGCCGGAAGGTGACGGGGTCGAAGAGCGTGGCGAAGGCGTCGAAGCGCTCCCCCGCCTGCGTCTGCCGATTGTCCAGGAGATAGCCGTCGGATCGCGTCATACCGTGATCATTCCAGCTGTCCTGCTTGTCCGGGGTGGTCGACGCTCCGTCCGCAGCCGGGTACGGCCTCTGTCCACAGGCCGGAACCAAGCGGAACGCGTTGTTCCCACAGGCTTACCCGCAACTTGCGCCGGACTGGCAGACTGCCGGTCAAGTCGCGGAAGCGTTGCGCGAGGAGATCCACACGAGGAGATCCAGATGTCCATGGCTGGGAATCTGCGGAAGGTCACAGGGCTCGACAGGGTCGGCAGGCTGCGCCGGATGGCGCGGCTGGCCCAGCGCCGGCCCCGCGTCGACCTGAGTCATCCCGCCAGGTCTCCGCTGGGCTCCTCGGTGGTGAACTGCGTGACCTACCAGGACGGCGTGCGCGTGCCGGAATCCACCGATCTGATCGACGGCCTGGAGCTGGTCCGCAAGAGCCGCGAGGGGTTCGTCTGGCTGGGGCTGCACGAACCGACGGACCGTGAGTTCGCCGGCATCGCAGAGCTGTTCGACCTGCATCCGCTGGCGGTGGAGGACGCGGTCGAGGCGCATCAGCGGCCGAAGCTGGAGCGTTACGGCGAGACGCTCTTCGCGGTGTTCAAGACGGTCTGTTACGTGGAGCACGAGCAACTGACGTCGACCAGCGAGGTGGTGGACACCGGCGAGATCATGGTGTTCGTCGGCCAGGACTTCGTCATCACGGTGCGGCACGGCCGGCACGGCTCCCTGGGCCCGCTGCGCGAGGAACTCGAGGCGGATCCGCAGCAACTGGCCAAGGGGCCGGCGGCGGTGCTGCACGCGATCGCCGACCACGTCGTCGACGACTACCTGAACGTCACGGACGCGGTGCAGGCCGACATCGACCAGGTCGAGACGGACGTGTTCTCGGAGAACGGCGCGCGGACCGACCCCGGACGCATCTACCAGCTGAAGCGGGAACTGCTGGAGCTGAAGCGGGCGGTGGTGCCGCTGGCCCGCCCTGTCGAGGATCTGGCCACCCGGCCGATACGGGTGGTCGATCCGGAGATACAAGCCTACTTCCGGGATGTGTTCGACCATCTGATGCGAGCCAAGGAGCAGATCGCCGCGTTCGACGAACTCCTCAACTCCATCCTGCAGGCGCACCTGGCGCAAGTGACGGTCACGCAGAACGAGGACATGCGGAAGATCACGGCCTGGGCGGCAGTGATCGCCGTACCGACGATGGTGTGCGGCGTGTACGGCATGAACTTCGACCACATGCCGGAGCTGCACTGGCGGTTCGGCTATCCGCTGGTGATGGGTGTGATGGCGGTGGCGTGTCTGGTGCTGTACCGGGGCTTCAGGCGCAACGGCTGGCTCTGACCGACGCACCCGGCGGACGGGCTGATCAGCCGCTCCAGGCGGGATGCCGTGGGTCGTCGGCGCGGACGAGGACGTCGGCGGTCGCGGCGGGGTCGGTCTCGGTCGCGTAGCGCTCCAAGGCCGGGAGCATCCAGTGGTCGGCCTCGGGGGTACGGCGGCGCAGGGCCGCCGGAGACAGGAGGACATGGACGGTCAGGTCGAAGGGGAACCAGTGCCGAAGGAGGAGGGGGCCGTGGACCAACAGGACTCCCCCGGGCGGGAGTTGGACGTAGGGGCTGCGGGTGGCGCGGTCGGTGGCCGCGTCCCAGAGGTCGGGCAGGACGCGCCCGTTGCCTCCGGGCTCGAGCGGGCCGAAGACCTCGCGCCACAGGGCACCCGTGTCGAACCAGCCGCCGTAATACGACTCGGCGTCGCGCCGCCCGTGTTCCAGGCGGAGTGAGGCGGGGCGCAGGAAACCCTCGGTGCCGACGACCAGCGAGGGCCGGCCGCGCACACGCAGCGCCTCCCCGACACGCTCGGCGAGGTCTCCCGGGCGGGCGGCCGGGGCACCGTCGAAGCCGACGCGCGGCCAGGCACCGCCGTCGGCAGGCGCCAGACCGGCCAGCCGGTCGGCGAGCAGGCCGGCGAGCCGGTCCCAGGTGATCGCTTCGAGTCGCACAGGGCCCATCATGCCGGGTGGCGGTAGGGCGGAAGAGGAGGTGTCGGGGCGGCGACGGGGAAAGCAGCGGGTATGGCACTTCCCATAACTCCCCGCCCTGCCGACGGACTTGTCGTCATCCAGCCCCTGAAGGCCAAGCGGTGTGTCGCATGCCGGCGTGGGCCGTTGTCGCTGCTCGTGCTGGAGGACGGAGCGCCGCGCTGCCTGGACTGCGTGGACCTCGGGCACCTGGTGTTCCTGCCGCGCGGTGACACGGCGCTGACCCGCAGGTCACGGGAGGAGAGCGCGCTGTCGGCGGTGGTGGTGCGGTTCAACCGGCGGCAGAGCCGGTACGAGCGGCAGGGCGTGCTCGTGGAGGAGGCGGCACTGGCCCGGGCCGAGGCGCGGTGCCTGGCGGACGCGGAGGTCCGGCGCCGGCGGCGGGCGCGGGACGCGCGGCGCCGGGCGGCCGAGGACGAGCGGTTCGTGGTGGCGTTCGCGGCCGACATACTGCGGCTGTTTCCCGGTTGCCCGGCCGAGCGGGCCCGGGCGATCGCGGCGCACGCGTCCGTGCGGGGCAGCGGGCGGGTCGGGCGCAGCGCCGCCGGGCGGGCGCTGACGGAAGGGGCGGTGATCTCGGCCGTCGTGGCGGCCGTACGGCATGTGGACACACCGTACGACCAGCTGCTGATGAGCGGGCTGCACCGGTACGAGGCGCGGCGGCGAATCGCACCGGCCGTGGAGGACGTGCTGCGGGCCTGGCAGGACGGCGGGGAGCGGCTGGGCGCCTGAGGCATCGGCCGGGGTGCCAGGCGCCGAGGGGTGCCGAGCGCCGAGAGGTGGTAGCGGCCCTCCGTCGGGGACCGTCGGCCCGCGCACCCCGTGCCCCCAGGGCCCGCGCACGCCAGTCCCCCCGGGGCCCGCGCACCCCGGTCCCTCCAGGGCCCGCGCACCCCGGGCACCCCCGGGCCCGCGTATGCCGTCGTCACCGCCGCCGCTGCCCTGCCTCGGCAGAAAGCGCTGTCCGACCGCTCTGCGCCGCCGTCGTCGCGGACGTATCGTGGCCGGAAGAGTGGCGCCCGATGGCGGCGCACGGCCCGTCGTACACCCAGTACCTCCGGTACGCGTACGCGAGGAAGACGACCATGGCCGATCCCAAGGGGTTCATGACCACGCCGCGCCAGGAGTGGCCGCGGCGGCCCGTCGAGGAGCGGGTGCGGGACTGGGACGAGGTGTACGTCCCGGGGGCGCTGCTGCCCATCATCAGCAAACAGGCGGACCGCTGCATGGACTGCGGCGTCCCGTTCTGTCACGACGCGTGCCCGCTGGGCAATCTCATCCCCGAGTGGAACGACCTGGTGTCGCGGGAGGACTGGCGGGCCGCGAGCGACCGGCTGCACGCGACGAACAACTTCCCCGAGTTCACCGGACGCCTGTGTCCGGCGCCGTGCGAGGCGGGGTGCGTGCTGGCGATCAACCAGCCGGCCGTCACGATCAAGAACGTCGAGTGTGCGATCGCCGACCGGGCGTGGGAGGAGGGTTTCACCTCGCCGCGGCCTCCCGAGCGGCTGTCGGGCAGGACGGTCGCGGTGATCGGCTCCGGGCCCGCCGGGCTCGCGGCGGCGCAGCAGCTGACCCGGGCGGGGCACACGGTCGCGGTGTACGAGAGGGACGACCGGATCGGCGGTCTGATGCGGTACGGCATCCCCGAGTTCAAGATGGAGAAACGGCATCTGGAGCGGCGGCTCGCACAGATGCGGGCGGAGGGGACCAGATTCCGCGCGTCGACGACGGTCGGAAGGGATGTGTCGGCGTCCGGCCTGCGGAGCCGGTACGACGCGATGGTGATCGCCACGGGGGCCACGGCGTGGCGGGAACTTGCGGTGCCCGGTCGGGAGTTGGACGGGATACACCAGGCGATGGAGTACCTGCCGCTGGCCAACCGGGTGTGCGAGGGGGATCTGGAGGTCTCGCCGCTGTCCGCCGCCGGCAAGCATGTCCTGATCGTCGGGGGCGGGGACACCGGGGCGGACTGTCTGGGGACGGCGGTGCGCGAGGGGGCGGCGTCCGTGACCCAGCTGGACATCTACGCCCAGCCGGGTGCCGAGCGCGACGAGGAGGCCGAGCCCTGGCCGACGTACCCGAAGGTCTACCGGCTGTCGGCGGCACACGAGGAGGCGCGGGACCTGCGGACGGCTCCGGCGGCGGATGCGGACGCGCGGCTGTTCGCGGCGTCCACGCTCCGCTTCACCGGGGACGCGGGCGGGCATGTGCGGGCGTTGCACCTCGTCGAGGTCGACGAGCGGCGGCAGACGGTGCCGGGTACGGAGCGGACGCTGCCCGCCGACCTCGTGCTGCTCGCCCTCGGCTTCTCCGGGCCCGACCAGGAGGA
Source organism: Streptomyces sp. NPDC002676 (assembly GCF_053592455.1). Taxonomy (NCBI): domain Bacteria; kingdom Bacillati; phylum Actinomycetota; class Actinomycetes; order Kitasatosporales; family Streptomycetaceae; genus Streptomyces; species Streptomyces sp. NPDC002676. The sequence goes on along the minus strand of NZ_JBSFVT010000001.1, from coordinate 1,277,004 downwards.
CGGGCTCATCGGGCAGTTGGGCCTGCGCCTGGAGCCGCGCGGCACGATCGCCCGGGACGACGGCTACGCCACCAACGTCCCCGGCGTGTTCGCCGCCGGGGACGCGGGGCGCGGGCAGTCGCTGATCGTGTGGGCCATCGCGGAGGGGCGGGCGGTCGCCGCGGCCGTCGACCGCCATCTGACGGGGAGTTCGCGGCTGCCGGCGCCGGTCTCTCCGAGGGACCGGCCGATGGTGGTGTGAGGCCTCGGCCGGCCGGCGCCGCACCGAGCCCCCCAGCCCGCGCGCGGCCTGCTCAGCGGCGCCGTTCGTCCGTGCCCGCCACCTTGGCCGTGGCCAGGGCCAGGCGGTTCCAGGTGTTGATCGTGAAGATCAGGGCGAGTACCTGGGCCAGTTCCTCGTCCTCGAAGTGGGTGGCGGCCTCCGCGTAGACCTCGTCCGGGACGCCTCCGTCGGCGACGAGGGTGACCGCCTCGGTCAGGGCCAGTGCCGCCTGTTCCCGCGGGGTGAAGAAGTGCCGCGCCTCGCGCCACACGGCGACCATGTGCAGCCGGTCCTCGCTCTCACCGGCCTTGCGGGCGTCGTTGGTGTGCATGTGGAGGCAGTAGGCGCAGTGGTTGAGGAGCGAGGCGCGGATCTGGATCAGCTCGACCAGCGCGGGGTCGAGGCCCGCGCGGGAGGCGGCGTCGAAGCCGATGAGGGCGCGGAAGACCTTCGGAGCGGTCCTGGCGAAGTCCAGGCGGCTGCGGGAGACCTCGGCCGCGGCGATCCCCGCGGCGGTGTCGACCGCCGTACCGGAGGCGAGCGCGGTCGTCGGCCGGGTGGTGTTCGTCGTCGTGTTCGAGGTCGTGTTCGTCGTCGTGTTCGAGGTCGTGTTCGTCGTCGTGTTCGCCGTCGTCATGGCTCCCAACCTATGCAGTCGAAAGACCTGTCGTAGGGTGCATTTCTGTGACGGAATCATGGGTCAATTCCGCGGAGCGGATCGGCGCCGATCTGCATCTGGAGCTGTCGGGGCCGGGTGGGCGGCGGGCCGCGCTGATCCGGGCGCTGCGGGAGGCGGTGCGTGGCGGGCGGCTGGCGCCGGGCACACGGCTGCCGCCGTACCGTTCGCTCGCCGCCGACCTCGGCATGGCCCGGAACACGGTGGCCGACGCGTACGCGGAGCTGGTCGCGGAGGGCTGGCTGACCGCCCGCCAGGGCTCGGGCACCCGGGTCGCGATGGGGGTACCTCCCACGCCTCTCGGGCAGCGGGGGAGGGCCGTGCCGTTGCCACAGGCCGAGCGGGTGCCCGTGAAGACTCCCGCACGCGCGGGTGGGCCGCGGCACGATCTGCGGCAGGGCACGCCGGACGCCTCGGCGTTCCCCCGGGCGGCCTGGGCGGCCTCCTACCGCAGGGCGCTGCGGGCGGCACCCAACGAGGCGTTCGGGCCGGGGGATCCCGCCGGACGCCGGGAGCTGCGGGAGGCGCTCACGGAGTACCTGGCACGCGCGCGAGGGGTGCGTACCGCGCCGGACCGGATCGTGATCTGCTCCGGCTTCGCGCACGCGCTGCGGCTGCTGTTCGGGCCACCGGGCGGGCCCGGAGGCGGCGCAGGCGACGGCGGCGCAGGCAACGGTGGCGTGCTGCGCGGTCCGCTGGCCGTGGAGGCGTACGGGCTGGGCTTCCACCGAGGGCTGCTCGCGGCGGCCGGCGTGCGGACCGTGCCGCTGCCGCTGGACGAACACGGCGCGCGCGTGACGGAGTTGGGGCAGGAGCGGGCCGTACTGCTCACGCCCGCACACCAGTTCCCGACCGGCGGCCCGCTGCACCCGGAGCGCCGGGCGGCGGTGATCGACTGGGCACGCGGGCGCGGGGCGGTGGTGCTGGAGGACGACTACGACGGCGAGTTCCGCTACGATCGACGGCCCGTCGGCGCGCTCCAGGGCCTCGATCCCGAGCGGGTGATCCACATCGGCTCGGTCAGCAAGAGCCTGTCACCGGCGCTGCGGCTGGGCTGGATGGTGCTGCCGGAGCGGTACGTCGGCCCCGCGCTCGCCGCGAAGGGCGAGCGGGAGGCGTGGGCGAGCGTGCCGGACCAGCTCGCCCTCGCGGACTTCATCGGCTCCGGGTCGTACGACCGCCATGTGCGGCGGATGCGGCAGCGCTACCGGCGCCGCCGCGATCGGCTGGTCGAGGCGCTCGCCGCGCACGCGCCGCACATCGAGGTGACCGGTGTCGCCGCCGGGCTGCACGCGGTGCTGCGGCTGCCGCCCGGCACCGAACGGTCCGCGGTCAAGGCCGCCGCCTGGCAGGGCGTCGCGCTCGACGGCCTCGCCGCGTTCCGGCATCCGGAGGCGGCGACGGCAGCGGCCGACGGCCTGGTGGTGGGGTACGCGACGCCCGCGGAGCACGCCTACGGGGCGGCCGTTGAGGCCCTGTGCGGGGTGCTGCCGCCGCCCGGATGACGGCCGTGAAGGATCGGGAGGAACAAGGTGGGCCAGGTAACAGGAGGCGGGGTCAGGGAAATGGAGCAAGTCATAAAAAGGGCACGGATCGCTCACGTGAGCAGGAAGTCCGCCTCACCCGCCTTCGCACCCTCGATGAAGGCGGTCATCTCGTCCGTGGTGTAGATCAGCGCGGGGCCGTCCGGGTCGGTGGACTGGCGCACGGCGATCCGTCCGTCGGACAGCTTCATCGCCTCCAGGCAGTTGCCGCCGTTGCCGCCGCTCCAGGGCTTGTGCCACCCCTCGCTTCCCAACTCCCGTGCTGGCATGCCGTTGTAGACGCGACTGCGCGGCGTGATGCGATCCATTCACAGCTCCTTGCGGAGATCCCGGAGGATCTCCTTCGTGCGTTGTGCCGTGGCGGCCTGCGCCGCCATGCGGTCCATGACCTCCAGATGGGTCCCCACCTCGGAGCGCGCGTCCAGGTAGACAGCTCCGGTCAGGTACTCGCTGTAGACCATGTCCGGGAGTTCCGACATGGCGAACCGGAACAGCACGAAGGGCCCGTACGTCCCCGGGTGCGGCCCGTTGACGAACGGGGCGACCTGGAGTGTCACATGGGGCAGCTTCGTAGCCTCCAGCAACTTGTCGATCTGCGCGCGCATCACCTCCGGCCCGACGACGGGGCGGCGCAGGGCGGTCTCGTCCATCACCACCCAGAAGCGGGGGGCGTCGGGCCGGGTGAGCAGGTCCTGGCGTTGCATGCGCAGCGCGACATGGCGCTCGATGTCCTCCGGGCTCGTCTGCCCGATGGCACCGGACTTGAGCACTCCGCGCGCGTAGTCCTCGGTCTGCAGCAGCCCGGGGACGAAGTGCGGCTCGTAGGAGCGGATGAGGCTGGCCGCGCCCTCCAGGCTGACGTACATGGAGAACCAGCCCGGCAGGATGTCGTGGAACCGCTGCCACCAGCCGGGCCTGTTGGCCTCCTCGGCGAGCTGCACAAAGACGTCGGCCTCGTCGTCGGGCACGCCGTAGGCCTTCAGCAGCAGCTGCAGGTACGGGATCTTGAGGGCGACCTCGGCCATCTCCATACGGCGGACGGTGGCGGGGGCGACGCGGAGGACACGGGCGGCCTCCTCGCGCTTGAGACCGGCACGTTCCCGCAGGTCCAGCAGGCGCCGGCCAAGGACGACCTGACCCACGGTCGGCGCGGACCGCGGCTCGCTCACGCTCCCACCTCCACCGAAGGAAACCCGAAGTCCCGCAGAGGATCCCGCAACGGATCCCGACTGCCCTACGAGAGCACAGCCCTACGACAGCCCTACGGCGCCATTCGAAGATTCATTCGAAGATCCGGACGGATCAGCGACGATCCCAATTGGCGCCGTTCGACGTGCTGTTGCGAGCAGTGTGCCACGGCCGCTGACCGAGTCACACTGCACTCTGCAATTTTCAGAGTGACACTTGCCAAGTGTTCGCGGCGGGGCGATAGTGGCAAGCGTGATTCCGTCCGCGCCCTTAGGAACAGACGCCGCCGCAGACCGCCCCGGTCTCGGTGCCACCACGGGAGCAGCCCCTGGCAGGGGCGCTGCCGGGCGCCGGTTCCGCTTCGAGCTGGCCGCTCATCCGGGTTCCCCCGCACAGGCGAGACGCCTGACGCGTGCCCGGCTGACGGGCTGGTCGGTGTGCGCGGACACCTGCGACAACGCGGCTCTGGTCATATCCGAGCTGGTCACCAACGCGATCGTGCACACCGCGAGCAGTCGCGTCGTGTGCGAGCTGCACGACCACGACGACACGGTGCGCATAGCCGTGCGCGACGACGGCTGCGCGCCGGGCGATCCGCACCCGTCCCCGCAGCGGCCCGACGACGAGCGCGGGCGCGGCCTGCTGCTCGTCGACGCCCTGTGCGAAGCCTGGGGAGCCCAGGAGCACGGTCCCGGACTGCTGGTCTGGGCCGAGCTACCCCACCAGACCGACGCGGCCTCCGACACCGCCGGACCGCGCAACGACCTGGGCTGGGGCACCCGGCCCAAGCCGAGCCCCTCGCACGACCCGGGCCGCTCGCACGAGCCGAGCCCTTCGCACGGCTCCCGCGAGGACGGGCCGGTCCCGGTTCAGCGCCGGACACCCCCGCAGCAGCGCGGCGGATGGGAACCGAAGCAGCACAGCGCATAGGAGCTGCCGTGAACAGCACCATCGGCCCCGGCCGCCCGCACCACACCTCCGCCACCACCTCCGCCACCGGAGTCGGCGCGTACCACGCTACCGGTCCGCACCTCGCGACGAGCCCAGGCGTCGTCGCACACCCCGCCGCCGGCCTCGGCGCGCCCCGTATCAGCGATGTCGCCCCACGCCACACCACGGGTTCCGACCGGCCGCTCGGCCTGGACACGCTGGTGCGTCTGAAGCGCCGGCAACCCGCTGCGGCCCCGGCAGCACCCGCAGCCATGACCGCGATCACGGCCAAGAACGCCACCACGAACACAGCCACGACGCGCCGGCTGCCGCTGCCCGAGGGCATGACGGTCCCGCTCGGCTGCGACGCCGTGGCCGTGCCGGACCGCCTCGGCCCGCTCGTCGCCCCGCGGCTGCCGCGCCTGGGCTGTGTGTACACCGACGGCGCCCGCTGGTGGTGGATCGTTCCGGCGGACTCCGACGACGCCCTCCCCTGGCCGGCCCCGGCCCACTACGCCCCCGGCGCGCTGGTCCCCGGCATCGCCCGCCTCATCCACCGCCCGGAGGGCACGGTCCCGTACACCCCGCCGATCCCCCTGTACCTGGCCCTGTGCCGGGTGACGGGCACGACCCCGGACTGGTCCCGGGCCGTCTCGGCGTAGCCGCCCCGACCCCCGGCCCCCGCCCCCCCCTCGCGCCCCCGCACTCCCCCACGCGCCCCGCCCCGCCCCCGGCCGCCCGGCGAAGTCGTACACCCCGGCGACAGCGGCGGGCTCTGCGCGGAGCCGTACGCGCTCCAGGCGCAGCGGTTCACGGCGCGGGCACCAGTCCCCCGCCCTCGCCACCCCGCACGATGACCAGGAACGTGTCCGTCGCGAGGTCCATCACGACCTCGGCGGGCAGGCCTTCCAGACGCCGCGCGTGCGCGAACTCCTCCGCGGGCCACGATCCTCGCGGACCGCCGGCGGGAAAGCGCTCGACCACTGTTCGCCCGTTCACCGTCCTGCACCTCCAGAAAGCGTCCTGTTGTCAGGAGTTAACGCCCTGGAGCAGGCCAGCGCCTCGCGCAGTGACGGGACTGAGACATGACCGACACCACTTCGGCACGCTCCGCACAAGGAGCGGAACCGTCAGTATTCGTACTCGTCGTGCAGCCGCAGCCGGTCGCTGCCCACGGGCCTGCGCCCGAGCGGCGTGAGGTCGAGCAGGCCGACGGTCGTACCGAGGCCGTCCAGGCCGTCGTCGTACACCGAGTAGGTGTGGAAGACCCGGTCGCGATCCCGCAGGAAGCAGCTGACGCCCGACCGCTCGACCAGTTCCCCGCCCAGGTCCACGGTCGCCTCGAAGTCGAGGTTGAAGTCGCTGTGGCACGACGAGTACCAGGGCACCGCCCAGCCCATCCGCGACTTGAACGGCAGGAGCCGGGTGAACGGCGCCCGGGACACCGCCGCGAACGAGGTGTGCCGGGCCCGCAGGTGCGCGAGGTGGCCGACCTGGTCGAGGAAGGCCGAGCAGCCCGGGCAGCCCGCCTCCCACTCCGGCGCGAACATGAAGTGGTGGACGACGAGTTGGGCCCGCTCCTCGAAGAGGTCGAGGAGGGTGGCCTTGCCGTCGCCGCCCTCGAAGACGTACTCCGGGTCGACCTCGACCATGGGCAGTCTTCGCCGTTCGGCGCCCAGTTGCTCGTACGCCTTGCTGACCGCCTCCTCCTTGCGCAGCAGTTCCTCACGCGCCGCGCGCCACTGCTCGCGCGAGACGATCTCCGGAAGCGACATGGGCCCTCCTGTCCGACGGTCGTTCCGGATGGTGACCGCCGGCAGGAGCGGAACTCATCGGAATACGGCGGCCGATTCCAAGAATCTTTCCGGCGCCTCTCAGCCACGGCCACGACCCGCACACCGGTTCACTACGCCCTCAGTACGTCACCGGCAGCGCCACCAGCCCACGGGCCCGCAGCGACCGGCGCCAGCGCAACTCGCCCTCCGCGAGCGCCAGATCGGGGAACCGCTCCAGCAGGGCGGCCAGCGCGATCTCGGCCTCGGCACGGGCCAGGGGTGCGCCCAGGCAGTAGTGGATGCCGTGCCCGAGGGCGAGCTGGCCGGTGGCGTCGCGGCCGAGGTCGAGGCGGTCGGGGTCGGGGAAGCGGGCGGGGTCGCGGTGGGCGGAGGACAGGGAGACCCAGACCGTCTCGCCCGCCGGGATGGTCACCCCGGCGATCGTCACGTCCTCGACCGGGAACCGGCGCATGGCCAGCAGCATGGGGCCCTCGTAACGGGCCAACTCCTCGACGGCGGCGGGAAGTCGCTCCGGCTCCTTGCGCAGGGCGGCGAGCTGGTCGGGGTGTTGCAGGAGGGCGAGCACGGCGTTGCCGATGAGCTGGACCGTGTTCTCGTACCCGGCGAAGAGGATGAGCCAGGCGAGGGACATCAACTCGTCCTCGGTGAGCCGGTCGCCCTCGTCGCGTACGGCGATCAGGTCGCTGAGCAGGTCGTCCCCGGGCTCCCGGCGCTTGGCCGCGAGGAGCCCGGTGAGGAAGCCGAGCATGGCCGCCATCGCCTCCTTGGCGGCGTGCGGGCGGGCCGGGTCGGGGGCCATGAGGACATCGGTCCACTGCCGGAAGTCCAGCCGGTCCCCCTCCGGGATGCCCAGCAGGTCGCAGATGACGGTGATCGGCAGCGGCGCGGCATAGGAGGCGACCAGGTCGGTGCTGCCGTGCGTGCCGAGGGCGTCGAGGAGCCGGTCCGCGGTACGCCGGATGGGTGTGCGGAGCTGCTGGATTCGGCGCGGGGTGAAGGCGCGGCCGACCAGGCGCCGGATGCGGGTGTGGTCCGGCGGGTCCATGTTGAGAAGGTTGGCGTCGAGGGCGGGTGGCAGCGAGAGACCCTTGTACGTGCCGGCCCCGCTCCGTTTGTCCAGGGAGAGGCGGGGGTCGGCGAGGGCGGCACGGACGTCCTCGTACCGGGTGACGAGCCAGGCGGGGGTGCCGTCCGGTCCGGTGACGCGGTGCACGGGCGCGGTCTCGCGCAGGCGCCGGTAGACGTCGTAGGGATGGTCGATGAGGCCGTCGGCGAGGTCCATACCGGGCAGCCTACGCGGGCTCCTCCCCAACTCCCGTACGGCGGACGGCACATCGGCGGTGGCGGCGAGGTCGTGGACCGGCGAGCGGAAAATCGGGTGCGGACCGGCGGCCGAGGTGCGGATCATCAGGAGGTTGGCCCTTGCCACGTCCCGATGGCCTGTTGGCCCGACCTCCCGATGCCCCGACGCCCCGATCCGAGGAGCCGCCATGATCCGTCGAATGAACGCGCCCGGCCTCTTCCCGCCGCCCACCTATGCGCACGCATCCGTCGTGGAGGCGGGCACGAAGCTCGCGTTCCTGGGAGGAGCCGTACCGCTCGACGCCGAGGGCACGCTGGCCGGGGCCGGCGACCCGCTGCGGCAGGCCGAGCAGGTCATCGCGAACCTCCGGGAGCAACTGCAGGCCGTCGGCAGCGACTTGGAACACGTCGTCGCCACCGATGTGTACGTGGTGAGCGCCGACCCCGCCGTACTGGCCGCGGTGTGGAAGGTCGTCGAGGCCTCGGGGCTGAGCCTCGGCCCGCATTCGTCCACGCTGCTCGGTGTGGCCTGCCTCGGGTACCCCGGCCAGCTGGTGGAGATCACGGCGACGGCCGTGGTCCCGGAGGAGGCCGACGCGACGGCCGACGCGACGGCCGGGGGGACGGTCGGGGGGACGGTCGGGGGGACGGTCGGCATCCGGCGGGCGGGGCCCGCGGACGCGCGCGCCGCCGCCGACGCCTGGTTGCGGTCCTTCGCCGCCGCGCTGCCGACGGTGGTCCGGCCGCACTCCGACGACGAGGTGCGGGACTACTTCCGGGACGTCGTGATCCCGCTGCGGGAGACGTGGGTCGCGGAGGCAGCCGGAGGCGAGATCGTGGGCCTGATGGTCCTGGAAGGGGAGTCGCTGTCCCAGCTGTATCTGGACCCGGGGTGGCGGGGCCGTGGGCTCGGTGACCGGTTCGTCGCCCTCGCCAAGGAGCGCAGCCCCGGTGGCCTCACGCTGTGGACCTTCCAGGTCAACAAGCCCGCCCACCGCTTCTACGAGCGGCACGGCTTCACCGCCGTGGAGTTCACCGACGGCAGCGGCAACGAGGAGCGGGAGCCGGACGTGCGCTACGTGTGGCGCCCCTGAGGCGTCGGGCCCGGGACGCCGGCAAGATCAAAAAACACCACCTACGGCAGCCCGGCCGCGTCCGCCGCCGTGCGCAGCACCTCGCGCAGCATCTCCGGGGTGAGCCTGCCGGTGAAGGTGTTGCGCTGGCTGACGTGGAAGCAGCCGAAGAGGTCGAGGCGGAGACCGGGGCGGTCCAGGGCGACCCGGGTGCCGTGGGCAAAGGCCGGGCGGGGGCGCGGGACGGTCCAGCCCGCCTCGGCGAGCGCGGGCAGCGCGGCCTGCCAGCCGAAGGCACCGAGCACCACGGCCGCCCTGAGCGTCGGGCGCAGCAGCTTCAGTTCCTCGACCAGCCAGGGGCGGCAGGTGTCGCGCTCACCGGGGGTCGGCTTGTTGGCGGGCGGGGCGCAGTGCACGGGCGCGGTGACACGGACGCCGTACAGCTCCAGGCCGTCGTCGGCGCTGACCGAGCTGGGCTGCGAGGCGAGCCCCACGTCGTACAGCGCCTGGTAGAGCACGTCTCCGGAACGGTCACCGGTGAACATGCGGCCGGTGCGGTTGCCGCCGTGCGCGGCGGGCGCCAGCCCGATGATCACCAGACGGGCGTCGGCGGGCCCGAAGCCGGGCACCGGCCGCCCCCAGTACGTCCAGTCGGCAAACGCTGCCCGCTTGGTCCGGGCCGCCTCCTCGCGCCAGGCGACGAGCCGGGGACAGGCCCGGCACTCGGCGACACGCCGGTCGAGCCGAGCGAGGGCACAGCTGTCGTCCATGGGGCCACGGTATGCCCGCTCCGGCCTGGCGAAGGTTCTCCCCGTCGTTCTCGTGTTCCCTGACCGGAGACGGGTGCGCCCCCGGAAAACGCCTCCGGCTCGCCCGCCCCGGGGCGCTAGGGTCGGCGTATGGCTTCCGAGGATGCGGACGAGAACGTGAACCGTGACACCGGCGGACGGGGCGAGACGGCCCCCGCCCGGGATGCCGAGAACCCCGGCGCCGCCGTTGCCCAGCCGCTCGACCCCAAGGTCGCCGCCGCGGTGGCCGCCGCCGAGGCCGCCGGGCCGGCCAACGGCGAGACGGTACGGATCGACAGCTGGATCTGGGCCGTACGGCTGATCAAGACGCGCTCCCTGGGCGCCACCGCCTGCCGTGGCGGGCACGTCCACGTCAACGGCGAGCGGGTGAAGCCCGCCTACTCCGTGCGCGTCGGCGACGAGGTCCGCCTGCGGCACGAGGGCCGGGAACGCGTCGTGATCGTCAAGCGCCTGATCCGCAAGCGGGTCGGCGCCCCCGTGGCCGTCCAGTGCTACATCGACAACTCCCCGCCGCCCCCGCCCCGCGAGGCCACGGCCCCGGCCGGCCTGCGCGATCGCGGCGCGGGCCGCCCCACCAAGCGCGACCGCCGCGAACTGGAACGCCTCCGGGGCCTCGCCGGGCCGGGCGGGTTCGGTGGGCTCGGTGGACCTGGAGGGCCGGGAGGATCCGGAGGGCCGGGAGGACCCGGAGGGCTGGGGGGACCCGGAAGGCCGGGAGGACCCGGCGGACCCGGCGCCCGACCCCGGAGCCGCTGACCTGGGGCCCCTCCCTCCTCCCCCGCCCCTCCCACCCCGCTCCCCTCCGGTGACACACGCCGATGACGTCGGCCGGGCCCCCGCGCCCGGTCGGCGTCACCGACGCTCTCGCCTACGGGTCACGCCTGCCGTCCCACTCGCCGCACCAGCCCCAGCAGCTGGGCGTTGTACCCGCGGCGGGCCCGGGCGATCACGATGAGCGGGATCATCAGGATCAGCGGGGTCGCCGCGTACTGGCCGTCGAACACGGTGAGCTGGACGATGAACGCCCCCACCATGAGCGCGCTCAGCGCCATCGCCGCCACCGACTGCAGCACGGGGATCAACAGCGCGACTGCCCCCGTGAGTTCGAGGACGCCGATGGTGTACATGCCCGCACTGCCCCAGCCGATCTTGTCGAAGGACTCGACAGCCGACGGATGCGCGATCAGCTTGGGCAGCGCACTCGCGATCCCGAAGAACAGGGCGAGCAGCACCTGCACACCACGCAGAGCGTGAGCGGCAAAGGGACGCCTCGAGGGCGCGGAAGCGGCGGAGGAGGCGACGGGGGCGGTGATCTCGGACATCAGGGTCTCCTGGGTGATGCGAACTTGCTTGCTGTCACCGAGACAGACCGACCGCGCCCCTGAAACTCATCGCCACCCACGCGATCCTCGTGCAGGCCATGAGGCTTGCCGGCTTCGGCCCCCTACCTCGCCACCGGCACCGCCTTCACCCAGATCCCGTCCGGGGTCAGGTACTCGGCCACCTCCAGTCCCGCTTCCGCGAGTGCCGTTTCGAACTGGTCCCGGGTCAGGAGGCGGGACCGGAAGGTCTGGGTCCAGACCGCGTCGGGGAAGACGTACTCGGCGAGGACGGAGTTCACGCCGTCGCCGACCGGCTCCGTCGAGACGATCCGCATGGTGAAGCCCGGGTCGACGCGCTCCCTCGGCACGTTGGTGTGGTAGTCGGCGCCCTCCCGCTGGATGAGCACGCAGCCGCCCTCCGCCACGTGCCGGACGCAGGTGCGCAGCAGGCCCCGGCGCACCTCGACGTCGGCGGCGTGGACGAGGAACGACGCGAGCATCACCACGTCGAACTCCTCGTCCAGATCGAGGTGCTCGATGGGGCTGCATATCGTGCGCGCCCCGCGGACGCGGGCGAGCATCTCCGCGGACTCGTCCACGGCCGTGACCGTGAAGCCGCGTTCCAGCAGGGGGTGGGTCACCCTGCCCACTCCGCTGCCCAGTTCCAGGATGTGTGCCCCGGCCGGTACCGCCGCGGCGATGACGTCCGGTTCGTCGCGCGCCGGCAGTCGCGAGTACAGCTCGACCGCGCAGCCGTCCGGGGTGATCGCACCGGGTCCTGTTCCGCTGTGTCCCTCACGCATTTTGATCGTCATGCCCGCACAACGGCCGGGCGTCGTAGGGCCGTTCCCTACTTGCTGCAGTTCACTCGTTCGAGGGATTCGCCGGTGCTGCGGGAACTTTCGGGCCGGCTTCGTCCCGGCCATGACGACCGCGCTTGATGGACGTCTGCGGCGAAGAGTACGTTTTTAGGAGGAACGGTGATCCTATGCGTACGGGCAGTGAACCGGCGACCGCGCGCAGTGCGCTGCGAGCGCGGTTCTGGCTGAGCGTGTGGGGGCTGATCTGGGCGATTTTCGGCACGGCCCTGTTCGCGCTGGTCGGGCGCCCCGGCTGGGCGGCGGCCTTCGGGGTGCTGTGGCTGGTGATCACCATCGACCTGGTGATGATCGTCCGGCACATCCGGGAGGGCCCGCACTATCAGCCCGGCCCCGACGTACCGCCGTACTGGCCGCCGGAGAGCCGCCCCCCACGCCTGCCACCGGACGGCGGTCCGCCCTATACGCAGCAGCCGCCGTACCCGCAGCAGCCTCCCCGTCGGCGGCAGCCGCCGCCCCGTCACCCGTGACGGGCGGGGTCGGCCTCACGCGTCGAAGCGCGCGGCCTTCAGGTAGTCGGGGTTGGGGTCGAGCGCGGCGGCCAGCCGGAAGTGGCGGATGGCATGGTCGGGGCGGCCTTGGCGTTCGTAGGTGCGGGCGAGCGCGAAGTGGGCGAAGGCGTTGTCCGGCTCGCGTTCCAGCACGATGGTGAATTCCAGCTCGGCGGGGCGCAGTTGCGCGGCGGCGAAGAAGGCACGCGCGCGCAGCAGGCGGGCGGCGGTGTTCTCGGGGTGCGCGGCGATGACTCCGTCGAGCAGCTTCACCGCGCCCCGCGGGTCCCGCGCGTTGAGCAGTTGCTCGGCGGCGCGGAAGTCGATGACATGCGTCTCCGGGGTTCGTCCGATCGGACCGCTGGTCTCGGGCACGGCACAGTCCTTCCCTCTCTCCGGCGGTTCAACGCCCGGACGGGGGACCGCTATTCCGCGCCGTCGGCTGCCGCCCGCCGCACGAGGTCGTCCCACACCTGCGCCACGCGCTTTCTGAGGTCGTCCAGGGGTACGTCGTTGTCGATCACGATGTCCGCGATCTCCCGGCGCTGCTCGCGCGTCGCCTGCGCGGCCATACGCGCGCGTGCGTCGTCCTCGGTCATGCCGCGCAGCCGTACGAGCCGGTCGAGCTGGGTCTCGGGGCTCGCGTCCACGACGACCACGACGTCGTACAGCGGCGCCAGGCGGTTCTCGGTGAGGAGCGGGACATCGTGGACCACCACGGCGTCGTCGTCGGCGGCGCTCTCCAGTTCGCGGGAGCGGGCGCCCACCAGGGGGTGGACGATCGAGTTGAGGACGGCGAGCTTGTCGGGGTCGGCGAAGACGATGGAGCCGAGCCGGGGGCGGTCGAGGCTGCCGTCGGCGGCGAGGACGTCCTCGCCGAATGCCTCGACCAGCGCCGCAAGGCCGGGTGTTCCGGGCGCGACGACCTCGCGCGCGATGCGGTCGGCGTCGATCAGTACGGCGCCGTGTTCCACGAGCAGCCGCGACACCTCGCTCTTGCCGGCGCCGATTCCACCGGTGAGGCCCACTTTCAGCATGAGCGGAAGCTTAGGCCCTGCCGCTGACGGCGGAATCGGCGGAGGTCAGTTGTCGCCCTCGCGTTCGGCCAGGAAGCGCTCGAACTCCAGCCCGATCTCGTCGGCCGAGGGGATGTCGACCGGTTCGGCGAGCATGTTGCCGCGGGTCTCGGCGCCGGCGGCGGCGTCGTACTGGTGCTCCAGGCCCTGGACGAGCGCGGTCAGCTCCGCGTCGCCCTCCTGGATCTGCCGGTCGATCTCGGTCTGCGTGCGGTGCGCCTCCGTGCGCAGGGAGTGTGCGATGCCGGGCAGGACCAGGCCGGTGGCGGCCGTGATGGCCTCCAGCACGGTCAGGGCCGCGTCCGGGTACGGGGAGCGGGCGATGTAGTGCGGGACGTGCGCGGCGACGCCCAGGACGTCGTGTCCGGCCTCCATGAGGCGGTACTCGACGAGCGACTCGGCGCTGCCGGGCACCTGGGCCTCGTCGAAGGGGCTGCGGTGGCCGGGGACGAGGTCGGTGCGGTTGCCGTGCGGGGTGAGGCCCACGGGGCGGGTGTGCGGGACGCCCATGGGGATGCCGTGGAAGTTCACGGACAGGCGGACGCCGAGCCGCTCCACGATCTGCTGTACGGCCGCGGCGAACCGCTCCCATTCGACGTCCGGTTCGGGGCCGGACAGCAGCAGGAAGGGGGCGCCGGTGGTGTCCTGGACGAGCCGGACCTCGATGGCGGGGTCTTCGTATTCGGTCCAGCGGTCCCGCTTGAAGGTCAGCAGCGGGCGGCGGGCACGGTAGTCCACGAGCCGGTCGTGGTCGAAGCGGGCCACGACCTGGTGGGGCAGCGAGTCGAGGAGCCGGTCGACGATCTGGTCGCCGGTCTCGCCCGCGTCGATGTATCCGTCGAAGTGGTAGAGCATGACAAGTCCGGCCGACTCCTGGGCGAGCGCCATGTCGACGACGGCGAGGCCCTTCGGCTCCCATGCGTACAAACCCTGCGGATCAAGCACTGTGACCGCTCCTCCTCGTGTTCCTCATCGACAACACGCCCTGGAGCAGGGGCATTCCCGCGACGCGCCGCTGATCAGCGATCTCACGAAGAGGATACGAACGAAGGTGCGGGCAACCGCAGCTCCAGGGGGGCGCGCCCGAAGAAGAGCCGAAGGGACCCCGGAAAACGCCTGAGGGGCCGCACCTCGAAAGGTACGGCCCCTCAGAGCCGGCTATCGGCTAAGCCTCAGTGGCAGAGCTCAGCTCTGGCCGCCGGCCAGCTTCTCGCGCAGAGCGGCAAGCGCCTCGTCCGAGGCCAGCGCGCCGGAGGTGTCCGCGCCCTCGGAGGAGTACGAACCGCCGGTCGCGGCCGGAGCCGCAGCCTCGCCGCCCTCGGCGGCAGCAGCCGCGTCGGCCTCGCGGGACTTGATGACCTGCTGCTGGTGCTGCTCGAAGCGGGCCTGCGCCTCGGCGTACTGGCGCTCCCACTCCTCGCGCTGCTTCTCGTAGCCCGGCAGCCAGTCGTTGGTCTCCGGGTCGAAGCCCTCGGGGTAGATGTAGTTGCCCTGGTCGTCGTAGGACGCGGCCATGCCGTACAGGGTCGGGTCGAACTCGACCGAGGCCGGGTCGGCACCGAAGGACTCGTTGGCCTGCTTCAGCGAGAGGCTGATGCGGCGACGCTCGAGGTCGATGTCGATGACCTTGACGAAGATCTCGTCGTTGACCTGGACGACCTGCTCCGGGATCTCCACGTGGCGCTCGGCCAGCTCGGAGATGTGGACCAGACCCTCGATGCCCTCGTCCACGCGGACGAACGCACCGAACGGAACCAGCTTCGTGACCTTACCGGGCACGACCTGGCCGATCTGGTGGGTGCGGGCGAACTGCTGCCACGGGTCTTCCTGGGTCGCCTTCAGCGACAGGGAGACGCGCTCGCGGTCCATGTCGACGTCGAGGACCTCGACGGTGACTTCCTGGCCGACCTCGACAACCTCGGACGGGTGGTCGATGTGCTTCCAGGACAGCTCGGAGACGTGGACCAGACCGTCCACGCCACCCAGGTCCACGAAGGCACCGAAGTTGACGATCGAGGAGACCACACCGGAACGGACCTGACCCTTCTGGAGGGTCGTGAGGAACGTCTGGCGGACCTCGGACTGGGTCTGCTCCAGCCAGGCACGGCGGGACAGGACCACGTTGTTGCGGTTCTTGTCCAGCTCGATGATCTTGGCCTCGAGCTCCTTGCCGACGTACGGCTGGAGGTCGCGGACGCGGCGCATCTCGACCAGGGAGGCCGGGAGGAAGCCACGGAGGCCGATGTCGAGGATGAGACCACCCTTGACGACCTCGATGACGGTACCGGTGACGATGCCGTCCTCTTCCTTGATCTTCTCGATGGTGCCCCAGGCACGCTCGTACTGGGCGCGCTTCTTCGAGAGGATCAGGCGGCCTTCCTTGTCCTCCTTCTGGAGGACCAGGGCCTCGATCTCGTCGCCGACGGCGACGACCTCGTTCGGGTCGACGTCGTGCTTGATCGAGAGCTCGCGGCTCGGGATGACACCTTCGGTCTTGTAACCGATGTCGAGCAGGACCTCGTCCCGGTCGACCTTCACGATGACGCCGTCGACGATGTCGCCGTCGTTGAAGTACTTGATCGTCTCGTCGATCGCGGCGAGGAAGGCTTCCTCGTTACCGATGTCGTTGACCGCAACCTGCGGAGTGGTGGCGGTGGTCTCGGTGCTGCTCGTCATGTGGGAAAGGGCTCCGGTACGGACATGAAGTCGTAGGTACTGCTTACGCCGGGAGCCCGTTTCGCTCTGATGAAGCCGGACAGCCAAGGAAGCGCCCCACCAGCACAAACTGGTGATGGCGCCTCGAGAACCGAGGGGACATACAACAGATGCGAGCGCAGCCTGCTACGTCTGAGGTGCGCAGGCCCGCAGCGCAACTTGTAGCATACGGGGGCAGCCGGGCAGGGTCAATGCGCGAAGGCGCACACCCGGGGCGGATCACCGCATTCCCGGCACAAGAAATCGTCCCAGGAGGCCGCGCAGGGCTGCGGGACCCCTCCTGTGACACGCGTGGCGACACTGCACAGCGACACGCGCGCCCGGCGGGTTGCACGGAAGAGTACGACGAGGGAGCCGATCATCCAAGAGCCTGAAGCGTTCGAACCCGAAGGGTCCGAGGAGTTCGAACCGGAAGCCACCCGGCGTGACGCCGGGGTCGCGGAGAGCGCCCGTGCCAACCGGGGCTGGTGGGACCGCAACGCGGACGAGTACCAGGTCGAGCACGGCACGTTCCTGGGCGACGACCGCTTCGTGTGGGGCCCGGAGGGCCTGGACGAGGTGGAGGCCGAGCTGCTCGGCCCGGCGGAGGACCTGAAGGGCAAGGGGGTCCTGGAGATCGGCGCGGGCGCGGCGCAGTGCGCGCGCTGGCTGGCCGCCCAGGGCGCGCACCCGGTGGCCCTGGACCTCTCGCACCGCCAGCTCCAGCACGCGCTGCGCATCGGCGGATCGTTTCCCCTCGTCTGTGCCGACGCCGGCGCGCTGCCCTTCGCGGACGGCTCCTTCGACCTGGCGTGCTCCGCGTACGGGGCGCTGCCGTTCGTCGGCGACCCGCGGCTGGTGCTGCGCGAGGTGCGCCGGGTGCTGCGGCCGGGCGGCCGGTTCGTCTTCTCGGTGACGCACCCGATCCGCTGGGCCTTCCCGGACGAGCCGGGCCCCGAGGGGCTGTCGGTGTCCTCGTCGTACTTCGACCGCACGCCCTACGTGGAGCAGGACGAGGAGGGCCGGGCGGTGTACGTCGAGCACCACCGCACCATCGGCGACCGGGTGCGGGACGTCGTGGCCTCGGGCTTCCGGCTGGTCGACCTGGTGGAGCCGGAGTGGCCGGCCTGGAACACCGCGGAGTGGGGCGGCTGGTCCCCGCTGCGCGGGAACCTGATACCGGGGACGGCGATCTTCGTGTGCGAGCGGGACTGAATCCGTTGCCCGTTGCGTACACCTGCGCGTCCGCGCGCGTGAAGGGTGATTTCACGGTCGTACGACACTAGGGGCGTGATCCGTTACGACGCCCTGGACGCGCTGCCCGTGCGTACCGCCCTGCCCGCTCTCGCCGACGCGCTGGAGGGGGACGGCACCGCCGTCCTGGTGGCGCCGCCGGGCACCGGCAAGACGACGCTGGTGCCGCTCGTGCTGGCCGGGCTGGTCGGGGGCGGTCCCGCGCGGCGGGTCGTGGTCGCCGAGCCGCGGCGGATCGCGGCGCGCGCGGCGGCCCGGCGGATGGCGTGGCTGCTGGGCGAGCAGGTGGGCGGCAGCGTCGGCTACACGGTGCGCGGCGAGCGGGTCGTGGGGCGCCGCGCGCGCGTGGAGGTCGTGACGACCGGTGTGCTGCTGCAGCGGCTGCAGCGCGATCAGGAGCAGCCGGGCGTGGACGTGGTGGTGCTCGACGAGTGCCACGAGCGTCATCTGGACGCCGACACGGTGGCCGCGTTCCTGTGGGACGTACGGCAGACGCTGCGGCCGGAGCTGCGGCTGGTGGCGGCGTCGGCCACCACCGACGCGGAGGGCTGGGCGCGGCTGCTCGGCGGGGCGCCGGTGATCGAGGCGAAGGGTGTCTCGCACCCGGTCGAGGTGGTGTGGGCTCCCCCGGTGGGTCCGGTACGGCCGCCGTACGGGATGCGGGTGGATCCGGCGCTGCTGGCGCACGTGGCGTCGGTGGTGCGGCGGGCGCTGGCCGAGCGGGACGGGGACGTGCTGTGCTTCCTGCCGGGCGTGGGCGAGATCGCGCGCGTGGCCGGGCAGCTCGGGGATCTCGGTGACGTCGAGGTGCTTCAGGTGCACGGGCGGGCGCCGGCGGCCGTGCAGGACGCGGTGCTGGCGGGCGGGGAGCGGCGGCGGGTGGTGCTGGCCACGTCCGTGGCGGAGTCGTCGCTGACCGTGCCCGGGGTGCGGGTGGTCGTGGACGCGGGGCTGGCGCGGGAGCCGCGGGTGGACCATGCGCGCGGGCTGAGCGGGCTGACGACGGTACGGGCGTCGCGGGCGGCCGGGCGGCAGCGGGCGGGCCGGGCCGGGCGGCAGGCGCCGGGTGCGGTGTACCGGTGCTGGGCGGAGGCCGAGGACGTCCGTCTGCCGGCTTTTCCGGCGCCGGAGATCAAGGTGGCCGACCTGACCGCGTTCGCGCTTCAGGCGGCCTGCTGGGGCGATCCGGACGCCTCCGGGCTGGCGTTGCTGGATCCGCCGCCGGGCGGGGCGATGACGGCGGCGCGCTCGGCGCTGACAGCGGTAGGGGCGGTGGACTCCGTCGGGCGGGCCACGGAGGTCGGTGTACGGCTGGCCCGGCTGGGGGTGCACCCTCGGCTGGGCCGGGCGCTCCTGGACACCTCCGGTGAGGGTGCCCCGGTTGTCGCCCTGCTCTCCGAAGAGGTGCCGCGCGACTACGGCGACGACCTCGCCGGTGCGTTGCGGCGCGCGCGGCGCGGGGGCGACACCTACGCCGGCCGGTGGGCAAGGGAGGTGCGGCGCCTGCAGTCCGCCTCCGCGGAGTTCGCCCATCCACCGGCCCGTGGCTCTCTTCCGGTCGAGACGACCGCCGGGGCTTCTTCGCTCACCGCAACCGCGGTGCGGACGGGTGGGTTGGCCGACGCCGGGGACGACAGGCTGGTCGGGGTTGTTGCCGCCCTCGCGTTTCCCGAGCGGGTTGCCAGGCTGGACGGGGGGTCGTACCTGATGGCGTCCGGGACTCGGGCCGAGCCGGCGGAGGGGTCGGCGTTGCGTGGGGCGCCCTGGATCGTCGTCGCCGTTGCCGATCGGCCCTCGGGGAAGGGGCACGCGCGTGTGCGGCTCGGGGCTGCCGTGCAGGAGGACGTGGCGCGGGCCGCTGCCGGGGCGCTGCTGGAGGAGCGGGACGAGGTGCACTGGGCCGACGGGGATGTCGTGGCCCGGCGTGTCGAACGGCTGGGGGCCGTCGAGCTGGCCGTACGGCCGCTGAAGCAGGTCGGAGCCGGTCTCGTACGCGAGGCGTTGCTCGAAGGGCTGCGGCTCGAAGGGTTCGGGCTGCTGCGGTGGTCGCCGGAGGCGCAGGTGCTGCGGCAGCGGCTGGCGTTCCTGCGTGCGCATCTCGGGGAGCCGTGGCCGGACGTGTCGGACGAGGCGCTGCACGCGCGCGTGGACGAGTGGCTGGAGCCGGAGCTGAGCAGGGCCCGGCGGCGGGCGGACCTGGCACGGATCGACGCCGGGCAGGCGCTCGCGCGGCTGTTGCCGTGGGCGGGCGGGGAGGCCGCCCGGCTGGACGAGCTGGCGCCCGAGCGGATCACCGTGCCGAGTGGGTCCAGAATTCGGATCGACTACCAGGACCCGGAGCGGCCGGTCCTCGCCGTCAAGCTGCAGGAGATGTTCGGCCTGCAGGAGACGCCGGCCGTGGCGGGGGTGCCGCTGCTCGTGCATCTGCTCTCCCCCGCCGGGCGGCCCGCCGCCGTGACGGCCGACCTCGCCTCCTTCTGGAAGGACGGCTACAAGGGCGTACGCGCGGAGCTGCGCGGGCGCTATCCGAAGCATCCGTGGCCCGAGGACCCGGCCGGTGCCGAGCCCACCCGGCACACCAACGCGCGCCTCAGGGGCTGACCGGGACGCGGGGTTCAGGCGCTGACCGGCTCGGGTTCCGTCGCCTCCGTGGGGGCCGGGTCCGCCGGGCGTCGGCTGCGCGCCTCCAGGTAGAGGGAGAGCGCGAGGAGCAGGAGGCCGAGGGTCAGGAGGCCCCGGGGCAGGTACGAGGTCAGCAGCAGGACCAGCGTGCGGTTGTGTTTGACGAGGGCGACCGTGTGCTCGATGTAGTCCTCGCGCATCTTCACGTCTCCGGCGAACGCGGTGACCCTGTCCCGGCCTCCGAGGAGCGTGCCGCCGCGCAGTTCCTCCTTGTGCAGTTCCTCGGCGTAGACGGGCGCCCCGGTCACCGGTTCGACCCAGAACGTGCGGACGGTGGTGTACCAGCGGGTCGTGCCGGTTCTGGCGACGGACTCGGGGGTGATGCCCTGCACGGGCATGGCCTTCGGGAGGCGCACCTTGGTCCAGGGGATGGTCTGTTCGAAGAAGTAGACCTTCAGGCCGCGGAAGTGCCTGGTGCCTTTGTAGTGGATGGGGTTGACGGTGCGGGTCTGCGCGTCGAAGTACTCGTAGTCCCGTTTCTGGGTCAGGAACGGGAACTTGAACTCGAGGCCGTCCCGGCGGACCGGGTCGCCGTCGACCGACTCGCCGGTGGCGTGGACGGGGTCCTGGCTGTGGGCGTCGAAGATGTAGCGCTCCGGGATCTTGGAGACCATCTTGCCGTCGGGGCCCTGGACGTAGGACAGGCTGTCCCAGACGACGACGGGCCGGCCCGCCGCTCTGCCGACCTTCTTCGCCGACTCCACGTCGCCCTTGAGGGTCTGCACGATCGTCACCTTGGAGACTTTCCTGGCGCGCATGGTGCCGTAGTCGAGGAGGGTCGCTCCCCTGGCCTCCAAGACCATGTCCTGGTACTGGTTCGCGGGGATGCGGGCCAGGCGTGGGAAGGCGTACCAGCGCAGCAGCGGGGACAGCGCCGCGCAGAACACGGCGCAGGCGAGCAGGACCAGGCTTGCCTTGCGGCGCATTCCGGCCTCCCTCCCGGTCGGGCGCGGCTACGGGTGCGAGGGCACCGTCGTCAGCAGCGGCTTGGGGGATGTCCGGCCTGTCGGCGCGCCCAGGGCGGTCATCGCGAGGACCAGGGCGAGCGCGAGGGCGAGACCGGTCGCGGCGGCGATGAGGGCGCGCATGCGGGGCCTCCCGGCGGACGGTTCCTGATGGTTCGTCAGGTGGGGCACCGTAGCAACGGGCGGGCGAGATGAGAACACGTTGCACGCATGCACGAGGGCGCCCTCCCGCCGGAGCGGAGGGGCGCCCTGCTGTGCTGTGCTTTACGGCCGTCCGGTCAGGCGGTCGCGGACGGGCTCGGCGACGGGCTCGGGGACCCGCTCGGCGAGGGGCTCGGGGACGTGCTCGGCGAGGGGTCGGGCGCGGTGACCTTCAGTTCGACGGTGAGGGTGGCGCCGCCGGCGGTGGTGATGCGGAGCAGGAACGTGCCGGTGGCGTCGTCCGCGTACAGCTTCGGCAGCGTCAGCAGGCCCTTGTCGTCCGTCTGGAGGCCGGTGAGCGTGCGTACGGCCTTGCCGTCGGCGTCCTTGAAGTAGGGGCCCTTGTCGTTCTCGGTGGCGTCGTCCGCCGACTTGACCAGCGTGGCCGTGGCCGCGACCTTGTCCGCGACGGCGCCCTTGTACGTCGCCTTCACCTGGACCTGGTCGGCGAACTCGCCGCCCGGGGTGCAGGTCAGCGGGGTGTCGCTGGTGCGGGCGAGGGTGTCCGCGGCGCGCTCGGTGACGGTGGCGGTGTAGTCGACGCCCTTGGCCCGGTGGCCGACGACGGCCGTGGTGATGGTGAAGTCGCCGGTCTTCTCGCCCGCCTGGAGCGCCGGTGCGACCGCCACGCCCTGGGCGTTGGTGATGATCGTGGCCACGGTCTCGCCGCCGGCGAACGTGGCGTCGGTGTCGCCGGTGATGGTGAACCGGATCCTCACCTTCCCCACGGACTTCTCGGCCTTGGTCTCCGCGCGGGTGCTGATCCGCTGGTCGAACGCGTCGCCGGCCATCGCGGTGAGCTGTGCGGTGCCCGCGTCCTCCAGGTGATCCACGGTGTCGGCGGGGGTGGGGGTGGGGGTGGGCGGCTTCGGCGGGACCGGGGGCTTCGGGTCGGGGGTGCCGGAGCCGCCGGGCTTGTCCGGGGTCGGGGCCGGCTTCTTGTGCTGCGGGTGCTTCGGGGACGCCGGGGCTCCCTTGTGCCCGCCCTTGTGCCCGCCCTTGCTGTCGTCGCTGCGGTGGGAGGGCACGGGGCCGGTGCCGTCGGGGACGGAGTGGGTGCCCTTGCGGTAGTACTCCAGCCAGTTCAGGACCAGGTCGAGGTAGTCCTGCGAGTTGTTGTAGCTGAGGATCGCGCCGTGCAGGCCGCCCGTGGTGGACATGTCCCAGCCGTTGCGGCACAGGTAGTGACCGGCGGCGAGGGCGGCGTCGTAGACGTTGTTGGGGTCGCTCTTGCCGTCGCCGTTGCCGTCGCGGCCGGCCCAGGCCCAGGTGGACGGGATGAACTGCATCGGGCCGACGGCCTGGTCGTACTGGCTGTTGCCGTCGTACAGGCCGTGGTCGGTGTCCTTGATGAGGGCGAAGCCGTTGCCGTCGAGCTGCGGGCCCAGGATCGGGGTCAGGGTGGTGCCGTCCGCGTCGACACGGCCGCCGCGGGCCTGGCCCGACTCCACCTTGCCGATGGCGGCGAGCAGTTGCCAGGGCAGGTTGCAGCCGGGCTTTGACGCGCGCAGTTCGGTCTCGGCCCTCTTGTAGGCGTCGAGGACGGTCGCCGGGATGCCGGCCTCGGCCTCGCCCCGGGGGGCGGGGGTTGCGATCGTCGGAGAGGGGCTCGGTGCGGGGCTGTTCAGCGGCGGCAGGTCCGTGTAGTACGGCGAGTTGCCGGTGGCGTTGCCCTCGGCGGTGCTGCCGTCAAAGCCGCCGGTGTCCGCTACCGGGGAGCTGGCGCCGGCCGCGGCCTGTCTGCCGTGGTCCTCGCCGATCACTCCCGGACCCTGGGACGCGGACAGAGCCGCGACCGCCGCCGCGGTCACGGCGGTGGTCGCCGCCCCCTTGCGCAGTCGACTGCCGAAATGCGCCGCCATTGAGTGAACCCCTCCCGTGGACGCCTCGGCGTCCGTGTCCCGTCCGTCTGCCTCGCTGTGATCTGACGGTCGACCCGGTCCTGTGGTTGCCCTCCAGGCCCGGCAACCCAGGTGACCCTACGACAACTTGCCTGACACCGGGACCCGTTCACGCCCGATTTTCACCGGTTGGCCAACTGGCGTTGACCCGCAGGACAAAGGGATGAGTCGGGACACAGCGGACGAAGATGATCGTACTGGCGGCGGCGCGGCTCGGGCCCGCATGCGGGGTCAGGACGTGGCGGACGGCCGCTCGCGCAGCCCGGGTCTCTCGGTGAGGGACGCCACGAAGACGGTGAGCTTGGGCCGGGTGCGCGCTCTCGGGACGAGGGTGAGCGCGAGGGCGAGGTAGCAGCGGGCGAGGTCGGCCCACTGGTGCCAGTCGGGGGCGCGGCCCGCCCGGACGGCCCGGCCGGCGAACAGGCATCTGAGGTCCGCGGCGGCGCTGCGTACGGTCGTCGCCAGGTCGGCGGGAATGCGGGCGGTGCTTGCGTCGGCCGCGAGGGCCGGGACCGGCGAGGGAGGCGTCACCGGGGCCGAGGCGGTGTCCGCCCGGGCCGGGGTGCCCGCCTCGGGCGACCGGCGGTGGAGCATGCGTATACCCATGCCCGCATCTTGGCGGCTGGGAGGCCCGGGGGGCGTTTTGGCGGGGGCCACGTGAGTGACGGGCCCCGCCGGGGTTCGGCCGTTTTCCGGTGAGGGTGGGCTGGAGGGGCCGTGCCAGGTGGCATGGCGAGGGGGCGCCGGCTGTCCTCGGCGGACAGCACCGCGCCCCCTCCTGCCGGGCGCCGCAGGCTAGTGCGCCGCCGACTCCCAGTCCGGGCCCACGCCCACCGAGACGTCGAGCGGGGCCCTCAGGCGGACGGCGTCGGCCATTTCGCGGCGGACGAGCTGCTCGGTGGCCTCGCGTTCGCCGGGGGCGATCTCCAGGACGATTTCGTCGTGGACCTGGAGCAGCATGCGGGACCTGAGGTCCGCCTCGCGCAGGGCCCGGTCGACGTTGAGCATGGCGATCTTGACGATGTCCGCCGCGGTGCCCTGGATCGGGGCGTTGAGGGCCATGCGCTCGGCCGCCTCGCGGCGCTGGCGATTGTCGCTGTTGAGGTCGGGGAGGTAGCGGCGGCGGCCGAAGAGGGTCGCCGTGTAGCCCGTCGCCCGCGCCTCGTCGACGACCCGGCGCAGATAGTCCTGCACGCCGCCGAAACGCTCGAAGTACGTGTCCATCAGGGCACGCGCCTCGCCCGCGTCGATGTTCAGCTGCTGGGACAGACCGAACGCCGACAGGCCGTACGCCAGGCCGTACGACATCGCCTTGATCTTGCGGCGCATCTCCGCGTCCACCGCGTCGCGTTCCACGGAGAAGACCTGGGAGGCGACGGTGGTGTGCAGGTCCTCGCCGGAGGTGAACGCCTCGATCAGACCCTCGTCCTCGGAGAGGTGGGCCATCACGCGCAGCTCGATCTGGCTGTAGTCGGCGGTCATCAGGGACTCGAAGCCCTCGCCGACCACGAAACCGCGGCGGATGGCGCGGCCCTCGTCGGTGCGGACCGGGATGTTCTGCAGGTTCGGGTCCGTGGAGGACAGGCGGCCGGTGGCGGCGACCGTCTGGTTGAACGTGGTGTGGATACGGCCGTCGGCCGCGACCGTCTTGATCAGGCCCTCGACCGTGACGCGCAGCTTCGCCTGCTCGCGGTGGCGGAGCATGATCACCGGCAGTTCGTTGTCGGTCTGGGTGGCGAGCCAGGCGAGGGCGTCGGCGTCGGTGGTGTAGCCGGTCTTGGTCTTCTTCGTCCTGGGCAGGGCCAGCTCGCCGAAGAGGACCTCCTGGAGCTGCTTGGGCGAGCCCAGGTTGAACTCGTGCCCGGCCGCGGCGTGCGCCTCCTTCACGGCCTGCTGCACGGCACCCGCGAACATCTGTTCCATCGCTTCGAGGTGCGCGCGGTCGGCCGCGATGCCGTGGCGCTCCATGCGGGCGAGCAGCGCGGAGGTGGGCAGCTCCATGTCGCGCAGGAGGTCGGCGGCGCCCACTTCCTCCAGGCGGCTCTCGAAGGCCTCGCCCAGGTCGAGGACGGCGCGGGCCTGGATCATCAGTGCCTCGGCCTCGGCGCCGTCGTCCGCGCCGAAGGCCAGCTGGCCGTCGGCTGCGGCGGCCGGGGCCAGCTCGCGGTGCAGGTACTCCAGGGAGAGCGCGTCGAGGTCGAAGGAGCGGCGGCCCGGCTTGACCAGGTAGGCGGCGAGCGCGGTGTCCATGGTGACGCCCTCGACGGTCCAGCCGTGCTCGGCGAAGACGCGCATGGCGCCCTTGGCGTTGTGGAACACCTTGGGCCGGCCGGCGTCGGCCAGCCAGGCGGCGAACGCCTTCTCGTCGGCCTCGTCCAGCTCGGACGGGTCGAACCAGGCCGCGGCCCCGCCGGAGGCGGCGAGGGCGACCTCGGCGACCGAGCCGGTGCCGAGCGCCCAGGTGCCGACGGTGGCGACGCCCAGGGTCTCGGTGCCGTGCTCGGCGAGCCATGGGGCCAGCTCGCCGGTGCCGAGGACGGAGCCGTCCAGTGCGACGCCCTCGGTCACGACCGGGGTGGTCTCGGCCTCCTCGGCGCCGGGGTCGACCGCGTAGAGGCGCTCGCGCAGGGACGGGTTGCGGATCTCCAGGGTGTCCAGGATCATCGCGACGCCCTTGCGGTCGTACGGGGCCCGCTCCAGCTCGGCGACCGTCCGCGGCAGCTCGACCTGGCGCTCCAGCTCGGTGAGCCGGCGGTTGAGCTTGACCGACTCCAGGTGGTCGCGCAGGTTCTGCCCGGCCTTGCCCTTGACCTCGTCGACGCGCTCGACCAGCTCCGCGAACGAACCGAACTGGTTGATCCACTTCGCCGCGGTCTTCTCGCCGACGCCGGGGATGCCGGGGAGGTTGTCGGACGGGTCGCCGCGCAGGGCAGCGAAGTCCGGGTACTGCGCGGGCGTCAGTCCGTACTTCTCGAAAACCTTCTCCGGGGTGAACCGGGTCAGCTCCGAGACGCCCTTCGTCGGGTACAGGACCGTCGTGTTCTCGGTGACCAGCTGGAAGGAGTCGCGGTCGCCGGTGACGATCAGCACCTCGAAGCCCGCGGCCTCGGCCTGGGTGGCGAGGGTGGCGATGACGTCGTCGGCCTCGAAGCCCTTGACGGCGAAGCGCGGCGCGTGCATCGCGTCCAGCAGCTCGCCGATCAGCTCGACCTGGCCCTTGAACTCGTCCGGGGTCTTGGAGCGGTTCGCCTTGTACTCGGTGAACTGCTCGGAGCGCCACGTCTTGCGGGAGACGTCGAAGGCCACCGCGAAGTGGGTGGGCGCCTCGTCACGCAGGGTGTTGGCCAGCATCGACGCGAAGCCGTAGATCGCGTTCGTCGGCTGGCCCGTCGCGGTGGTGAAGTTCTCCGCGGGCAGCGCGAAGAACGCGCGGTACGCCAGCGAGTGCCCGTCCATGAGCATCAGCCGGGGACGGGTGCCGCCGGGGGTCTTGTCGGTCTGCTTCGGTGCTGTCTCTGCCACGCCCCCGATCCTGCCACGCCCCACTGACAGCCGGGCCCGCGGTGACGGCGCCACAGGGCTCACCCACAGGTCCCGGCCGTCGTGCTCCCGCCCGGCACGGTTGTCGGTGGTGCATGGGAGGATCGGTCCCGAATTTCTCACACGCAGTCGAAGGGGGGCCGTGCGATGGCGACGAAGCCACCGAAGGGTGATCCGGTTCAGGACGCACCACAGGTCGCAAAGCCCAAGCACGCGGTGGCGGGGCTGCCGGCCCTCGGCCACACGCTGCGTATAGCCCAGCAGCAGATGGGTGTGAAGCGCGCCACGCTGGCGCTGCTGAGCGTGAACCAGAAGAACGGCTTCGACTGCCCGGGCTGCGCCTGGCCGGAGCCGGAGCATCGGCACACGGCGGAGTTCTGCGAGAACGGCGCGAAGGCGGTGGCCGAGGAGGCCACGCTGCGCCGGGTCACCCCCGAGTTCTTCGCCGCGCACTCCGTCGCCGGCCTCGCCGGGCGCAGCGGCTACTGGCTGGGGCAGCAGGGGCGGCTGACGCACCCCATGTACCTCCCCGAGGGGGGCGAGCACTACGAGCCGGTCACCTGGGAGCGGGCCTTCGGCATCATCGCCGAGGAGATCGCCGCGCTCGGCTCCCCCGACGAGGCCGTCTTCTACACCTCGGGCCGTACGAGCAACGAGGCCGCGTTCCTGTACCAGCTGTTCGCGCGCGAGCTGGGCACGAACAACCTGCCGGACTGCTCGAACATGTGCCACGAGTCCTCGGGCTCGGCGCTGTCGGAGACCATCGGCATCGGCAAGGGCAGCGTCCTGCTGGAGGACCTGTACCAGGCCGACCTGATCATCGTCGCGGGCCAGAACCCGGGGACCAACCACCCGCGCATGCTCAGCGCGCTGGAGAAGGCCAAGGCGGGCGGCGCGAAGATCATCAGCGTCAACCCGCTGCCCGAGGCGGGCCTGGAGCGGTTCAAGGACCCGCAGACCGCGAAGGGCATCCTCAGGGGCACCGCGCTCACGGATCTGTTCCTGCAGATCCGCATCGGCGGCGACCAGGCGCTCTTCCGGCTCCTGAACAAGCTGATCCTCGAGACGGACGGCGCGGTCGACGAGGAGTTCGTGCGCGAACACACCCATGGGTACGAGGAGTTCACCGAGGCGGCCCGGGCCGCCGACTGGGACGGCACGCTCACCGCGACCGGCCTCACGCGCGCGGAGATCGAGCAGGCCCTCGGCATGGTCCTCGCCTCGAAGCGGACCATCGTCTGCTGGGCGATGGGCCTCACCCAGCACAAGCACGCCGTCGCGACCATCCGCGAGGTCGTCAACTTCCTGCTGCTGCGCGGCAACATCGGCCGGCCGGGCGCGGGCGTGTGCCCGGTGCGCGGCCACTCGAACGTGCAGGGCGACCGGACGATGGGCATCTTCGAGCGGCCCGCTCCGGCCTTCCTGGACGCGCTGGAGAAGGAGTTCGGGTTCACGCCGCCGCGCGCGCACGGCTTCGACGCCGTACGGGCCATCCGCGCGCTGCGCGACGGCGAGGCGAAGGTGTTCTTCGCGATGGGCGGCAACTTCGTCTCCGCCTCCCCGGACACCGAGGTGACCGAGGCGGCCATGCGGCGGGCCCGGCTGACCGTGCACGTGTCGACCAAGCTGAACCGCTCGCACGTGGTCACGGGCGCGCGGGCGCTGATCCTGCCGACGCTCGGGCGCACCGAGCGGGATCTCCAGGACAGCGGCGAGCAGTTCGTGACCGTCGAGGACTCCATGGGCATGGTGCACGCCTCCCGGGGCCGCCTGCAGCCCGCGAGCACGCATCTGCTGTCCGAGCCCGCCATCGTGTGCCGGCTCGCCCGCCGGGTGCTGGGCGGGGACAGCGTGGTGCCGTGGGAGGAGTTCGAGAGGGACTACGCGACGATCCGTGACCGCATCGCGCGCGTGATCCCCGGTTTCGAGGACTTCAACGCGCGCGTGGTCCGTCCGGGCGGCTTCACGCTGCCGCACGCCCCGCGCGACGAGCGGCGTTTCCCGACGGCCACCGGCAAGGCGAACTTCACGGCGGCGCCGGTCGAGTACCCCGAACTGCCCGAGGGGCGGCTGCTGCTCCAGACGCTGCGCTCGCACGACCAGTACAACACCACGATCTACGGCCTCGACGACCGCTACCGGGGCATCACGAACGGCCGCCGGGTCGTCCTGGTGAACCCCGAGGACGCGCGGGAGCTGAAGGTCGCGGACGGCTCGTACGTCGACCTGGTGAGCGAGTGGCGGGACGGGGTGGAGCGGCGGGCGCCCGGCTTCCGGGTCGTGCACTACCCGACGGCGCGGGGGTGCGCGGCGGCGTACTACCCGGAGACCAACGTACTGGTGCCGCTGGATGCCACCGCGGAGACCAGTAACACCCCGGCCAGCAAGTCCGTCGTGGTGCGTCTGGAACAATCAGCGACCGACTGAGCGTTTGCTCAGCCACCAGACAGGAGCACCACGAACGGAGCCGGGCCCATGGGTGAGCAGCAGCGAGTGAAGTTCCCGCAGGAGATCATCGACGAGTACGCGGCGCTCGGCGTCGACCTGCCCGCCCTGTTCTCCGCCGGGCACCTCGGCAACCGGATGGGCGTGCAGATCCTGGAGGCCTCGCCGGAGCGGGTCGTCGGGACGATGCCGGTGGAGGGCAACACGCAGCCGTACGGCCTGCTGCACGGCGGCGCCTCCGCGGTGCTGGCGGAGACCCTGGGCTCGGTCGGCTCCATGCTGCACGGCGGCAGCTCGAAGATCGCCGTGGGTGTGGACCTGAACTGCACGCACCACCGCGGGGTCCGCTCGGGCCTGGTCACCGGTGTGGCCACGCCGGTGCACCGGGGCCGCTCGACGGCGACGTACGAGATCGTGATCAGCGACGAGGGGGGCCGCCGGGTGTGCAGTGCCCGGCTGACCTGTCTGCTGCGGGACGTGCCGACGGGCGAGGAGGCTCAGGCGCAGACCGCCGCCGGCAGCTGAGAGTTCGGGCGCAGACCGCCGAAAGCCGGGCGGGCCGGGCCGTTGCCCCCGGCCCTCCCTCCCCTTAGCTTCGGCACATGGGACGGCGAGGAGGCCCCCCGACGGGGGCGAGGTTCCTGATACTCGGACTGGCTTTGCCGGCGCTCCTGTTGCCGTCGGCGGCCGGCTGCGGCGGGTCCGGGCCCGGCGGCTCCCGGCGCCCCGTCGACAACTGGGCCGAAGCGTCGGCGACGTCCGACGCCGCACTGTGCGCCAGGATCGTCGCGCACTGGGCGCGCATGGTGCTCGACAGCGGCACCTACGGCGACTACCAGTCGATGGGGCTGTCCAACGGGCAGTACGAGATCCTGCGGGACGTCGTGGACGCGGCCCGGGCCGTGAAGCGGCGTCAAGGGGCCGCCGCGGCCGACCAGTTGATCGACCGTCAGACTCGCCGGGCCTGCGCCCAGCGGTACCGGCACGGGGCCCCGAGCGGAGGTCCGTGGCAATGAGCGGCATCGGACCCCTGGAGCCCGGCGAGGGCACCCACGAACGGGAGGACCGGAGGGCGCCGGAGGTCCCCGGGACCGCCCGCACCGCCGGCCGGGCGCGCAGTGCCGTCGCCGCGCTGTACGCCCGCCACCGCCGCACGGTTCTGACCGTGGCCGCGGGCGCCGTCCTGCTCGCGGGCGGCGGCACGGTCTATCTGACCCGGCCCACGCCGCCGCCTCCACAGCCTGCGCCCCAACCGCCGTATCCGGCACAGGTGGTGGAGGTCGCGTATCTGCACGGCGCGGCCACCCCGGCAAGCGCCCCGCCCGGCAGCTTCAGCTTCACGGTGCTGCTGACCGTGGAGTCAGGACCGCCGGTCACCGTGACCCGGGTGACCCAGCCGTACGAGGGTCTCGCGCTGACCACGGACCCGCGCGTCCCCTTCGGAACAAAGGCGGGTTCCGCCCGCAAGATCACGATAACCATGCACGTGACGGAATGCGGAAAAGTACCGAAGGACGCCGGGCTCCCTTTCCTGGAAGTAACTCTACGTAATACGCGCGCAATACAGATTCACAGTTACATCCCTGGTTCGCGCTACGCGCAGTACCTCTCACGAGCCCTGAAAGTCGCCTGCAGCAACAGAGCCGCGTCATCACCAAAACCCTTGAGACGCCTGAACCGATCAGGGTGAGTCCTGCGGGTTCTCACGATGCGGACTGGGCGAATCGGCCAGAATTCCGCCGATCCACCCATGGCGTACCGCTCTGCATTACCCCGTGTCATAACAAGAGCGTCACAGCATCGGTCAGACCCTCCTCGACATTCCCCGCACGCGCCTAGAGTCACGGCCAGTCACCGCGCCGTCAGATTGTCAGTTCTGCCGGACCGCGGCTCGACCGTTTCCGTGGGGAGACGGTCGTCTTGGGGAAAGGACTGATCGTGCGTCAACGTTCGCTCATCGCCATCACCGCCGCCCTGGCGGCGGGAGCACTCACCCTCACCGCCTGCGGCTCGCGCGACAGCGGCGACAAGGGTTCGGACTCCGGCAACGGCGGCACCACCGTCGTCATCGGCGTCGACGCCCCGCTGACCGGCGACCTGTCCGCGCTCGGCCTGGGCATCCGCAACTCGGTGGACCTCGCCGCCAAGCAGGCCAACAAGCAGAACTACGTCAAGGGCGTCACCTTCAAGATCGAGGCCCTGGACGACCAGGCGCAGCCCTCCTCTGGCCAGCAGAACGCCACCAAGTTCACCGGCGAGAACGACGTCCTCGGCGTCGTCGGCCCGCTGAACTCCTCCGTGGCCCAGTCGATGCAGAAGGTCTTCGACGACGCCAAGCTGGTCGAGGTCTCCCCGGCCAACACCAACCCGGCGCTGACCCAGGGCGACAACTGGCAGAAGTCGAAGGCGCGTACGTACAAGTCGTACTTCCGCACCGCGACCACGGACGCCATCCAGGGCCCGTTCGCCGCGCAGTACGTGTACAACAAGGCCAAGAAGTCCAAGGTCTTCGTCATCGACGACAAGAAGACCTACGGCGCGGGCCTCGCCGCGACCTTCACCAGCGAGTTCACCAAGCTCGGCGGCAAGGTGGTCGGCACCGAGCACATCAACCCGGACACCAAGGACTTCTCCGCGGTCGCCACCAAGGTGAAGAACTCCGGCGCCCAGGTGATCTACTACGGCGGTGAGTACCCGCAGGCCGGCCCGCTGAGCAAGCAGATCAAGGCCGCCGGCGCCAAGATCCCGCTGGTCGGCGGTGACGGCATCTACGCCGACGACTTCATCAAGCTGGCCGGCGCCTCCGGCACCGGCGACCTGGCCACCTCGGTCGGCGCGCCGGTCGAGACGCTGCCCTCCGCCAAGGACTTCGTCGCCAACTACAAGGCGGCGGGCTACAAGGAGGCGTACGCGGCCTACGGCGGTTACTCCTACGACTCGGCCTGGTCGATCATCGAGGCCGTGAAGAAGGTCGTGGACGACAACGGCGGCAAGCTGCCGTCCGACGCCCGCGCCAAGGTCACCGCCGCGGTCCAGAACGTCTCCTTCGACGGTGTGACCGGCAAGGTCTCCTTCGACGAGTACGGTGACGCGACCAACAAGCAGCTCACCGTCTACTCCGTGACCTCCGGTGCCTGGAAGGCCGTGGAGTCCGGCACCTACAGCGGCGGCTGACCCCTCCCCCCGCACCAGACGAGCCGCGCGGGGCGCTGAACCACTGGCGCCCCGCGCGGACTCGCATCCGGTCACATCTGTCGAACATTCCGAACGTCTCGGAGGACATGCGGTGAACGAACTGCCGCAGCAGCTGGTCAACGGCCTGCTACTGGGATCCATGTACGGGCTGGTCGCCATCGGCTACACGATGGTCTATGGCATCGTCCAGCTCATCAACTTCGCCCACGGCGAGATATTCATGACGGGAGCGTTCGGCGCTCTCACCGTCTGGCTCTGGCTTCCCGGCGGCACGACCATGTGGATCGCGCTGCCCCTGATGATCATCGGCGCCATCATCGTCGCGGTGGCCATCGCCATCGGAGCGGAACGGTTCGCCTACCGCCCCCTGCGCAACGCCCCGCGCCTCGCCCCCCTCATCACCGCCATCGGCCTCTCCCTCGCCCTGCAGCAGGCCGTGTGGGCCTGGTACCCGGAGGCGAAGTCCGCGCGCACCTTCCCGCAGATCGACGGCGGACCCTTCGAGATCGGCAACGTCACCATCCAGACCGGTGACATCTTCCTCGTGGTCGCCGCCCCGATCAGCATGGCGATCCTCGCCTACTTCGTGATGAAGACCCGTACCGGCCGCGGTATGCAGGCCACGGCCCAGGACCCGGACACCGCCAAGCTGATGGGCGTCAACACCGACCGCATCATCGTGATCGCGTTCGCCCTCGGCGCCGCGTTCGCCGCCGTCGGTGCCGTCGCCTACGGCCTGAAGTACGGCGAGATCAACTTCCGTATGGGCTTCATCCTCGGTCTGAAGGCGTTCACCGCGGCCGTCCTCGGCGGCATCGGCAACATCTACGGAGCCATGATCGGCGGCATCGTCCTCGGTGTCGCGGAGACCCTGGCGACGGCCTACATCGCCGACATCCCGGGCATGGACAAGTTCGGCAGCCAGTCCTGGGCCGACGTCTGGGCCTTCGTACTCCTCATCCTCGTACTGCTGTTCAGGCCACAGGGTCTGCTCGGCGAGCGCGTCGCGGACAGGGCGTGAGACCGATGACCACACAGACCACCGCATCCGAGACCCCGAGCGCCCCGGACACGGCCGCGCCGTCCGGCCTCATCGGCCTCCCGGAGAAGGCCGGTCGCGCGCTCGCCACCGGCGGCAGCGTGCTGACCATCATCTCCACGTTCCTCGCTTGGACCTGGACCGCCCGCTTCCCCGGTGACCTCACCGTCTACGGCTACCCGGGCGGCCTACAGGTCCTCGTGCTCATCGGCGGCGCCCTGACCACCCTGCTGTGCCTGGCCTCGTACGGCATCAAGGGCCTGGGCTGGCTCGTACCGGCCGGCGCGGACGTGGCCATCAAGTTCGCCGCGCTCGCCACCTTCGCCACCAGCTGGTACACGGTCATCGCGATCAGCGACGAGCTCGGCGGACTCGTCAACCTCGAAGCCGGCGGCTTCCTCGTCGCCGTGGGCAGCCTCGCCGCCTTCGTCGGCGCCCTGGCCCTGCCCTTCCAGCGGCCCGAGCCGGACCCGATCGACCCCGACGACAGCGGCTGGGAGCAGTTCAAGCACGGTCTCGCCCAGAAGTGGGAGACGGTCAAGGCGGCCTTCAGCGCAGACTCCCCGCGGCCCCTGGGCAAGCTGCCCGCGTACGCCGAGATCCTGATCATCGTCGCGGTCCTCGCGCTCGGCCTGACCGTCTTCACCTACGGCATCGGCACCGAGTACGACGAGCTGTTCATCGGCTTCCTGATCACCGCGGGCTTCAGCTTCGCCGCCCTGAACAAGTCGGGTCTGGTCGCCCACGCCTCCCAGATCACGTCCCGGCACCAGACCATCACCATCTTCGGCGCGTTCATCGCCGCGGCGCTGTTCCCCTTCACGCAGACCTCCGACCAGTACGCGACGCTCGGGGTCTACATCCTGATCTTCGCCACGGTCGCGCTCGGCCTGAACATCGTCGTCGGCCGCGCGGGTCTGCTCGACCTCGGTTACGTCGCGTTCCTCGGCGTCGGCGCCTACGCCGCGGGTCTGGTCTCGGGCTCCCCCAACTCGCCGTTCGACGTGCACTTCCCGTTCTGGGCCGCCGCCCTGGTCGGCGCCGCCGCCTCGCTCGTCTTCGGCGTCCTCATCGGCGCCCCGACGCTGCGCCTGCGCGGCGACTACCTCGCCATCGTCACGCTCGGCTTCGGTGAGATCTTCCGGATCACCGTCAACAACCTCGACGGCACCTCCGGCCCCGATGTCACCAACGGCTCCAACGGCGTCTCCTCCATCCCGAACCTCGACATCGGCGGATTCGACTTCGGCGCCCAGCACGACATCGCCGGGTTCACCATCGGCCGGTTCGCCAACTACTTCCTGCTGATGCTGATCATCACGGCCATCGTCGTGGTCGTCTTCCGGCGCAGCGGCGACTCCCGCATCGGTCGCGCCTGGGTGGCCATCCGCGAGGACGAGACCGCCGCGCTCGCCATGGGCATCAACGGCTTCCGGGTCAAGCTCGTCGCCTTCGCCGTCGGCGCCTCCCTCGCCGGTCTCGCCGGTACGGTGCAGGCTCACGTCACCTACACCGTGACGCCCGAGCAGTACCAGTTCGCCGGGGCCATCCCGCCCAACTCCGCCTTCCTGCTCGCCGCGGTCGTCCTCGGCGGCATGGGCACCATCAGCGGTCCGCTCATCGGCGCGGCCCTGCTGTACCTGATCCCCAACAAGCTCCAGTTCCTCGGCGACTACCAGCTCTTCGCCTTCGGTGTCGCACTCATCCTGCTGATGCGTTTCCGCCCTGAGGGCCTCATCCCCAACCGCCGCCGCCAGCTCGAGTTCCACGAAGACGCGGAAGCGCCCACCGTCCTCACCAAGGCAGGGGCCTGACCAAGATGACCACCGACACCACCACGCAGGACACCGCCCCCGGCGCCTCCGTGCCCGGCGAGACCGTCCTCGACGCCCGCGGTGTGACGATGCGCTTCGGCGGCCTCACCGCCGTCCGCGGCGTCGACCTCACCGTGAACGCCGGCGAGATCGTCGGTCTCATCGGCCCCAACGGCGCCGGCAAGACCACCTTCTTCAACTGCCTCACCGGCCTGTACGTCCCCACCGAGGGCGAAGTCCGCTACAAGGGCAACGTCCTGCCGCCCAAGTCCTTCAAGGTCACCGAGGCGGGCATCGCGCGCACCTTCCAGAACATCCGTCTGTTCGCCAACATGACGGTTCTGGAGAACGTGCTCGTCGGCCGCCACACCCGCACCAAGGAAGGCTTCTGGTCGGCCGTGCTGCGCGGCCCCGGCTTCCACCGCGCCGAGAAGGCCTCCCGCGAACGGGCCATGGAACTGCTGGAGTTCGTGGGCCTGGAGCACAAGGCCGAGCACCTGGCCCGCAACCTGCCCTACGGCGAGCAGCGCAAGCTGGAGATCGCGCGCGCCCTGGCCAGCGAGCCCGGTCTGCTGCTCCTGGACGAGCCGACCGCCGGTATGAACCCGCAGGAGACCCGGACCACCGAGGAACTGGTCTTCGCCATCCGCGACAAGGGCATCGCCGTCCTCGTCATCGAGCACGACATGCGGTTCATCTTCAATCTGTGCGACCGCGTCGCCGTGCTCGTGCAGGGCCAGAAGCTCGTCGAGGGCGACAGCGCGACCGTGCAGGGCGACGAGCGGGTCGTCGCCGCCTACCTCGGCGAGCCCTTCGAGAACGCCCCCGGCGCCGAGGAGGTCGCCGAGGTCGAGGCCGCGGAAGCACACGCAGAGGCGGCAGAAGCCCAGGCCGAGCCCGCCGAAGCGCAGGCCGAGAACCAGACGGATGCCGCGCCCGGCAAGGAGAACGACCGATGACCGCACTGCTCGAAGTAGAGGACCTGAGGGTCGCCTACGGCAAGATCGAGGCCGTCAAGGGCATCTCCTTCAAGGTCGAGGCCGGTCAGGTGGTCACCCTCATCGGCACCAACGGCGCCGGCAAGACCACCACCCTGCGCACCCTGTCCGGCCTGCTCAAGCCGGTCGGCGGGCAGATCCGGTTCAACGGCAAGTCGCTGAAGAAGGTCCCGGCCCACCAGGTCGTCTCGCTGGGACTCGCCCACTCCCCCGAGGGGCGGCACATCTTCCCGCGCATGACCATCGAGGACAACCTGCGCCTCGGCGCGTTCCTGCGCAGCGACAAGCCTGGCATCGAGAAGGACATCCAGCGCGCCTACGACCTCTTCCCGATCCTCGGGGAGCGCAGGAAGCAGGCCGCCGGCACCCTCTCCGGCGGTGAGCAGCAGATGCTGGCGATGGGCAGGGCGCTGATGTCCCAGCCGAAGCTGCTGATGCTGGACGAGCCGTCCATGGGTCTGTCGCCGATCATGATGCAGAAGATCATGGCGACGATCGCCGAGCTGAAGTCCCAGGGCACCACGATCCTGCTGGTCGAGCAGAACGCCCAGGCGGCGCTCTCGCTCGCCGACCAGGGCCATGTGATGGAGGTCGGTTCCATCGTGCTCTCCGGCACCGGCCAGGACCTGCTGCACGACGAGTCCGTGCGCAAGGCGTACCTGGGCGAGGACTGATCGCCGTACAGCTGAGGCCCGCGCCCTCTTCTCCGGGGCGCGGGCCTCTTCATGTCCGCGAAACGGCTGTCTGCGGGGATCAGCCGTTCTTGGCCGCCTTCTTCTCCTCGCTGTCCGCGATGACCGCCTCGGCGACCTGCTGCATCGACATGCGGCGGTCCATGGAGGTCTTCTGGATCCAGCGGAAGGCGGCCGGCTCGGTCAGCCCGTACTCGGTCTGGAGGACGGACTTGGCACGGTCGACCAGCTTGCGGGTCTCCAGCCGCTGGCTGAGGTCGGCGACCTCCTGCTCCAGCTGCTTCAGCTCGGCGAACCGGGACACCGCCATCTCGATGGCCGGTACGACGTCGCTCTTGCTGAACGGCTTGACCAGGTACGCCATGGCGCCGGCGTCCCGGGCGCGCTCCACGAGGTCGCGCTGCGAGAAGGCGGTGAGCATCAGGACCGGGGCGATGGACTCCTCGGCGATCTTCTCGGCCGCGGAGATGCCGTCCAGCTTGGGCATCTTCACATCGAGGATGACCAGGTCGGGCCTGTGCTCGCGGGCCAGTTCGACGGCCTGCTCGCCGTCCCCGGCCTCGCCGACGACGGTGTACCCCTCCTCCTCCAGCATCTCTTTCAGGTCGAGCCGGATCAGGGCCTCGTCCTCGGCGATGACGACACGGGTCGTCATCGGAGGCACGTGCGACTTGTCGTCGTCGGGCGCGTCGACGGGCTGGGGCGACTCGGCGGCGGTCACGAAAGCTCCTCGTTCAGGGCAGGGGTACTGCTGACAAGAGCCTACCTAGCTACGGTATGGTGGACGCGCGGAGGGTCAAGGGAAACCTTGGATTCTACGAGCCCCGGTAGCCCAATTGGCAGCAGGCAACGGATTCAAAACCCGTACAGTGTCGGTTCGAGTCCGACCCGGGGCACTTTTCCTTGGATTTCAAGGTCAGTGTTCCTGACAGGGCCCCTCCTTCCGGAGAGGCCCTTCGGTGTTACCTGGGGCTGTCGTCCTCGCCGATGTGGTGGACGCGGACCAAGTTGGTCGAGCCGGAGACGCCGGGCGGGGAGCCCGCCGTGATCACCACGATGTCGCCCTTCTCGCAGCGGCCGTACTTCAGGAGCAGTTCGTCCACCTGGTCGACCATGGCGTCCGTCGAGGCCACGTGTGGGCCGAGGAAGGTCTCGACGCCCCAGGTGAGGCTGAGCTGGGAGCGGGTGGCCGGTTCCGGGGTGAAGGCGAGCAGCGGGATCGGGGAGCGGTAGCGGGAGAGTCGGCGGGCCGTGTCTCCCGACTGGGTGAAGGCGACCAGGAACTTCGCGCCGAGGAAGTCGCCCATCTCGGCTGCGGCCCGGGCGACCGCGCCGCCCTGGGTGCGGGGCTTGTTGCGGTCCGTCAGGGGCGGGAGGCCCTTGGCCAGGATGTCCTCCTCGGCCGCTTCGACGATCTTCGCCATGGTCCGCACGGTCTCGATCGGGTACTTGCCGACGCTGGTCTCGCCGGAGAGCATCACCGCGTCCGTGCCGTCGATGACCGCGTTGGCCACGTCCGAGGCCTCGGCGCGGGTCGGGCGGGAGTTGTCGATCATCGAGTCCAGCATCTGGGTGGCCACGATGACCGGTTTGGCGTTGCGCCTGGCGAGTTTGATGGCGCGCTTCTGGACGATCGGGACCTGTTCGAGGGGCATTTCGACGCCCAGGTCGCCGCGGGCGACCATCAGCCCGTCGAAGGCGGCCACGATGCCGTCGAGGTTCTCGACGGCCTGCGGCTTCTCGACCTTGGCGATCACCGGGAGGCGGCGGCCCTCCTCGTCCATGATGCGGTGCACGTCCTCGACGTCCTCGCCGCTGCGGACGAAGGAGAGGGCGACGACGTCGAAGCCCGTGCGCAGCGCCCAGCGCAGGTCGTCCTCGTCCTTCTCGGAGAGGGCGGGGACGGAGACGGCGACGCCGGGGAGGTTCAGGCCCTTGTGGTCGGAGACCATGCCGCCCTCGACCACCCGGGTGCGCACGCGGGGACCTTCGACGGCGGTGACCTCCAGGCAGACCTTGCCGTCGTCCACGAGGACGCGCTCACCGAGAGTGACGTCGGCGGCGAGGCCGGCGTAGGTGGTGCCGCATTGGTGGCGGTCGCCTTCGACGCCCTCCTCCACGGTGATGGTGAAGGTGTCGCCGCGTTCAAGGAGTACGGGTCCTTCGCCGAAGTGGCCGAGCCGGATCTTCGGACCTTGAAGGTCGGCCAGAATTCCGACGCTGCGGCCGGTTTCGTCGGCCGCCTTTCGCACTCGCCGGTAACGCTCCTCGTGATCGGCATGGCTGCCGTGGCTGAGGTTGAACCGGGCCACATCCATTCCGGCCTCGACCAGTGCCTTGATCTGGTCGTACGAGTCGGTGGCGGGCCCCAGAGTACAAACGATCTTCGCTCGGCGCATGACTTCGAGCCTATTCCTTACCGACCGGTAGAGAATTGGCGCTGCATGACTACTCAACACACATTGAGTAAAGGGTTATTGACAAGTGTTGAATTGTGCGAGGGCTCGCTCCTATGAGCGATTCTCGGCACCTTCCACGAGCGGGGTCAGCCGCCTGGACTGCGGTGGAACGCGTTCCGGTCGCTCCTGGAGTCCGAAGGCGGTGAAGGCCGTTCGGGACGGGAGCGGGTACGACTCCTTTCCGGTGAGGGAGTTGAGGATCGTGGCGCTGCGCCAGGCGGCGAGGCCCAGGTCGGGGGCGCCGACGCCGTGGGTGTGCAGTTCGGCGTTCTGGACGTGGACCGAGCCGGTGACCGAGGAGCCGAGGTCGAGCCGGAACTGCGCGTCGATGCACGGGCGTTCGCTGCTGTCGCGGCGCATATAGGGGTCGAGTCCGGCGAGGATGCGGTCGAGGGGGCGCTCGCGGTAGCCGGTGGCGAGGACGACCGCGTCGGTGGTGAGGCGGGATCGGCTGCCCTGCTGGACGTGTTCCAGGTGGAGCTCCACCTTGGTGGTGGCGATGCGGCCCGCCGTGCGCACCCGGACCCCGGGGGTGAGGACGGCGTCGGGCCAGCCGCCGTGCAGGCTGCGCCGGTACAGCTCGTCGTGGATCGCGGCGAGCGTATCCGCGTCGATGCCCTTGTGCAGCTGCCACTGAGCGGCGACGAGCCGGTCGCGGACGGGTTCGGCGAGGGCGTGGAAGTAGCGGGTGTAGTCGGGGGTGAAGTGTTCCAGGCCGAGCTTGGAGTACTCCATCGGCGCGAACGCCTCGGTGCGGCCGATCCAGTGGAGCTGTTCGCGGCCGGCGGGGCGGTGGCGCAGCAGGTCGAGGAAGACCTCGGCGCCGGACTGCCCGGAGCCGACGACGGTGACGTGCCCGGCGGCGAGGATCGTGTCCCGGTGGCCGAGGTAGTCGGCGGCGTGGACGACGGGCACGCCGGGGGCGTCCACCAGCGGCTTGAGCGGGTCGGGCACATGGGGGGCGGTGCCGGCGCCGAGGACGATGTTCCGGGTGTAGGTACGGCCGAGGGCCTCGGCCTCGCCGTCGGCGTCGAGCTGGGTGAAGTCGACCTCGAACACGTCCCGTTCGGCGTTCCAGCGCACGGCGTCGACCTGGTGGCCGAAGCGCAGCCCGGGCAGGCTCTGCGCGACCCAGCGGCAGTAGGCGTCGTACTCGGCGCGCTGGATGCGGAAGCGCTCGGCGAAGTAGAAGGGGAAGAGCCGCTCGCGGGTCCTGAGGTAGTTGAGGAAGCTCCACGGGCTGGTGGGGTCGGCGAGGGTCACCAGGTCGGCGAGGAAGGGCACTTGGAGGGTGGTGCCCTTGATGAGCAGTCCGGGGTGCCAGTCGAAGCCGGGGCGCTGTTCGTAGAAGACGGCGTCGAGTTCGGCGAGCGGGTGGGCGAGGGCGGCGAGGGAGAGGTTGCACGGCCCGATGCCGATGCCGACCAGGTCGCGCGGGGAGTCGGGCTCTTCGCGTGCGGGGAGCGTCATCCGAGGATGCCTTCTTCTACGAGTTCTGCCACGGCTTCTGCTGCGGTTTCTGCTGCGGTTTCTGCTGCGGCTTGCGTCACTGCGTTAAGGAGGTGGGCCAGTTCGTCCGGCCGGGTGTGGGGGTTGAGGAGGGTGGCCTTGAGCCAGAGGCGGCCGTCGAGGCGGGCCCGGCCGAGGACGGCCCGGCCCTCGTCGAGCAGCCTGCGGCGTACGGCGGCCACGGCGTCGTCGGCGGCGCCCGCGGGCCGGAACAGCACCGTGCTGATGACGGGCCGGTCGTACAGCTCGAAGCCGGGGTGGCCCTGCACGAGGGCCGCGAACTCCCGGGCGCGGGCGCAGACCTGGTCGACCAGGGCGGCCAGTCCGGTGCGGCCCAGGGTCTTGAGGGTGACCGCGACCTTGAGGATGTCGGGTCGGCGGGTGGTGCGCGGGGAGCGGCCGAGCAGGTCGGGCAGGCCGGCTTCGGTGTCGTCGTCGGCGTTCAGGTAGTCGGCGCGCTGGTGGAGCACGGCGAGTTCGCCGGGGTGGGCGACGGCGAGGAGGCCGGCGGCGACCGGCTGCCAGCCGAGCTTGTGCAGGTCGAGGGTGACGGTGTGGGCGGCTTCGAGTCCGGCGAGCTTGTCGCGGTGCCGGTCGCTGAAGGCGAGCCCTCCGCCGTAGGCCGCGTCGATGTGCAGGCGGGCGCCGTGCGCGGTGCAGAGGCCGGCGATCTCGGACAGGGGGTCGATGAGGCCGGCGTCGGTGGTGCCGGCGGTGGCGGTGACGAGCAGCGGGCCGGGCAGCGTGGTGAGGGCCTGGTCCAGGGCGGCCGGGTCGAGGGTGCCGCCGGGGGCGGGTACGACGACGGGGTCGGGCAGCCCGAGCAGCCAGGCGGCGCGGGGCAGCGAGTGGTGGGCATTGGCCCCGCAGACCAGCTGGACGCTGCCGCCGTGGGCCTCGCGGGCGAGCAGCAGGGCGAGCTGGTTGGCCTCGGTGCCGCCGGTGGTGACCAGGGCGTCGGCGAAGCCGAGTTCGCGGGCGAGGGCGCGGGTGACCTCGGCCTCCAGCGCGGAGGCGGCCGGGGCCTGGTCCCAGGAGTCCAGGGACGGGTTGAGGGCGCTCACGGCGAGATCGGCGGCGGTGGCGACGGCGAGCGGCGGGCAGTGCAGATGGGCCGCGCACAGCGGGTCGGCGGGATCGGCGGCGCCCTCGGCGAGGACGTGCACGAGGGCGCGCAGGGCGTCCGGGTCGCCGTCGTCCGGCAGGACCTCGCCGAGCGCGGCGACGACCCTGGCCGCGACGGCCTCGGGTCCGCCGGCGGGCAGCGGCCCGCCGCGCGCCCTGGCGCCGGCCGCGAGCGCGTCGAGCACGGTGTCCACGTACGGCCGCAGGGCGCCGGGGCCGTCGGGTCCTGAGGCGAGGGACGGCATGCTCATGGGCTCTCCTCCGGGGCGCGGGCACTAACCAGCTTGTACCGGGAAAGGGCTGGGCCTCCGGAAAGTCCAACGAGCGGAACCCGAAAGTGGGTACTGCCGTACAGGGAAAACACGTTGGGGCCGCCGGCCCGCGGGGCTACGTCCTGTCGTCACATTCCCGTCGTCCGCCCGGAGGGCGGGCCCCGCGGCGGCGATGGGGGTGCCCTCGCGCGAGCGTGTTCGAGCGTGGGGGAGCGTGCGAGCGTGCGTGCCGGGCGTCGCGGGGCAGGCGGGAATTTGCCGACAGGGCCTAGCGTCGGTCGGATGGTTGACACCTGGATGATCGACGTGGCCGGGGAGCGGGTACTGGTGCGGGAGTTGGGCCCGGCGGACGAGGCAGCGCTGCTGCGGCTGTTCGAGGAGAGCGCGGACTGGTTCGTGGCGGCGACTGGGCTGCCGTCGGGTCCGGGCGACGTGCAGAGCCTGTTCTACTCGCTGCCGGAAGGAGCGCACCCCGAGGACAAGGTGCTCCTGGTGGTGGAGCGGGACGGCGTGGTCACGGGCCTGGTGGACGCCGTACGCAACCATCCGGAGCCGGGGGCGGTGGCGGTGGGCCTGTTCCTGCCGGCGCCCTGGGCGCGGGGCCGGGGCCTCGGCCGGGCCGTGGCCGAGGCGCTGCCGGCCCGTGCCGAGGGCATGTCGTCGGTGACGGCGACGGTCCCGCCGGGCCGGCGCCCGGGCGAGTGCTTCCTGGAGCGGCTCGGCTTCACCCTGGACGCCCCGGCCCCGGGTGCGTCCGGGACGGGAAACCGGCGGACGGGACCGCGTGAAGGGGGCGTGCGGCGAGCGGAGTTGCGCCTGTGAGGCGGTGACGGACGAGGGGGGCGGCCGAGCGCAGTCCGGCCCGGCCGCCCCTCCTGAGTCACCTGTCCTGCCTCACCGGTCCCTATGCTTCCCGCACCCGCAGCGCCCGGGCCAGGTCGTCCAGTTCGTCGACGAGCTTGCGGCGCAGTGCGGTGACCGGTTCGGCATCGCGCAGGCAGGCCTCGCCGAGGGCGAGGTGTTCGGCGTCCACCGCGTGGCGCGGGAAGGCCGTGCGGCCCGCGGCCTGGGCGATGGCCGGGCCGCGGCGGGCGGCGAGCGCGACCACGTCCTGGTA
Source organism: Streptomyces sp. NPDC002676 (assembly GCF_053592455.1). Lineage (NCBI taxonomy): Bacteria > Bacillati > Actinomycetota > Actinomycetes > Kitasatosporales > Streptomycetaceae > Streptomyces > Streptomyces sp. NPDC002676. Next base: position 1,233,755 of record NZ_JBSFVT010000001.1, on the reverse strand, counting down.
GTAGCGCGGCACGTACTGCCGTACCAGCTCGGCCTGTTCGGGCTGCCAGAAGCCCTGTGCGGTCGCCGTGAAGAGGTAGTTGGACAGGTCGTCGCGGCTGAACATGGCCTCCCAGGCCGCCGCCTTGGCCTCCGGATCGGGCAGGGCGGCGCGGCAGCGGGCGGCGCCCTCCTGGCCGGTGGCGGACGGGTCGCGCTCCAGCTCGGCGGCGATGGCGGCTTCGTCGGTGGCGCCGAGCACCGCGAGCCGGGCGAGGATGCGCCAGCGCAGCTCGGGGTCGAGCTCCGGCCCGCCCGGGACGGTGCCGTCGGCCAGCCAGGCGGCGATGGTGTCGGGGTGGGCGGCGACGTCGATGAAGTGCCGTACGGCGATCAGGCGCAGGCCGGGGTTGTCGCCGTCCTCGGTGCGGCGCAGCAGGTCGCGGCAGAGGGCGGAGAGGGTGCCGAGAGCGGCCGGGCGGTCCTCCGGGGCGAGGTAGCGGTCGGCGATCTGGCCGCAGGCGAAGGCGAGGACGCCCTGGACGAGGGCCAGGTCGGTCTCCAGCGGCAGATGGGTGCGGGCCGTCTCCAGGTAGGCGGCGGGCGCCAGTTCGCCGTCGCGGACGGCGTCCCGCAGGGCGTTCCACACGACCGCTCGGTTGAGCGCCCCGGGCAGCCCGGACAGGCCGGTGCGGACCGCGTCGAAGGACTCGGCGTCGAAGCGGACCTTGGTGTAGGTGAGGTCGCCGTCGTTGACCAGGAGCAGCGCGGGGCGCTTGCCGATGGGCTGCGGGGCGCTCTGCGGGACGTCGACCTCGACGCGTTCGCGCAGGGTGAGGTGGCCCTCGTCGGCGAGGTCGCGGTCGTACAGGCCGACGGTGACGCGGTGCGGGCGGCTGCCCGCGCGGTCGACGGTGAGCGCGCAGGTGCCCTCGGCGGAGGTGACCGCGGGGGTGAGCGTGTCGACGCCGCTGGTGCGCAGCCAGGCGTCGGCCCAGCCGTGCACGTCGCGTGCGGTGGCGGCGGCGAGGGAGTCGAGGAAGTCGGCGAGGGCTGCGTTGCCGAACCGGTGCCGCTTGAAGTGGATGTTGATGCCCGCGAGGAAGTCCTTCTCACCGAGCCAGGCGACGAGCTGGCGCAGTGCGGAGGCACCCTTGGCATAGGAGATGCCGTCGAAGTTGAGCAGGGCGGAGGCAGTGTCGTCGACGGCCTCGGGGGCGACCGGGTGGGTCGAGGGGCGCTGGTCGGCGTCGTAGCCCCAGCCCTTGCGGGAGACGCCGAACTCGGTCCAGGCGTCGGTGAAGCGGGTGGCCTCGACGGTGGTCTGGTAGCCCATGTACTCGGCGAAGGACTCGTTCAGCCAGATGTCGTCCCACCACTTGAGGGTGACGAGGTCGCCGAACCACATGTGGGCCATCTCGTGGGCGATGACCATCGCGCGTTCCTGCCGCTCGGTGTCGGTGACGGCGGAGCGGAAGACGAACTCGTCGCGGAAGGTGACCAGGCCGGGGTTCTCCATGGCGCCGGCGTTGAACTCGGGGACGAACGCCTGGTCGTAGGAGTCGAAGGGGTACGGCTCCTCGAACGTCTCGTGGAAACGGTCGAAGCAGGCGCGCGTGACCTCGAAGATCTCGTCGGCGTCGGCGTCGAGGTGGGGCGCGAGGGAGCGGCGGCAGTGGATGCCGAAGGGCAGTCCGCGGTGCTCGGTGCGCACCGAGTGCCAGGGGCCGGCGGCGACGGCTACGAGGTAGGTGGAGATCAGCGCGGTCGGGGCGGCCCGCCAGCGGCCCTCGCCGAGGTGCTCGGTGACGGTGTTGGCGAGCACGGTCCAGCCCTCGGGCGCCTTGACGGACAGGTAGAAGACGGCCTTCAGGTCGGGCTGGTCGAAGGCGGCGAAGACGCGCTGGACGTCGTCCAGGAACATCTGCGTGTAGAGGTACGTCTCGCCGTCGGCGGGGTCGGTGAAGCGGTGCAGGCCCTCGCCGGTCCGCGAGTAGGTCATGGCCGCGTCGACCCGCAGCTCGTGCTCGCCCGCGGCGAGGTTCTTCAGCGGCAGCCGGCCGTCGGCCAGGGACTCCGGGTCGAGGGGCTCTCCGTCGAGCGTGACGCTGCGCAGCTCGGCGGGCTTCAGTTCGACGAACGTGTCCCCGGCGGACCGGGCGGTGAACCGGATCACGGTGCGGGAGTCGAAGGTCTCGTCCCCGGTGGTGAGGTCCAGTTCGACCGTGTAGCGGTGGACGTCGAGGAACTGTGCTCGGAGCTGCGCTTCATCGCGCGTCAGTACGGACATGTACGCCATGCTGCCTGATGGCGCCGACAGCGCACAGGGGCGGATCGGTACACGGCATTTGTCCGCCCCGCGCCCACGTGCGTCAGTCGGTCGGCGCGGGCTCCCCGGTCGCGGCGTCCTCGGCGATGCGCTCGTGGTGCCGGATCACCTCGGCGATGATGAAGTTCAGGAACTTCTCGGCGAAGGCCGGGTCGAGCTTGGCGTTCTCGGCGAGGCTGCGCAGCCGCTCGATCTGCCGGGACTCGCGCGCGGGGTCGGCGGGCGGCAGCTGGTGCCGCGCCTTGAGGCGGCCGACCTGCTGGGTGGCCTTGAACCGCTCGGCGAGCATGTGGACGACGGCCGCGTCGATGTTGTCGATGCTCTGACGCAGCCGCTCCAGCTCCTGGCGGACCTCGGGGTCGACGTCACCGCTACCGGTCTTGCTGATGTTCATGGGTGTCCACCCTAGGGGGTCGGCGCAGCGGGCCCCAGTGGGATTCGAGGGGTGAGATCGTCGGCGGATCGTCCGGATCCGGAATCCGGTCACTCCAGCCGCCTGGCACGCTACGACCCTGCTGGGCCCGGAAGCGGACGGGGGCGAGGCCGACCCGGCGGGTGAACAGGCGGGAGAAGTAGGCGGGGTCGTCGTAGCCCACGCGGCGGGCCACGGCGGCGACGGGCAGCTCTGTTGCGGCGAGGAGTTCCTTGGCGCGGCCCAGGCGGATGCCGAGCAGGTAGTCCTTGGGGCTGCACCCGGCGGCGCGGCGGACGGCGCCGCGCAGCTCGGCGGGGGTCATGCCGTGCACGCGCGCGTGGTCGGCGACGCTCATCGGCTTGCAGGCGTCCCGGGCGAGCGCTTCGAGCACCTGGTCCCCGTCGGGGGCGAGGTCGGCGCGGGCGCGGCGCAGGGCGACGAGGAGTTCGTGCACGGCGGCGCCGGTCTCCACCTCCAGCAGCGGGTTGCCGCGGCGGGCGGCGCGGGCGATGCGGGCGACGACCGCGCGGGGTCCGGCGGCGTCCGAGAGCGGGACGACGGGCCGCTCGGGCTCGATGTAGCCGAGTTCGGTGTAGGTGGCGGTGGCGGGCCCGGCGAAGTCGACGAAGCCCTCGTCCCAGCCGGTGTCCGGGTCGGGGCCGTAGTGGTGGCGCACGCCGGGGGTGAGCCAGAGCAGCGCGGGCGCCGTGACGGTCGTACGGCGGCCGTCGGCGCCCCGGTACCAGCCGCCGCCCGCACTGATCACGACGGCGACGTGGTGGTCCAGGGTGCGCGGGCCGACCGTGGGCAGCGCGCCGTGCTGGAGGCCGACGCCGAGGCAGACCAGGCCGAGGCGGTGGTGGGCGGGGCCGGGACTGAAGAACCGCATCCAGGTCTGGTACATCGCTGCTCCTCCCGGCGTCGCCGACCGCCCACCCAAGCCCAGACGTCTGCCCAGGTCGTCTGCCCAGGACGTTTGTCCAAGCAGCGCCGATCTTCGTCCATGGCGCCGGTCGCGGCCAGGGGTGAGGCTGGCGGGCATGAGCGAGTTCACGGTCGGGGAGTCCGACTTCCTGCTGGACGGGCGGCCGGTGCGGCTGCTGTCCGGGGCACTGCACCACTTCCGGGTGCACGAGGCGCAGTGGCGGCACCGGCTGGCGATGCTGCGGGCGCTGGGCCTCAACTGCGTGGAGACGTACGTCCCCTGGAACCTGCACCAGCCGCGCCCGGGGACCACGCGGGACGTGCGGCAGGTCGGCCGTTTCCTGGACGCGGTCCGGGAGGCCGGGTTGTGGGCGATCGTGCGGCCGGGGCCGTACATCTGCGCCGAGTGGGAGAACGGCGGGCTGCCGGCCTGGGTGACGGGCGAGGTGGGCAGGCGCGCGCGTACCCGCGACGAGCGGTTCCTGTTCCACGTGCGCAACTGGTTCCGCGAACTGCTGCCCGAGCTCGTGCCCCGGCAGATCGACCACGGCGGCCCGGTGCTCATGGTGCAGGTCGAGAACGAGTACGGCAGCTACGGCTCCGACGCGGGCTATCTGGAGGAGCTGGCCCGGATCCTGCGCGCCGAGGGCGTCACGGTCCCGCTGTTCACCTCGGACGGGCCCGAGGACCACATGCTCACCGGCGGTTCGCTGCCCGGGGTGCTCGCCACGGTGAATTTCGGCTCCCACGCGCGCGTGGCCTTCGAGACGCTGCGCCGCCACCGCGCCGAGGGCCCGCTGATGTGCATGGAGTTCTGGTGCGGCTGGTTCGACCACTGGGGCGGCGAGCACGTCGTACGGGACCCCGCAAGGGCGGCTGAGGCCCTGCGGGAGATCCTGGAGTGCGGGGCGTCGGTGAACCTCTACATGGCGCACGGCGGCACGAGTTTCGCGGGCTGGGCGGGCGCCAACCGGGCCGGCGAACTGCACCAGGGACCGCTGCGGCCGGACGTGACGTCGTACGACTACGACGCCCCCGTAGACGAGTTCGGGCGGCCCACGCAGAAGTTCTGGCGCCTGCGCGAGGTGCTGGCCGCCCACAGCCCCGGCCCGCTGCCCGAACTGCCGCCCCCGCCTGCTCGGTTGGATTCTCCGACGGACGTGAGACTCACCGAGTGGGCCTGCCTGGAGGATGTCCTGGAGGCGCTCGGCGGCGAGGAGAAGGTCACGCCGCTGCCGCCGTCCTTCGAGGAGCTGGGCGTCACCCGGGGCCTGGTGCGCTACGAGGTGCACGTGCCGGGGCCGCGGCGGCCCTGCCCGCTGACGGCGAGCGGGCTGCGGGACCGCGCGGTGGTGTACGTCGACGGCGAGCGGGCCGGGGTGCTGACCGAGGAGGAGCCGCGGCTGAAGGAGCCCGTGGCGGGCCCCGCGCGCGTGGAGCTGTGGGTGGAGTCCCTGGGGAGGGTGAACTACGGGCCGCGGCTCGGCGAGGCGAAGGGGATCACCGGCGGGATCCTGCACGAGCGGCAGTACCTGCACGGGGTACGCGCGCGCGGGCTGGACCTGGACGCCTTCGAGGGCGGTGTGGAGCCGGTGCCCTTCGGGGCGCTTCCCGGAGCCTCTTCCGCGGGCCTGTACCGGGGCACGGTCACGGTGCGCGGGGCCGGGGACGCCCGGCTCGAACTGCCGGGCTGGACGCGCGGGTTCGTCTGGATCAACGGCTTCAACCTCGGCCGCTACTGGTCGGCGGGCCCGCAGCGCTCGCTGTACGTCCCCGGGCCGGTGCTGCGGGAGGGCGGCGGGAACGAGGTGTGGGTGCTGGAGCTGGAGGAGGCCGGGCCGGACCTCCAGGCGCCTCGCCTGCTGCCGGTGTGAGCGACGGCCCGCCGCGCATACTGTGGAGAGGAGTTCCCGGCGTCTTTGGGGGTACGGACGTGGCGAACGGCGGACCGGTCGAGCACGGCTACCCGCATCTGGAAACGGTGCGGGCCGCCGTCACCGCGCTGTACAAGCGCCTGTCGTACGACACCGTGCAGGCCTTCTCGACCAGCGTGGCCCCCGCCGACGTGGCCTTCTGCGACACCGACGACCTGCATCTGGGGGCGCAGCGCGTGGCCCGGGAGATCGTCCGGCACTTCCGGCTGCCGGACGCCCGGCTGATCGTCGGCTTCCGGGAGATGACCCATGCGGCCAATGTCGAACTGGCGGCGGGGCCCGAGTACTTCGTGGAGCTGAACGACCGCTTCCGCACCCACCGCGCGGACATCGGCGCGGCCCTCGCCCACGAGGTGGCGCACGTCTACCTGCACCGCCTGGACCTCGCCTTCCCCACCACGGCGGAGAACGAGATCCTCACGGACACGGCGGCGACCTATCTGGGCGCGGGCTGGCTGCTGCTGGACGCCTACCGCGAGCACGGTGAGGCCTCCCAGAAGCTCGGCTATCTCACGCCGGAGGAGTTCGGGTACGTACTGGCCAAGCGGTCGCTGCTGTTCCACGAGGACCCTTCCGTGTGGTTCACCAGCCCACAGGCCTACACGGCCTACGAGCAGGGGATGGCGCGGGCCCGCCGGGACGAGCAGCAGCCGCCGCTGACCGCGGCCGGCTGGGCGGGCCGCCGCCGCTACGCCCACGACCGCCGCCATGCCTCCGGCGGCCCGCCGACGGCCCCCTACGCCTTCACCCCAGACCCGGCGGGCCACCTCCGCGTCTCCTTTCCCTGCCCCACCTGCCACCAGCGGATCAGGGTCCCGGTACGGGGGCGCGTCCGCGCGCGGTGCGGGTTGTGCAGGACGGTGCTGGAGTGCGACACCTAGGCCCTGTCGTCACATCCCCGCCTGCCCCGCGGTGTCAGCCGAGGTGCTCGGTCACCGCCCGCCGGGGCAGCGCAGCGCACAGCACCCCGCAGGCCACGAACACCCCCACCACCCACGGCATCGCATGGCTCAGCGCCCCCGTGAACCCCGACTGCACCCGCCCGAAGAACACCGTGCCGATCGCCGCCGCCCCCAGCGCTCCCCCGAACTGCTGAGCCGTGGAGAAGATCCCGGACGCCCCGCCGGCCAGCTCCCCCGGCACCGCCGACAGCACCACGTTCACCAGCGGCACCACCAGGAACCCGAGTCCGGCCCCGGCGAGCACCAGCCCCGGCACCAGCGGCCACGCCCCGGTGTGCACGGCCGGTGCGCCGTCGACGGCCGCCCACACCCAGCCGTAGCCGCCCGCCATCAGCAGCGCTCCGGCGCCGAGCACGAGCCGCCCGTACTTCACGGCGAGCCCGTCCGCAGCGGGCGCGGTCAGGAAGCCGCCGGCCGAGAAGGCGACCGTGAGCACCCCGGCCTGCATCGGCGTGTATCCCTCGCCGCCCTGCAGCCAGACCGCGAAGACCAGGAAGAAGCCCTGCATGCCGACGGAGAAAAGGAGCTGGACGAGGACGCCCACGGAGAACGCCGGGAGCCCGAAGGCCCGCGCCGGCAGCAGCGGGACGAGCCCGGGCCGGTCCCGCCGCGCCTCGTACACGCCGAGCCCGACGACCGCCACGACACCCGCGGCCAGGCACACCCAGCCCCACAGCGGCCAGCCGTTCTCGCGTCCCTGCACCAGCGGCAGCACGATCGCGACCAGTCCGCCGGCCAGCACCAGGCTCGCCGGCACGTCCGGCCGGCCCGCCGAGCGCTCACGCGTGGCCGGCACCAGCAGCAGCCCGGCCACGAAGGTCCCCACGGCCACCGGCACGTTCACCAGGAACACCGCCCGCCAGCCCCAGCCGAACAGGTCGGCGTCGGTGAGCACCCCGCCCAGCAGCAGCCCGACCGCCGAGGCGAACCCGGCGACAGCGCCGTACATGCCGAAGGCGGCGCCGCGCTCCTTGCCCTGGAACATCGTGCGGAAGGAGCCGATCACCTGTGGCATCAGCACCGCGGCCAGCACGCCCTGCACCGCCCGCGCGGCGATCAGCTGTCCCGGTGACTGGGCGATCCCGCAGGCCAGGCCGGCCAGTCCGAAGCCTGCCGTACCGGCGAGGAAGAGCGGGCGGCGGCCGAAGCGGTCGCCGAGGTGGCCGGAGACGATCAGCGCGGCGGCGAAGCCGAGCAGGTAGGCGGAGACCAGCCACTGGAGGTCGCCGGTCGAGGCGTGCAGATCGTGGCCGATGGACGGGATCGCCACGTTGACGATCGTGGTGTCCAGCAGGTCCATCAGGGCCGCGATCATCATGACGACGGCGGCGGCCCAGCGCCGCGGGTGCGACTCCGCCGCGGTGGGCGGGGACGTGGTGACAGTCGTGGGCATGGGGTCTCCCCTGCTCGGATTTATTTCGTTCGACCTAACGAAAGACTTGCACCGGCACGGACCCCCGCGCAAGTAGTTAGTTCGACCGAACGAAATTTTTGCTAGCCTGCTCCCATGAGCGAGCAAGAGCGGGACCGGACCGACGAAGCGGCGCGCGCCGAGACGTTGCAGCAGCTCATGGACGTGGGGCGGGCCCACAGCGGGGTGACGGTGATGTTCCATTCGGCCGTCGCCGCCAAGCAGGGGCTGAACGCCACGGAGGAGAAGACCCTCGACTACCTGCAGCGGGAGGGGCCGCTCACGGCGAAGGACCTCGCGGAGCTGACCGGGCTGGCGCCGGCCTCCGTCACGGGTCTGCTCGACCGGCTGGAGGCCAAGGGGTTCGTGCACAGGGTGAAGCACCCGACGGACAAGCGCCGGGTACTGGTCGAGCTGAACGAGGAGAAACTCGGCGAGCTGGCGCCGTTCTTCGAGGACTGGGCACGGGACATCGTCGAGGCCTGCGAGGAGTTCAGCACCGACGAGCTGAGGACGGTGATCCGCTTCCTCTCCGTCATGAGCGACCGGCAGCGCAAGGCCGCCGCCCGTCTGACCCGCTGACCGTCAGAGCATGGCCGGGCGACGGCTCAGGCCGGCCGTACGATGCCCGCGGCCCGTGCCGCCGTCAGCCAGCGGGGGAACTCGCCGACGAGTCGGTCGTACAGCTCGGTGTCGGAGACCCCGCGCGGGTCCTGGCCCGCGTGGAAGAAGCCGGCGTTGTCCACGACCCGCTTGCCCGGCACCGCCAGTTCGTCCAGCTTCCGCAGGAAGTCGAACTGGCGGCTGTCCGGGTCGCCGAAGCCGACGAACTGCCAGAACAGCGGGAGCTTCGCCGCCTTGCAGAGATAGCGTTCCGCGGCGAGCTTGTTGATCGGGCCGCCGTCGGTCTGGAAGACGACCAGGGCCGGTTCGCGGGCGCCGCTGTCCAGGTAGTGGTCGATGACGGCGTCCATCGCCAGGTGGTAGCTGGTCTTGCCCATGTGTCCGAGCCCGGCCGCGATCCGCTCGATACGGCCCGTGTGGCCGGCGAGCGCGATGTCGGTGACGGTGTCGATGTCCGTGGAGAAGAACACCACCGGCACCCGCCCGTCGTCGTCCAGGTGCGCGGACAGCCCGAGCACCCGGTCGGCGAGCGCCTGCACGCTGCCGTCCTTGTAGTACGGCTTCATCGAACCCGAGTAGTCGACCACCAGGTAGACGGCGGCCCGCAGGCCGTCCAGGCCGTGCTTGTGCAGCGAGACCCCCGCGGACCGGTACGCGCCGACGAGCGCGGGCGCGGTCTCCTCCACCTTGCGCAGACTGATCGCGGCCATGCCCCTGCTTCCCCCTCGCCTCGCGTGCCAGGAGCCCACCCTATGCGCCGCGTACACCCGCAAGAGGGTCCGAAAGGATCCCGGGAAAGGCGACGACGCCCGTCCCAGCCGTCCGGTCGGGGACATGGCGGGCAGGCGTCGTCTGTGTTCCGCACGCCGTTGTGCGGGACGTCTTTGAGGGGCCGTCAGACCGCCAGGGAGCGGTCCGTCGGGCGGATCGGGGCCGGCAGGTCGCTGGCTCCGGTCAGGAAGCGGTCGGCGCCGCGGGCGGCCGAGCGGCCCTCCGCGATCGCCCACACGATCAGGGACTGGCCGCGGCCGGCGTCACCGGCGACGAACACTCCCGGCACGTTCGTCTGGAAGTCGGCGTCGCGGGCGATGTTACCGCGCTCGTCGAGGTCCAGCGCGAACTGGTCCACCAGGCCGTTCTCCCGGTCGGTGCCGGTGAAGCCCATGGCCAGCGTCACCAGCTGGGCCGGGATCTTGCGCTCGGTGCCCGGCTTCTGGGTCAGCTTGCCCTCGACGAACTCGACCTCGGCCAGGTGCAGCCACTGCACGTTGCCGTCCTCGTCGCCCTCGAAGTGGGTGGTGGAGGCGGAGTAGATCCGCTCGCCGCCCTCCTCGTGGGCCGAGGTGACCTTGTAGAGGATCGGGAAGGTCGGCCAGGGCTGGTTCGTCGGGTGCCGGTCCTCGTTCGGGCGGGGCATGATCTCCAGCTGGGTGACGGAGGCCGCGCCCTGGCGGTGGGCGGTGCCCACGCAGTCGGCGCCGGTGTCACCGCCGCCGATCACGACGACGTGCTTGCCCTCGGCCGAGATCGGCGCGGTGACGTAGTCGCCCTCCTGGACCTTGTTGGCCAGGGGCAGGTACTCCATCGCCTGGTAGATGCCCTTGAGCTCGCGGCCCGGCACCGGCAGGTCGCGCGCGGTCGTGGCGCCGGCGGCGATCACGATCGCGTCGTACCGCTTCTTCAGGTCGCGGGCGTTGATGTCGCGGCCGACCTCGACACCGGTCCGGAAGCGGGTGCCCTCCGCGCGCATCTGCTCGATACGGCGGTTGATGTGCCGCTTCTCCATCTTGAACTCGGGGATGCCGTAGCGGAGCAGGCCGCCGATGCGGTCCGCGCGCTCGTACACAGCGACCGTGTGGCCCGCCCGCGTGAGCTGCTGGGCGGCGGCCAGGCCGGCCGGGCCCGAGCCGATGACCGCGACCGTCTTGCCGGACAGGCGCTGGGGGATCTGCGGGGCGACGTCCCCGGTCTCCCACGCCTTGTCGATGATCGAGACCTCGACGTTCTTGATGGTGACCGGCTGCTGGTTGATGCCGAGCACGCACGCCGACTCGCAGGGGGCCGGGCAGAGGCGACCGGTGAACTCCGGGAAGTTGTTGGTCGCGTGCAGGCGCTCCTGGGCGGCGGCCCAGTCCTCGCGGTAGGCGTAGTCGTTCCACTCGGGGATCAGGTTCCCCAGCGGACAGCCGTTGTGGCAGAACGGGATGCCGCAGTCCATGCACCGGCTGGCCTGCTTGCTGATGATCGGCAGCAGGGAGCCGGGGACGTAGACCTCGTTCCAGTCCTTGACGCGCTCACCGACGGGACGGGACTCGGCGACCTCGCGGCCGTGGTTCAGGAAGCCCTTCGGGTCAGCCATTGATCGCCGCCTCCATCATCTTCTCGGTGATCTCGGTCTCGGAGAGACCCGCTCGCTCGGCGGCGTCCTTGGCGGCGAGCACTGCCTTGTACGTGCTGGGGATGATCTTGCTGAACCGGGCCGCAGCCGCGTCCCAGTCGGCGAGCAGCTTCTCGGCGACCGTGGAGCCGGTCTCCTCGGCGTGGCGGCGCACCACGTCGTGCAGCCACTGCTTGTCCGCCTCGTCCAGCGCCTCGACCGAACCGGCGTTGCCGGCGTTGACGTTGTCGCGGTCGAGGTCGATGACGTAGGCGATGCCGCCGGACATACCCGCCGCGAAGTTGCGGCCGGTCGGGCCGAGGACGACCGCGTGACCGCCGGTCATGTACTCGCAGCCGTGGTCGCCCACGCCCTCGGAGACCACCAGCGCGCCGGAGTTGCGGACGCAGAACCGTTCACCGGTACGACCACGCAGGAACAGCTCGCCGCCGGTGGCGCCGTAGCCGATGGTGTTGCCCGCGATGGTCGAGTACTCGGCGAGGTGGTCGGCCGCGCGGTCCGGACGGACGATGATCCGGCCGCCGGACAGGCCCTTGCCGACGTAGTCGTTGGCGTCGCCCTCCAGGCGCAGCGTGACGCCGCGCGGCAGGAACGCGCCGAAGGACTGGCCGGCCGAGCCGGTGAAGGTGATGTCGACGGTGTCGGCGGGCAGGCCCGCGCCGCCGAACTTCTTCGTCACCTCGTGGCCGAGCATGGTGCCGACCGTGCGGTTGATGTTGCGGATGGCGACCTGGGCGCGCACCGGCTGTGCGGCGGTGGCGTCCGGGGCGGCCAGCGCGTCGGCGGCCAGCTTGATCAGCTCGTTGTCCAGCGCCTTCTCCAGGCCGTGGTCCTGGGCGACGACCTGGTGGCGGACCGCGCCCTCGGGCAGCGACGGCACGTGGAAGAGCGGCTCCAGGTCCAGGCCCTGCGCCTTCCAGTGGTCGACGGCACGGGTGACGTCGAGCGTCTCGGCGTGGCCGACGGCCTCCTCGATGGAGCGGAAGCCCAGCTCGGCGAGGATCTCGCGGACCTCCTCGGCGATGAACCGGAAGAAGTTCACGACGTACTCGGCCTTGCCGGCGAAGCGGTCGCGCAGGGTCGGGTTCTGGGTGGCGATGCCGACCGGGCAGGTGTCCAGGTGGCAGACGCGCATCATCACGCAGCCGGAGACGACGAGCGGCGCGGTCGCGAAACCGAACTCCTCGGCGCCGAGCAGCGCGGCGATGACCACGTCCCGGCCGGTCTTCAGCTGACCGTCGGTCTGGACGACGATGCGGTCGCGCAGGCCGTTGAGCAGCAGGGTCTGCTGGGTCTCGGCGAGGCCCAGCTCCCAGGGACCGCCGGCGTGCTTGAGCGACGTCAGCGGGGAGGCACCCGTACCGCCGTCGTGACCGGAGATCAGCACGACGTCCGCGTGCGCCTTGGACACACCCGCCGCGACCGTGCCGACGCCGACCTCGGAGACCAGCTTGACGTGAATCCGCGCCTGCGGGTTCGCGTTCTTGAGGTCGTGGATCAGCTGGGCCAGGTCCTCGATGGAGTAGATGTCGTGGTGCGGCGGCGGGGAGATCAGGCCCACGCCCGGCGTCGAGTGACGCGTCTTCGCGACCCACGGGTAGACCTTGTGGCCGGGCAGCTGGCCGCCCTCGCCGGGCTTGGCGCCCTGGGCCATCTTGATCTGGATGTCGTCCGCGTTGACCAGGTACTCGGAGGTGACGCCGAAGCGTCCGGAGGCGACCTGCTTGATGGCGCTGCGCCGCGCCGGGTCGTACAGGCGCTCCGGGTCCTCGCCGCCCTCACCGGTGTTGGACTTGGCGCCCAGCTGGTTCATGGCGATGGCGAGGGTCTCGTGCGCCTCCTTGGAGATGGAGCCGTACGACATGGCGCCGGTGGAGAAGCGCTTGACGATCTCGCTCGCCGGCTCGACCTCGTCGACGGAGATCGAGGGGCGGTCGGACTTGAAGCCGAACAGGCCGCGCAGCGTCATCAGGCGCTCGGACTGCTCGTTCACACGCTCGGTGTACTTCTTGAAGATGTCGTAGCGGCCGGTGCGCGTGGAGTGCTGGAGGCGGAAGACCGTGTCCGGGTCGAACAGGTGCGGCTCGCCCTCGCGGCGCCACTGGTACTCGCCGCCGATCTCCAGCGCGCGGTGCGCGGGAGCGATGCCGGAGGCCGGGTAGGCCTTGGCGTGGCGGGCGGCGACCTCCTTGGCGATGACGTCGATGCCCACGCCGCCGATCTTGCTGGCGGTGCCGTTGAAGTACTTCTCGACGAAGGCGTCCTCCAGGCCGACGGCCTCGAAGACCTGGGCGCCGCGGTAGGAGGCGACCGTCGAGATGCCCATCTTGGACATGACCTTCAGGACGCCCTTGCCGAGGGCGTAGATCAGGTTGCGGATGGCCTTCTCGGGCTCGATGTCCGACAGGAAGGTGCCCGCGCGGACCAGGTCCTCGACGGACTCCATCGCCAGGTACGGGTTCACGGCCGCGGCGCCGAAGCCGATCAGCAGGGCGACGTGGTGGACCTCGCGGACGTCGCCGGCCTCGACCAGCAGGCCCACGTGGGTGCGCTGCTTGGTGCGGATGAGGTGGTGGTGGACGGCCGCGGTGAGCAGCAGCGAGGGGATCGGCGCGTGCTCGGCGTCCGAGTGGCGGTCCGAGAGGACGATCAGGCGGGCGCCGTTCTCGATGGCCGCGTCGGCCTCGGCGCACATCTCCTCGATGCGCGCGGCCAGCGCCTCACCGCCGCCGGAGACCCGGTACAGGCCGGACAGGGTCGCGGCCTTGAAGCCGGGCATGTCGCCGTCGGCATTGATGTGGATGAGCTTGGCCAGCTCGTCGTTGTCGATGACCGGGAACGGCAGCACGACGGACCGGCAGGAGGCGGCGGTCGGGTCGAGCAGGTTGCCCTGCGGGCCCAGCGAGCTGCGCAGGGAGGTGACCAGCTCCTCGCGGATCGCGTCCAGCGGCGGGTTGGTGACCTGCGCGAACAGCTGGGTGAAGTAGTCGAAGAGCAGACGCGGGCGCTCGGACAGGGCCGCGATCGGGGAGTCCGTGCCCATCGAACCGATCGGCTCGGCACCGGCCTTGGCCATCGGCGCGAGGATGACGCGCAGCTCCTCCTCGGTGTAGCCGAAGGTCTGCTGGCGGCGGGTGACCGAGGCGTGGGTGTGGACGATGTGCTCGCGCTCGGGCAGGTCGCCCAGCTCGATCTCGCCGGTCTCCAGCCACTCGGCGTACGGCTGCTCGGCGGCGAGGGCCGCCTTGATCTCGTCGTCCTCGATGATGCGGTGCTCGGCGGTGTCGACGAGGAACATCTTGCCGGGCTGCAGGCGGCCCTTGCGGACGACCTTGGCCGGGTCGATGTCGAGGACGCCGACCTCGGAGCCGAGGACGACGAGGCCCTCGTCGGTGACCCAGTAGCGGCCGGGGCGCAGGCCGTTGCGGTCGAGCACGGCGCCGACCTGGGTGCCGTCGGTGAAGGTGACGCAGGCGGGGCCGTCCCAGGGCTCCATCATCGTGGAGTGGAACTGGTAGAAGGCGCGCCGGGTCGGGTCCATGGAGTCGTGGTTCTCCCACGCCTCCGGGATCATCATCAGCACGGAGTGCGGCAGCGAACGGCCGCCCAGGTGCAGGAGTTCGAGGACCTCGTCGAAGGAGGCGGAGTCGGAGGCGTCCGGCGTGCAGACCGGGAAGATCCGCTCCAGCTTCTCCTGGGGGCCGAACAGGTCCGAGACCAGCTGCGACTCGCGGGCGCGCATCCAGTTGCGGTTGCCCTTGACGGTGTTGATCTCACCGTTGTGCGCGACGAAGCGGTACGGGTGCGCGAGCGGCCACGACGGGAAGGTGTTCGTGGAGAAGCGCGAGTGGACGAGGGCGATCGCCGAGGCGAAGCGGCGGTCGGACAGGTCCGGGAAGAAGGGCTCCAGCTGGCCGGTGGTCAGCATGCCCTTGTAGACGATCGTGCGGGCCGAGAGGGACGGGAAGTAGACACCGGCCTCGCGCTCGGCGCGCTTGCGCAGCACGAACGCCCTGCGGTCCAGCGCGATGCCCTCGCTGGCGCCGTCGGCGACGAAGATCTGCCGGAAGGCCGGCATGGTGGAGCGGGCGGTGGCGCCGAGCAGTTCGGGGGCGACCGGGACCTCGCGCCAGCCGAGGACGGTGAGTCCTTCCTCGGCCGCGATCGTCTCGATCCGCGAGACGGCGTCCTCGGTGCCCTGCTCGGGCAGGAAGGCGATGCCTACCGCGTAGGAGCCCGCCGCGGGAAGGTCGAATCCGGCCACCTCGCGGAAGAAGGTGTCGGGTACCTGGGAGAGGATGCCCGCACCGTCGCCGGAGTCCGGCTCGGAGCCGGTGGCGCCACGGTGCTCCAGGTTGCGCAGAACAGTCAGCGCCTGCTCGACCAGCGCATGGCTCGCCTCGCCGGTGAGGGTGGCCACGAAACCGACGCCACAGGCGTCCTTCTCGTTGCGGGGGTCGTACATACCCTGCGCAGCAGGGCGAGCATCCATGAACGACCAGTTCTGGCCATTCGCGGAATGCTGGGACGGCTGGCGCGGCGTACGCATCGGCTCTCCCGTCGTCGTCATGTGGCAAATGCTGTGCCGAGGGACGACGTTGGCCCTCTGCGTGGAGTGCGAAATTTCGTGCAGGTTACATGATGGAGTCATTCTCGGGAAGTGGATACCCCGTTCCAACATGCGGACACCGCGGGGTCGCGGCAGGGCGCCGCGGGGTCACGGCGGAGTGCCGCGCACAGGCGGCGGAAGTATGTGGAGGCCGTCCAGAACGAGATCGGTCGGATCGGTGTCCGTCGGCCCGAAGGGCCGGGGTGAGCTTCATCGCCCACCCCGAGGGGTGCGGCGGGCGTCATTGCCCACAGCGCTTACGGCTCATGCCCGGTGGCAAAGCAGTCGAAACCAGCGAGTAACGGGTACTTATGCGGCCCATCGCATAAGTACCGGTCGATCTATCCTACGGCCGTTCCGAACAGGCTGCCCAGGAGAAATGTCACACCGGCCGCCGCACCGCCGAGCGCGAGCTGCCGCAGCCCGCTGTACCACCAGCTCCGCGCGGTCACCCTGGCCACGACGGCACCACAGCCGAACAGCCCGGCGAGCGCGAGCAGCACGGCCATCCAGAGTGCGCTCGCCCCGAGCAGATACGGCAGCAGGGGCAGCAGAGCGCCGAGCGCGAAGGAACCGAAGGAGGAGACGGCGGCGACCAGTGGCGAGGGCAGATCGCCGGGGTCGATGCCCAGCTCCTCGCGGGCGTGGATCTCCAGGGCCTGCTCGGGGTCCTTCGACAGCTGGCGCGCGACCTCCCGCGCCAGCTCCGGCTCGACCCCGCGGGCCACGTAGAGCGCCGCCAGCTCCCGCTCCTCGTCCTGCGGGTGCTTGCGCAGCTCGCGCCGTTCGACGTCGAGTTCGGCCTCGACGAGTTCGCGCTGCGAGGCGACGGAGGTGTACTCACCGGCGGCCATCGAGAAGGCGCCCGCGGCGAGCCCCGCGAGACCGGTCAGAATGATCGTCTGCTGACTCACCGAACCGCCGGCCACACCGGTCATCAGGGCGAGGTTGGAGACCAGGCCGTCCATCGCACCGAAGACGGCGGGGCGCAGCCAGCCGCCGTTCACATCGCGGTGCGTGTGGTTGTCACGGTGCGCCACGTGCAGCGCGGCCTCGGTGTCGAGGATGGCCATGAGGGGTCCCCCAGGAAAGCTTAGCCAAAGCTAACTTTGGACGAGTTCTACTTTTCAACAACGCCAAAAGTACGCTCATAATTTCTCCGCCGCCAGCAAGGAAAGGCTGGGCTAACCTGCGGCTTTACCTCTCCATGCCCCTTCGTGCCCCCTCTCGGGGGACACAGCCCCAAAACGTCCCCAACCGGCCCGGCCGGGGGGATGATTCGGTGCATGACGCCCACATGCACGACGCTCGAAGGAGACGACAGCAGCGGGTCCTCGCCCGCGTCCGAGCGGCCGGGGAGCCTGCCATGCTCCGCCTGAGCTGGGTCCAGCCGGAGGACCTGCTGGGCCATGAACTCCGCCAGGCCCGGCTGGACGGCCGCGAACCGTCGGCGATCGAGGCGCGCTGGCGGGCGGCGGGCGGCCCCGACGCCCCGCCGACGGCTGGAGCGTCGGCGCACCGGGCCTCCCGGTACCTTCGCCTGCTGGCGGACGACCTGCTGGACGAGCTGGCCGACCTGCCCAGCAGGCTGGCGGACGACGAGCCGACGGATCTGACGGCCATCAAGGCCGCCTGCCCCGACTGGCCCGCCGCCGGGTCCGCCACGGCCCCCGCCGCCCGGTCCGCCGCGGCCGTCTCCTCCTTCTCCCCCCTCGCCCTGGAGGCAGCGTGGCTCGGCCGGGCCGCCGGCTGCCTCCTCGGCAGACCTGTTCAGGCGCTCCCCCTGGACGGCATCCGCGCCCTCGCCCGGGCGGCCGGAGACCGGCCGCTGAGCACGTGGTTCACCGCGCAGGGCGTCCCCGGGGACCTGCTCGCCCAGTACCCCTGGAACCGCCGCTCGGCCGCCACCTCCCTGGCCGAGAACATCGACGGCATGCCCGAGGACGAGGACCTCGACCACACGCTCCTGGGCCTCCTGCTGCTCCAGCGGCACGGAAGGACCTTCACCACCGCGGACGTCGCCCGCCTCTGGCTCGACGAGCTCCCGCCCGGCCGCACCTCCACCGCCGAGCGCCTCGCCCACCGCAACCTGCTCTGTGGCATCGAGCCCCCGCACACCGCCCGCCACCGCAACCCGTTCCGCGAGTGGACCGGCGCCCTGATCCGCGCCGACGTCCACGGCTGGACCAACCCGGGCGACCCGGCCGCCGCGGCCGAGCAGGCACACCGCGACGCCGTCCTCACCCACACCGCGAACGGGGTCTACGCCGCGATGTTCACGGCCGCCACCCTCGCCGCCGCGGCCACGGGCACCTGCGACGTCCACGCCTGCCTGCGCACCGGCCGCACGGTGGTCCCGCCTCGCTCCCGGCTGGCCCAGGCGATCGACCTCGGCATCCGGCTGGCCGGACAGCACGGGGACTTCGACGAGGCCGTGGACGCACTCCACGACCGCTACGCCGCCACCCACCACTGGCTGCACGCCCTGCCCAACACCGCCCTGATCGCCGCCGCCCTCACCCACGCGGACGGCGACTTCACCGGCTCCGTCTGCCGTGCGGTCTCGGGCGGCTGGAACACCGACTCCAACGGCGCGACCGCCGGGAGCGTCGCCGGCCTGCTCGCGGGCGGACCGGCCGCACTGCCCCACCACTGGCGGGCCCCGCTCAAGAACCGGCTCGCCACCACCGTCGCCGACTTCGACGGCACCGGCTTCGACGCCCTCGCCCACCTCACCCACCTGGAGGCGACCCGCCCATGACCCATATCGCCGTGCTCGGCAGCACCAACATGGACCTCGTCACCTACGTCACCAAGGCGCCGCAGCGCGGCGAGACCGTGACCGGACGGGAGTTCCGCACGATCCCCGGCGGCAAGGGCGCCAACCAGGCGATCGCCGCGGCCCGCGCCGGCGCCACCGTGTCGATGATCGGTGCGGTCGGCAACGACTCCTTCGGCGTGCGGCTGCGCGACACCCTGGAGCACTCCGGTGTGGACACCGACTTCCTGCGTACGGTCGAGGGCCCCTCCGGCACCGCGCACATCGTGGTGGACGACGAGGGCGGAAACTCGATCGTCGTCATCCCCGGCGCGAACGGCACCGTCGACCACCTCTCCCCCGGCGACGAGGGCGTCCTCGCCTCCGCCGACGCCCTGCTGCTGCAACTGGAGATCCCCATGGCCGCGGTCGTCGCGGGCGCGCGGGCGGCGCGCCGGCACGGCGTCCGTACGGTCCTCACCCCGTCCCCCGCCCGGCAGCTGCCGCCCGAGCTGCTCGCCGCGACCGACCTGCTGGTGCCGAACGAGTACGAGGCGATCACCCTCACCGGCCGCACCGATCCGCGCGAGGCCGCTGCCGCCCTGCTGGAACTGGTCCCGGAGGTGGTGATCACTCTCGGGGCGACGGGCAGCCTGTACCTGGCGCGAGGCACCGAACCCCTGGTGGTGCCGGCGCCCCAGGTGAAGGCCGTGGACTCAACGGGCGCGGGCGACACCTTCGTCGGCACCCTCGCCGTGGCCCTCGCCGAGGAGAAGCCGGTACGGGAGGCCCTGTCCTGGGCGGCGGCGGCTGCGTCCCTGTCCGTGCAGCGGGAGGGCGCGTCGGCGTCCATGCCGTACCGGCCGGAGATCGAGGCGCAGTACAGCAGTCACGGGTGACCGCGCCCGCCGATGCCGAGGGCGCCCGTCCGCTTCGATGTGCGGCTCCGGGCGCCCTCAGTGTCGTACCAGGCAGCGTCAGCTCTTCTTGGTCGCCGACTCGGCCTCGTCCTGTGGCTCGGCCACCTCGGGCTCGGCCTCCGCTTCGTCCTTCTCGTCCTTCGCCTCGGCACCGGTCTCCTCGGCACCGGCCTCACCGTCGGAGACGGTCTCCGTCTCACCGCCGGAGGCAGCCCCGGCGGCACCGCCGGCGACGCCCGGCTCGACCACGGTCTCCCGGCCCGGACGCAGCTTCGAGGACACCACGATGTACGTCACCGCCAGCAGGAACACGACCAGCGCGGTCCAGTCGTTGAGGCGCAGGCCCAGGATGTGGTGGGCGTCGTCCACGCGCATGTACTCGATCCAGCCGCGGCCCACGCAGTACGAGGCGACGTACAGCGCGAACGCCCGGCCGTGGCCCAGCTTGAAGCGGCGGTCGGCCCAGATCACGAGGAGGCCGACGCCGACGCACCACAGGGACTCGTAGAGGAACGTCGGGTGGTAGTAGCCGGGCACCCGGCCGCCCTCGGAGGAGGTGATGTGCAGCGCCCAGGGAACATGCGTCTCGCGCCCGTACAGCTCCTGGTTGAACCAGTTGCCCCAGCGGCCGATGGCCTGCGCGAAGGCGATGCCGGGCGCGACGGCGTCGGCGTACGCGGGCATCGGGATGCCGCGGCGCCGCGCGCCGATCCAGGCGCCGAGCGCACCGAGCGCGATGGCGCCCCAGATGCCCAGGCCGCCCTGCCACACCTTGAAGGCGTCCACCCAGTCACGGCCGTCACTGAAGTACAGCTCGTAGTCCGTGATCACGTGGTAGAGCCGGCCGCCGACCAGGCCGAACGGCACGGCCCAGACCGCGATGTCCGCCACTGTGCCGGACTGGCCGCCGCGGGCGATCCAGCGCTTGTTGCCGAGCCAGACGGCGACGAAGACGCCGATGATGATGCAGAACGCATAACCGCGCAGCGGAATGGGACCGAGGTGGATCACCCCGCGCGACGGGCTGGGAATGTAGGCAAGTTCCATGGCAAGGTCGACGCTACCGTGCCGGGCCAGGGGGACGGCAAGCTGCCCGGCTACGGGTCGATAACGGGGACGCGAGAAACGCTTACCCGCGGTTGGCCGCCTCCACCATCTGCTTGAGCTTGGCCGGGGTCATCGTCTGGTCCTGGAAGATGTTCTTGCCGCCCAGCAGAACCGCGGGCGTGCCGGTGAAGCCGCCGGCCCGGAAGGCCGCGTTCGACTTGCTCACCCAGCTGTCGTGGGTGCCGTCCTTGACGCACTTCTGGAAGGCAGGGGTGTCCAGGCCGTCGACCTTGCCCGCAAGCTCGATCAGCTTCGCGTTGTCGGCGAAGGCGTCGTCGGTCTCCTTGGGCTGGTTCTGGTACAGCACGTCGTGGTAGTCGCGGAACTTTCCGGCGTCCTGGGCGCAGGCCGCGGCGTTGGCCGCGCGCAGGGAGCCGCTGCCGCCGAGGTTGCCGTCGATGAGCCGGACCAGGTGGTACTCGACTCTGAGCTTGCCGGCGTCGGCCAGTTCGTGGAGTGTCGGGCGGTACGCCGTCTCGAAGGCCTGGCAGGCCGGGCAGCGGAAGTCCTCCCAGACCGTGAGCGTCGACTTGGCGCCGTCCTTGCCGACCGGGATCGCGAGGCTGTCCTTGCCCTGCGCGCCCGAGGGTGCCACGGTCGGGCCCGCGCTCTTGCTCTTCTCCTTGCCGGCGTTCGCGGCGACCACGCCGATCACCGCCGCGAGGCCCAGGACGCAGACCACGCCGGCACCCACGATCAGTGCACGCCGACGCTTCTCCGCGGCCTTCTGCTTCTCGCGCTCGACCGCCATCCGCTCCCGGGCGGTGCGCTTTCCGTCACGGTTCTTCTCGCTCACACCCCCAGAACGAACCGGGGAGGCGCAGCGCGCCTCCCCAGCCCGAGGTCCACCCGTTCGAGTGACCGAATATTCCGTTGTGAACGACTACAGGCGACTACGGATGGTTGGCGGCGATTACGCCTGTCCGCGCACGCCCTTCGCCAGCTCACCGGCGAGCGTGCGGACGTCCTCCAGGCCGGAGGCGTGGTCCGGGGCGTCCAGCATCCGCTTCACGAACGCCGAGCCGACGATGACGCCGTCCGCGAAGCCGGCGACCTCGGCGGCCTGGGCCGCGTTGGAGACGCCGAGACCGACGCACACCGGCAGCGCGGTGCCGGTGGCCCGGGTGCGCTCCACCAGGTCCTGGGCCTGCGCGCCGACGGATGCGCGGGTGCCGGTGACGCCCATCAGCGAGGCGGCGTAGACGAAGCCGCTGCCCGCCGCGGTGATCTGGGCGAGCCGCTCGTCCTTGCTGCTGGGGGCGACGACGAAGGCGGTCGCGAGGCCGTGCTTCTCGGCATGCTCCCGCCACAGGGCCGACTCCTGCACCGGCAGGTCGGGCAGGATGCAGCCCGCGCCGCCGGCCTCGGCCAGTTCGGCGGTGAAGCGCTCGACGCCGTAGCGGTCGATGGGGTTCCAGTACGTCATGACGAGCACCGGCTTGCCGGTGGCCTGGTGCGCCTCGCGGACCGTACGCATCACATCGGCGATCTTGACGCCGCCGCGGAGGGCGATGTCGTCGGCGGTCTGGATGACCGGGCCGTCCAGGACGGGGTCGCTGTGCGGCAGGCCGACCTCGACGACGTCGGCTCCGCCGTCGAAGACGGCCTTGATCGCCTCGATGCCGCCGTCCACGGTCGGGAAGCCGGCCGGGAGGTAGGCGATGAGCGCGGACCGGCCCTCCGCCTTCGCGGCGGCGAGCGTGTCGGTCAGCAGCTGGATGTTCCCGCTCACTTGGCGTCCCCCTCGATCTCGGCCGTGTCGGCTTCGTTGGCGGCCACCTCGGCGTCGGTGTCGTAGAGGCCGAAGTAGCGGGCGGCGGTGTCCATGTCCTTGTCGCCGCGGCCGGACAGGTTGACCACGATCAGCCCGTCCTTGCCCAGCTCCTTGCCGACCTCCAGGGCGCCGGCCAGGGCGTGGGCGCTCTCGATGGCCGGGATGATGCCCTCGGTGCGGGACAGCAGGCGCAGGGCCTGCATGGCCGCGTCGTCGGTGACGGCGCGGTACTCGGCCCGGCCGCTGTCCTTGAGGTAGGAGTGCTCGGGGCCGATGCCCGGGTAGTCCAGACCGGCCGAGATGGAGTACGGCTCGGTGATCTGGCCCTCCTCGTCCTGGAGGACGTACGAGCGGGAGCCGTGCAGGATGCCGGGCTCGCCGGCGGTGAGGGTGGCCGCGTGCTCGCCGGTCTCCACGCCGTGGCCGGCCGGCTCGCAGCCGATCAGGCGGACGCCCTCGTCGGGGATGAAGGCGTGGAAGAGGCCGATGGCGTTGGATCCGCCGCCGACGCAGGCGACGGCGGCGTCCGGGAGGCGGCCGGCGCGCTCCAGGAGCTGGCGCCGGGCCTCGACGCCGATGACCCGGTGGAAGTCGCGGACCATGGCGGGGAAGGGGTGCGGGCCGGCGACGGTCCCGAACAGGTAGTGGGTGTGGTCGACGTTCGCGACCCAGTCGCGGAACGCCTCGTTGATGGCGTCCTTGAGGGTCCGGCTGCCGGACTTCACGGCGACGACCTCGGCGCCGAGCATGCGCATGCGGGCCACGTTGAGGGCCTGGCGCCGGGTGTCGATCTCGCCCATGTAGATGGTGCAGTCGAGGCCGAAGAGCGCGCAGGCGGTGGCGGTGGCGACGCCGTGCTGACCGGCGCCGGTCTCGGCGATGACCCGGGTCTTGCCCATCCTCTTGGTGAGCAGGGCCTGGCCGAGGACGTTGTTGATCTTGTGGGAGCCGGTGTGGTTGAGGTCCTCGCGCTTGAGGAACACCCGGGCGCCGCCCGCTTCCGCGGCGAAACGGGGGACCTCGGTGAGCGCCGACGGGCGGCCGGTGTAGTTGACGAGCAGGTCGTCCAGCTCCCGGGCGAACTCGGGGTCGTGCTTGGCCTTGTCGTACTCGACGGCCACCTCGTCCACGGCGGCTACGAGGGCCTCCGGGATGAACTTGCCGCCGAACGCGCCGAAGTAGCCCTCGGCAGTGGGGACTTGACCCTGTGGATCAGGGAAGAAGAAGTTGCTGGGCATGCGGATACCTCACGGTCGGTGCCGAAGAAAACACGAATCGCCGTGGGGGCGGAGCTTGTCGAGCGACCTCAGGCCGTCTGTGGCTGGTCGCGCAGTTTCCCGCGCCCCTTCAGGGGGCGCTGCCATCGACGTCCGTTGACCTGCCCAGGTTCGTCACCGATGACGTAACGAACGCGACGACCGTGGACGCGCCTCGCCGGGGCGCGGCAGCCTCTCGGGCGGCAGCCGCGCGCCAGGCCGGCGTAGCGGTCCAGGGTCGTCACGGTGAGAGTCATCGGGGCACAGCCTAGCGGGAGTTCAGCTCCGGCCGTGCCGCAGTGCGGGGTGCTCCCCCGCGGCGACCAGGTCGGCGACCGCGGCCTTCGGGTCGCGTCCGGTGACGAGGGACTCGCCGACCAGGACCGCGTCGGCGCCCGCGTTGGCGTACGCGATCAGGTCGTGCGGACCCCGGACGCCGGACTCGGCGACCTTGACGATGCCCTCGGGGATCTCGGGGGCGACGCGCTCGAACGTCCCGCGGTCGACCTCCAGTGTCTTCAGGTTGCGCGCGTTGATGCCGATGACCTTGGCGCCCGCGGCCACGGCCCGCTCGACCTCCTCCTCGTCGTGCACCTCGACGAGGGGGGTGAGGCCGATGGACACGGCACGCTCGATCAGCGACTCCAGGGCCGGCTGGTCCAGCGCGGCCACGATCAGCAGCGCGAGGTCGGCGCCGTACGCCCGGGCCTCCCACAGCTGGTACGACGTGACGATGAAGTCCTTGCGCAGGACGGGGATGTCCACGCGGGCGCGGACCGCCTCCAGGTCGGCCAGCGAGCCGCCGAAGCGGCGCTGTTCGGTGAGGACGGAGATGACGGCCGCGCCGCCCGCCTCGTAGTCCGCGGCGAGCCCGGCCGGGTCGGCGATCGCGGCCAGCGCGCCCTTGGAGGGGCTGGAGCGCTTGACCTCGCAGATCACCTTGACGCCGTCGCCCTTGAGCGCGGCCACGCCGTCCTTGGCGGCGGGCGCCTTCGCCGCGCGCTCCTTGAGCTCGTCGAGGCTGACACGCGCCTGCCGCTCGGCAAGGTCGGCACGGACTCCGTCGATGATCTCGTCGAGCACACTCACGCGAGCGGCCCCCTTCCAGACGGTGGTTCCTTCAGGTTTTGAAAACCCGTGGTCACTGCGATGGTATCCGCAGGACGGCGATGGCCTCTCATCCGGCCGACGGCGGTCCCACTACCTGGACGTTCGCCGGTTGATCAAGGATGCAGCCAGCCACCGAACGGCAGGTTCCGGACAGCGGTGAAGGCCAGGAACAAGGCCCCGGCGGCCCACAGCTGCACCGGCCCGAGTTCCCACCGCGACGGCCGGCCACGCACCGCACGGACCACCCAGACGGTCCACAGCACGGCGAAGAGCGGATAGCCGGCCACGGCCAGCGCGTTGTCGTGCAGCGCGGTGAGGAAGTCGCCGTGGACGAAGGCGTGCGCGCTGCGCAGTCCGCCGCAGCCGGGGCAGTACAGGCCGGTGAGCCGGTAGAGGGGGCACACCGGGTAGTGGCCGGGCTCGTTGGGGTCGACGGTGCCGACGTACGCGAAGGCCCCGGCGACGGCCGCGAGCAGCCCGGCCGGGACGGCGAGCCGCGCCCACACGGGGGCCGGCGGAGGGGGGCTGAGCGCGGTGGTGCGACTCTCGGCGTTCACGCCTCGCATTCTGCCCGTCACAGGCCCCGCACGCGCGCGAGGGGCGGCCCCGCACCCGGAAAGGTGTGGGGCCGCCCCTCGCGGGAAGCTCTGTCGCTCAGCTCTCGGCGGCAACCGGCTCGGGGGTCGCGACGGGGGTGCGCACGACGGCGTGCGTCTCCTCCTTCGGCATACCCATGCCCATGGCGCTCATGGCGGCGCCCACGACGCCGCCGATGGCCACGATCGCCAGCCCGGCCCAGAAGCCCAGCGGCTGGGCCATCACCGTGAAGGCGCCCGAGACGCAGAAACCGATGAAGACGATGGTGACACCGGTCCAGGCGGCCGGGGTGTGACCGTGGTTGCTGCCCGCCATGACTTGCTCCTCGTTGCTTGTGTGAGTCGTAGCGCGTTTCCGAGCCCGTCCG
The DNA here is from genome assembly GCF_053592455.1 of Streptomyces sp. NPDC002676. NCBI lineage: Bacteria > Bacillati > Actinomycetota > Actinomycetes > Kitasatosporales > Streptomycetaceae > Streptomyces > Streptomyces sp. NPDC002676. The sequence goes on along the minus strand of NZ_JBSFVT010000001.1, from coordinate 1,208,282 downwards.
CCTGTCCGAAGCCGGACGCTCATCACTCATTGTCCCGTACGCGTGAGCGCCCCGGACGCGGGGGTGGCGTCTGATTCGCCACACCCGCGGCACGGGCCTGCGCTCAGGCCCCGGTCGGGTCCTCCCCGCGGTCCAGGGCCTTCCACATCTCCTCCGGCCGCTCGGGGTCGGCCGGGCGGGCCGTGCGGCGCGGGCGGTCGCCGCCGCGCTCGTAGCGGCCGGACATGGCGGGCCACAGGCTGCCGTAGCGCAGGGCGAGCAGGCCGGCGAGGAGGATCAGGGCGCCGCCGACGGCCGCGACGTACGGCCAGCCGGTGTGGCTGAGGGCGTGGACCGCGGCGGAGCTGTCGCCGGTCGTCCGGGCGGCCTTGTCGTCCAGCGCGGAGCTGTCGGAGGCGCCGACGAGGGCGGCGGCGACGGTGCCGGCGCCGGAGAGCGCGAGCAGCAGGGCGACGGCGAGGCGGCCGGCCTTGCGGACGGCGAAGACGGCGACGAGCGCGGCGAGGCCCACTATGGCGAGGGCCGCGGGGACGCCTGTGACGTCGCTGCCCTTGGCGGTCAGCGGGAACGCGCCCCCGGCCACCGTCGCGCTGCCCGCCGACCAGCGCTGCCGGGTCGCGAGCAGCGTCACGGCCGCGCCGAGCGCACCGCACAGGAGGGCGAGGGCGAGGCTCCGGCGGCCGGACCGGGCGGGTGCGGCGGCTTCGGAACGGGAGTGAGGTACGGCAGTCACGTACCCCACTATCGCTTGAACCCCGGGCGAACCGTCACCCGGGTTCCGGTCAAGCCATGGTCGCACCACGTTTGACTCATGGCGTCCTCCGGTCGGGCTCATGGATTCCTCAGGAAAGGCAAAGGAAGGTTTCCACTTCAAGGACCTTCTTGTTGACGTGCCCCCGACATCCGTAGGTTCTGCGCGGCCCCGGCGCGCACCCCGCACCGGCGGTCGCACCGCGCACCCCCCACATCTCTCCCGGTACACCCCATACGTGGAGGACGTACGTTGCGCAGAACCGCATCCCTCACCACCGTGGCCACCCTCGCCACAGCCGCCCTCGCGCTCGCCGCGCCGGTCGGCCAGGCGGCTCAGGCCACCTCCCCACACAAGGTCACCGTCGCCCGCTCCTGCGTCGCCCCTACGGCCAAGGGCGAGATGGCGTGCAACGCCCTCAAGGTCACCGCGGGCACCCCGATGTCGGCACACGCCGAGAGCGACCTGACAGCCGCCGCCGCGCCCGCCGGCTACGGCCCCGCCTCACTCCAGGCCGCGTACAACCTGCCCTCAGCGACCGGCGGTTCGGGCCAGACCGTGGCGATCGTCGATGCCTACGACGACCCGAGCGCCGAGGCCGACCTCGCCGTCTACCGCTCCCAGTACGGCCTGCCGGCCTGCACCAGCGCGGGCGGCTGCTTCCAGAAGGTCGACCAGAACGGCGGTACCAAGTACCCGCGCGGCAACTCCGGCTGGGCGGAGGAGATCTCCCTCGACCTCGACATGGTCAGCGCGGCCTGCCCGAACTGCAAGATCCTGCTGGTGGAGGCCAGTTCGGCCACCATGACCAACCTCGGTACGGCCGTGAACACCGCGGTCCGGCTGGGCGCCAAGTTCGTCTCCAACAGCTACGGCGGCGGGGAGTCCACCAGCGACCCGACGTACGACTCCTCGTACTTCAACCACCCGGGCGTCGCCATCACCGTCTCCTCCGGCGACGGCGGCTACGGCGTCGAGTACCCGGCCGCGTCCAAGTACGTGACGGCCGTGGGCGGTACGTCCCTGAGCACCGCGTCCAACGCGCGCGGCTGGACCGACACGGTGTGGAGCGGGGCCGGCTCCGGCTGCTCCAAGTACGACGCCAAGCCGACCTGGCAGAAGGACACCGGCTGCGCCAACCGCACCGTCGCGGACGTCTCGGCGGTCGCCGACCCGAACACCGGCGTCGCGGTGTACGACACCTACGGTCAGGGCAGCGGCTGGATGGTCTTCGGCGGCACCAGCGCCTCGTCCCCGCTGATCGCGGCGGTCTACGCGCTGGCCGGCAGCCCGTCCGCCGGTTCCTCCCCGGCGTCCTTCCCGTACGCCCACACCTCGGCGCTGTACGACGTGACCAGCGGCGCCAACGGCAGCTGCGGCGGGTCCTACCTGTGCACCGGCACCGCCGGGTACGACGGCCCGACCGGCCTCGGCGTCCCGAACGGCACCGCCGCGTTCACCGGCTGAACGTCAGCCTGACGTAAGCCTGTTGGCCGTGTGCACCGCGCGGAGGACCGCCGCCGCCTTGTTGCGGCACTCCTGGTCCTCCGCGACCGGGTCGGAGTCGGCGACGATGCCGGCTCCGGCCTGGACGTACGCCGTGCCGTCGCGCAGCAGGGCCGTACGGATGGCGATGGCCGTGTCGGAGTCGCCCGCGAAGTCCAGATAGCCGACGCAGCCGCCGTACAGGCCGCGCCGGGACGGCTCGAGCTCGTCGATGATCTGCATCGCGCGCGGCTTGGGGGCGCCGGAGAGGGTGCCCGCCGGGAAGCACGCGGTGAGCACGTCGAAGGCCGTGCGGCCCTCGGCCACCTTGCCGGTGACCGTGGAGACGATGTGCATCACGTGCGAGTAGCGCTCGATGGACATGAAGTCCACGACCTCCACCGAGCCGGGCTCGCAGACCCGCCCGAGGTCGTTGCGGCCGAGGTCGACCAGCATGAGGTGCTCGGCGCGCTCCTTGGGGTCGGCGAGCAGCTCCTCGGCGAGCGCCTGGTCCTCCTGCGGGGTGGCGCCGCGGTGCCGGGTGCCGGCGATGGGGTGGACCATCGCCCGCCCGTCCTCGACCTTCACCAGGGCTTCCGGGGAGGAGCCGACGACGTCGAACCCGTCGAAGCGGAACAGGTACATGTACGGGGACGGGTTCGTCGCCCGCAGCACCCGGTAGACGTCGAGCGCGCTCGCAGTGCACGGGGTCTCGAAGCGCTGGGAGGGCACGACCTGGAAGGCCTCGCCCGCGCGGATGCGCTCCTTGACGTCCTCGACGGCCGCCTGGAAGTCGGGGCCGCCCCACCGCGCGGTGTACTCGGGCAGCTCGGAGGGCGGCAGGACGGCCGGGGGCTGGGCGACCGGGCGGGTGAGGTCGGCCTCCATGGCGTCGAGCCGGGCCACGGCGTCGGCGTAGGCCTCGTCCACGCCGGTGTCGAGGTCGTTGCGGTTGATCGCGTTGGCGATCAGCAGGACCGAGCCCTCCCAGTGGTCCATGACGGCGAGGTCGCTGGTGAGGAGCATGGTCAGCTCGGGGAGCTTCAGGTCGTCGCGCTCGCCGGGACCGATCTTCTCCAGGCGGCGGACGATGTCGTAGCCGAGGTAGCCCACCATGCCGCCGGTGAAGGGCGGCATGCCCTCCTGGTGGGGGGTGTGCAGGGCCTGGATCGTCGCGCGGAGGGCGGCGAGCGGGTCGCCGCCCTCCGGGACGCCGACCGGCGGGGCGCCGAGCCAGTGGGCCTGGCCGTCCCGCGTGGTCAGCGTGGCGGCCGAGCGCACGCCCACGAACGAGTACCGGGACCAGGAGCGGCCGTTCTCCGCGGACTCCAGCAGGAAGGTGCCGGGGCGTTCGGCGGCGAGCTTGCGGTACAGCGCCACCGGGGTGTCGCCGTCGGCGAGGAGCTTGCGCGTGACCGGGATGACGCGCCGGTCGGTGGCGAGCTTGCGGAAGGTCTCGAGGTCCATGGCGGCTGACCTTACTGATGTGAGCCGGTCGCGCCGGAATCGGCGTCCTTGAGGAGCACGTCCTCGTCGAAGCAGGTGCGCGCGCCGGTGTGGCAGGCGGCGCCCACCTGGTCGACCTTGACCAGCAGGGTGTCGGCGTCGCAGTCGAGCGCGACCGACTTCACCCACTGGAAGTGACCCGAGGTGTCGCCCTTGACCCAGTACTCCTGGCGGCTGCGGGACCAGTAGGTGCAGCGTCCGGTGGTCAGGGTGCGGTGCAGCGCCTCGTCGTCCATCCAGCCGAGCATGAGCACCTCGTTGGTGTCGTACTGCTGGGCGATGGCGGGCAGGAGCCCGTCCTCGCTGCGCTTGAGGCGCACGGCGATCTCGGGGTCGAGGCTGCTGGGCCGGGGCTTACCGGTCTTACTGGTCATGGGAGCCATTGTGCCGCGCGGCACCGACAGCGGCGGGACGGCGTCCGCTGGGCGGACCGTATGCATGGTCGTAGGCTGGCCCCATGTCGACCTTCGCCAAGCGTGAACGGCTCCTGCTCGCCGACCTCTTGGAAACCGCCGGACCCGACGCGCCGACCCTGTGCGAGGGCTGGCGGGCCCGGGACCTGGCCGCTCACGTGGTGGTGCGCGAGCGGCGCCCGGACGCGGCCGGGGGCACGCTGATCAAGCCCCTCGCGCCACGCCTGGAGAAGGTGATGGACGAGTACACCGCGAAGCCGTACGAGGAGCTGATCCAGCTGATCCGTACGGGTCCGCCGCGGTTCTCGCCGTTCGCGCTCAAGCAGATCGACGAGGCGGCCAACATCGTCGAGTTCTACGTCCACACGGAGGACGTGCGCCGGGCGCAGCCGGACTGGGCAACGCGCGAGCTGGACACCGTCTTCCAGGAGGCGCTGTGGTCGCGCCTGGAGCGCACCGCCCGCCTGCTGGGCCGGGGTGTGCCGACGGGCCTGGTCCTGCGCCGCCCGGACGGCCAGACGGCCGTCGCCCACCGGGGCACGCCCGTGGTGACGGCGACGGGCGAGCCGTCGGAGCTGCTCCTGTTCGCCTTCGGCCGGCAGAACGCGGCCAAGGTGGACCTGGAGGGCGACACGGACGCGATCACCCAGCTGCACGAGTCCAGACAACTGGGCTTCTGAGGACCGAGAGGGGCCGAGCCGTGATCAAGGTCGCGATGACCAGCGTGTTCGTGAACGACGTGGCCAAGGCGCACGCCTTCTACACGGAAGTACTCGGCTTCGAGACCCGCACCCACATGGACCTGGGCGACGGCACGCTGTTCATCACGGTCGGGGCGCCCGAGGGGGCCCAGCCGGACCTCCAGCTGCTGCTGGAGCCCAGCCAGGGCCCCATCGCGGAGCCGTACCGCACGGCCCTCTACGAGGCGGGCATCCCCTGCATCGTCTTCTCCGTGGACGATCTCCAGGCGGAGTACGACCGCCTGCGCGGCCTCGGCGTCCGCTTCACGCATCCGCCACAGGAGCAGGGGCCGGTGCTCGCGGCGGTCTTCGACGACACGGTCGGCAACCTGGTGCAGCTGACCCAGCCGAGGGCGTGAAGGTCAGCGGGGCAGCTCGGCGCGGCGCAGGGGCCCGGAGCAGAGGCCGTACGCACCGGCCAGGCCGCACAGCGCCGCGCTGACGGCGAACACCGGGCCGGTGCCCCACAGGCCGATCGCGGCGCCGGTCAGCGGGAAGGTCAGCGGCGCGACCCCCAGGCTGAAGAAGCTGGACACGGAGGTGACGCGGCCGACGTAGGCCCGGTCGGCGCGGGCCTGGAGGAGCGCACCGCACAGCACGCCGCTGAGCCCGGAGACCAGGCCGATGCAGAGGGCGACGGCTACGGCCCCCACGACGTTCGGCACGTAGGCCAGCGCACCGATCGCGACGGCACTGGCGACGCCGCACACGGACAGGACGAGCCCCGCGCGCGGGACGCGGCCCCGGGCGGTGAGCAGCAGCGAGGCGGCCCCGGCGCCCGTACCGAACCCCGCGAGCACCCAGCCGACGCCCCCGGCTCCCCAGCCGCGTTCGTCGGCGAGGAGGGTCAGGCCGACGTTGAGCGGGCCCACGAAACCGAGGTCGCTGAGCGCGATGACGACGATCAGCGTGCGCAGGACGCGGTCGCCGCGCAGGTAGCGCAGTCCGTCGGTGAGTTCGCTCCACGCGGTGCCCCGCGCGGCGACCGCGTCCGCGGGCGCGTCCGCCACGCGTACGGCGACCAGGAGCGGCAGGGAGGCCGCGAACAGCAGCCCGGCCAGGCCGAACGCCGCCGCCGAGCCCCCGAGTGCCACGCCGAGTCCGCCGAGCGGGGCCCCGACGACGTTGGCCAGCCGGACCACGAGTCCCCGCATGCCGTGCACCCGGGCGAGCTCTCCGCGCCCCGCGATCCGGGACGGCAGCGCCCCCAGCGCGGGCATGAGGACGGCGTCGACCGCCCCGAAGACCAGGGCCAGCGCGGCCAGCGGCCACAGGCCCGGGTGCCCCACGAGCAGCAGCCCGGCGACCGCGAGGACCGCCGCACAGCGCGCGGCGTCGCTGCTGATCAGCACCCTGCGCGGGCCGAAGCGGTCGGCGATCACTCCCCCGCCCAGCATGAGCAGGGCCCGCGGCACGGCGCTCAGCGCGGTGACGACACCGGCCTGTGCGGGCGTCCCGGCCTGGACGGCGGCCCAGGACAGGGCGAGGTAGTAGACGTTGTCGCCGACGGCCGACGAGGCGTACGCGCCGAGCCAGCGCAGGACGTTGGGGTCGCGGTGGGCGACGCGCTCCGGGGTGGCGGTGGGCGCGGAGCCGGTCGTGCTCGTGGCCACGGTGGTCCTCTCAGATCCGGAACGGGAACGCGTACGTGTGCACCGCGACGTTCTCGCGGCCCTCGGTGTCACCGGCGGTCTCGGCGGCCCGGCCCTGCTCGTCGTACTTGCGGACGACGGCGAGCAACTCCTTGTTCAGCTCGGCCAGTTCGGCCGACGTCAGCCGCAGCACCGCCTCGGAGGACTCGGCGGCGGCGTTCCACTCCTCGCCCCAGTGGGCGCGCTCGTCGAGGAAGCGCCGGTACATGTCGGCCCGCTGCTCGAAGAACAGCCGGCTGGCGGCGGTGTGCGCGGCGGCCTTCTCGGGAGCGTCCCGGAAGTCCTGGTCGCGGATGCTCACGCCGTCGGAGGCCGGCTGCCACCAGCGCTCCCGGCCGTCCTCGCTCTGCGGCTCGGCCTCCTCGATCAGTCCGTGCTCGGCGAGCTTGCGCAGGTGGTAGCTGACCAGCGACACGGCCTCGTCGACCTGGTCGGCGAGCTGTGAGGCGGTCGCGACCCGGGCGATGGTCAGGCCCCGGTACAGCCTCATCCGCAGCGGATGAGCGAGCGCCTTGAGCGTGCCCAGGTCGGTGATCCGGCGGTCTCTCTCCTTGCCTGTCATGCATCCACCGTAGATACGAAAGAAAAATTGCACAACAGATTTTGCGCAACTTATGTTTCGCATCGGGGCGAGCAAAAGCCCCGGCCGCCCGAAGGCGCCGGGGCCAGAGCTCAGCGCGGCGTCAGCGCACGGGGTGTCCCGCCTCGCGCAGCACCTGCTTCACCTCGCCGATCCGCAGGTCGCCGAAGTGGAAGACCGACGCCGCCAGCACCGCGTCCGCGCCCGCGTCGATCGCCGGCGGGAAGTGCGCCAGCTTGCCGGCGCCGCCCGAGGCGATCACGGGGATCGTCACGTGCTTGCGGACGGCCGCGATCATCTCCAGGTCGTAGCCGTCCTTCGTGCCGTCCGCGTCCATGGAGTTGAGCAGGATCTCACCGGCGCCCAGCTCCGCCGCCCGGTGCGCCCACTCCACCGCGTCGATGCCGGTGCCGCGACGGCCGCCGTGCGTGGTGACCTCGAAGGACCCGGACGAGCTGTTGCGGGAAGGGGTACGGCGGGCGTCCACCGACAGGACCAGCACCTGCCGGCCGAAACGCTCCGCGATCTCGCGGATCAGGTCGGGGCGGGCGATCGCGGCGGTGTTCACGCCCACCTTGTCGGCGCCCGCCCGCAGCAGCTTGTTCACGTCCTCGGCCGTGCGGACGCCGCCGCCGACCGTGAGCGGGATGAACACCTGCTCGGCGGTGCGGCGCACCACGTCGTACGTCGTCTCCCGGTCGCCCGAGGACGCGGTGATGTCCAGGAACGTCAGCTCGTCGGCGCCCTCGGCGTCGTACACCTTGGCCATCTCGACGGGGTCGCCCGCGTCGCGCAGGTTCTGGAAGTTGACGCCCTTGACCACCCGGCCGTTGTCCACGTCCAGGCAGGGGATGACTCGAACCGCCAGGGTCATGAAGCCGGCTCCTAATGTCCTCTGAATGCTTCTAGTTCTACTTCCACCAGGATGCGCGGGTCGACGAAGCCCTCCACGACCAGCAGGGTCGTGACCGGGCGCACGGAGTCGAAGATCTCCTTGTGGGCCCGGCCGACGGCGTCCACGTCCCGCACATGGGACAGGTACATCCTGGTGCGGAGCACCGACTCGGGACCGAGCCCGAACTCGGCGATCGCCTCCAGCGCGCTGGTGAAGGCCACCCTGGCCTGCTCGTACGGATCGCCCTCCCCGTACAGCACGCGGCCCCTGAAGGACGTCGTACCGCCCACCAGCACGCGGTCGCCCGCCGCCACGGCGCGCGCGAAACCGAAGGACTCTTCCCAGGGACTCCCGCTCTGCACGCGCCGCACGGCATCGGACGTCATGACACTGTGTCCAATTTCAAGACGTAGCCTCCAGGGCCTCTTCCAGGGTGAACGCCTTCGCGTACAGGGCCTTGCCGACAATGGAGCCCTCGACACCGAGGGGTACCAGCTCCGCGATGGCGCGGAGGTCGTCCAGGGACGACACGCCGCCGGAGGCCACGACCGGGCGGTCCGTCGCGGCGCAGACGTTCTTCAGCAGCTCCAGGTTCGGGCCCTGGAGGGTGCCGTCCTTGGCAATGTCGGTGACGACGTAGCGGGCGCAGCCCTCCTTGTTGAGGCGCTCCAGCGTCTCGTAGAGGTCGCCGCCGTCGCGGGTCCAGCCGCGCCCGCGCAGGGTCGTGCCGCGCACGTCCAGGCCGACGGCGATCTTGTCGCCGTGCTCGGCGATGACCTTGGCGACCCACTCGGGGGTCTCCAGGGCGGCGGTGCCGAGGTTGACCCGGGTGCAGCCGGTGGCGAGGGCGGCGGCGAGCGTGTCGTCGTCGCGGATGCCGCCGGACAGCTCCACCTTGATGTCCATCGCGCTGGTGACCTCGGCGATCAGGGCGCGGTTGTCACCGGTGCCGAACGCGGCGTCCAGGTCGACCAGGTGCAGCCACTCGGCGCCGGACCGCTGCCAGGCGAGGGCGGCCTCCAGCGGGGAGCCGTAGGAGGTCTCGGTCCCGGACTCGCCGTGCACGAGGCGGACGGCCTGGCCGTCGCGGACGTCGACGGCGGGGAGGAGTTCGAGCTTGGCCATGGTCTACAGGGTTCCGATCCAGTTGGTGAGGAGCTGGGCGCCGGCGTCGCCGGACTTCTCGGGGTGGAACTGGGTGGCCCACAGGGCGCCGTTCTCCACGGCGGCCACGAAGGGCTTGCCGTGCGTCGACCAGGTGACCTTGGGGGCCTCGATCACCGGGTTGTTCGTCTCCAGGGTCCAGTCGTGGACGGCGTAGGAGTGCACGAAGTAGAACCGGGCGTCCCGGTCCAGGCCGGCGAACAGCTGCGAGTCGAGCGGGGCGTCGACGGTGTTCCAGCCCATGTGGGGGACGACGTCCGCCTGGAGCGGCGCGACCGTGCCGGGCCACTCGTCCAGGCCTTCGGCCTCCACGCCGTGCTCGATGCCGCGCGCGAACAGGATCTGCATGCCGACGCAGATGCCCATCACGGGGCGCCCGCCGGACAGCCGGCGGTCCACGACCCAGTCGCCGCGGGCCGCGCGCAGGCCCTGCATGCAGGCGGCGAACGCGCCGACGCCCGGCACCAGCAGGCCGTCGGCGTTCATGGCCTTGTCGAAGTCGCGCGTGATCTCGACATCGGCTCCCACGCGCGCGAGGGCACGCTCGGCGGAGCGGACGTTGCCGAAGCCGTAGTCGAAGACGACGACCTTCTTGCTACCGGTGCTCAATTCCACACCTCCAGCCGCATGACGCCCGCGACCAGGCACATCGCCGCGCCGAAGGACAGCAGCACGATGAGGCTGCGGGGCATCTTCTGCTTGACGAAGGAGATGATTCCGCCGACGAGGACGAGCCCGACGAAGATCAGGACGGTGGACAGACCGTTCATGGCTTACAGGGCGCCCTTCGTCGACGGGAGGATGCCGGCGGCGCGCGGGTCGCGCTCGCTGGCGTAACGCAGCGCTCGCGCGAGCGCCTTGAACTGGCATTCCACGATGTGGTGGGCGTTGCGCCCGTACGGTACGTGCACGTGCAGCGCGATCTGGGCCTGGGCCACGAAGGACTCCAGGATGTGCCGGGTCATCGTGGTGTCGTACTCGCCGATCATCGGCGCCATGTTCTCGGGCTCGGTGTGCACGAGGTAGGGGCGGCCGGACAGGTCGACGGTGACCTGGGCGAGGGACTCGTCCAGCGGGACCGTGCAGTTGCCGAATCGATAAATCCCCACCTTGTCGCCGAGCGCCTGCTTGAAGGCGGCACCGAGCGCGAGGGCGGTGTCCTCGATGGTGTGGTGGGAGTCGATGTGCAGGTCGCCGTCGGTCTTCACGGTCAGGTCGAACAGGCCGTGCCGGCCGAGCTGGTCGAGCATGTGGTCGTAGAAACCGACGCCCGTCGCGATGTCGGTCTGCCCGGTGCCGTCGAGATCGATCTCGACCAGGACCGAGGTCTCCTTGGTCGTCCGCTCCACGCGTCCTACGCGGTTCATGCCTCGAGCTCCTTCTTGACTTCACGTACCGCGTCGAGGAACGCGTCGTTCTCTTCAGGTGTTCCGGCGGACACCCGCAGCCAGCCCGGCACGCCGTTGTCCCGGACCAGGACGCCCCGGTCGAGGATCTTCTGCCAGACCTCGTGGGCGTCGGCGAACCGGCCGAACTGCACGAAGTTCGCGTCGGACTCCGTGACGTCGTAGCCGATGGCGCGCAGCGAGTCGACCAGCCGGTCGCGCTCCGACTTCAGCTGCTCGACGTACCCCAGCAGCGTGTCGGTGTGTTCCAGGGCGGCCAGGGCGGTCGCCTGGGTGATCGCCGACAGGTGGTACGGCAGCCGTACGAGCTGGACGGCGTCCACGACCGCGGGGTGCGCGGCGAGGTAGCCGAGGCGCAGGCCGGCCGCGCCGAAGGCCTTCGACATCGTCCGGGAGACGACGAGGTGCGGGCGGCCCTCCAGCAGCGGCAGCAGCGAGGCGCCGTGGCTGAACTCGATGTAGGCCTCGTCCACGATCACCATGGACGGCTTGGCCGCCTGCGCCGCGTCGTACAGCGCGAGGACCGTCTCCGGCGGGACCGCGTTGCCGGTGGGGTTGTTGGGGGTGGTGATGAAGACGACGTCCGGCTTGTGCTCGGCGATGGCCTGCTCGGCCGCGGCGAGGTCGATCGTGAAGTCCTCGCCCCGCGGACCCGAGATCCAGCCCGTGCCCGTGCCGCGCGCGATGAGCGCGTGCATCGAGTACGACGGCTCGAAGCCGATGGCGCTGCGGCCCGGTCCGCCGAAGGTCTGCAGCAGCTGCTGGATGACCTCGTTGGAGCCGTTGGCGGCCCACACGTTCTCGATGCCGAGGGGGTACTTGCCGGTCTTCGTCAGGTACTTGGCCAGCTCGGTGCGCAGCTGGACCGCGTCCCGGTCGGGGTAGCGGTTCAGGTCGCGGGCGGCCTCCCGCACCCGCTCCGCGATCCGCTCGACCAGCGGCTCGGGCAGCGGGTAGGGGTTCTCGTTGGTGTTCAGCCGTACGGGGACGTCCAGCTGCGGCGCGCCGTAGGGGGACTTGCCGCGCAGCTCGTCCCGTACGGGAAGATCGTCGATTCCGAAGCTCACTTGCTCTCAGGCACCTTCCAGCCGAACCTCGCCTTGATCGCCGCGCCGTGCGCGGGCAGGTCCTCCGCCTCCGCCAGCGTCACCACGTGGTGCGCGACCTCGGCCAGCGCGTCCTTCGTGTAGTCGACGATGTGGATGCCGCGCAGGAAGGACTGGACGGACAGGCCCGAGGAGTGGCAGGCACAGCCGCCGGTGGGCAGGACGTGGTTGGACCCGGCCGCGTAGTCGCCGAGCGAGACGGGGGCCCAGGGGCCGATGAAGATCGCGCCCGCGTTGCGGACCCGGTCGGCCACCGCGGCGGCGTCGGCGGTCTGGATCTCCAGGTGCTCGGCGCCGTACGCGTCGACGACCCTGAGGCCCTCCTCGATGCCGTCCACGAGGACGATCGCGGACTGCTTGCCGGCCAGGGCCGGGCGGACCCGGTCCTCGATGTGCTTGGTGGCCGCGACCTGCGGCTCCAGCTCCTTCGCCACCGCTTCCGCCAGCTCGGCCGAGTCGGTGACCAGCACGGCCGCCGCCAGCGGGTCGTGCTCGGCCTGGCTGATCAGGTCCGCGGCGATGTGCACCGGGTCGGCGGTGTCGTCCGCGAGGACCGCGATCTCGGTCGGGCCGGCCTCGGTGTCGATGCCGATCTTGCCGGTGAAGTAGCGCTTGGCGGCGGCGACCCAGATGTTGCCGGGGCCGGTGACCATGTTGGCCGGGGCACAGGACTCGGTGCCATACGCGAACATCGCGACGGCGGTGGCGCCGCCCACGGCGTAGACCTCGTCCACGCCGAGCAGGGCGCAGGCGGCGAGGATCGTCGGGTGCGGCAGCCCGTCGAACTCGGCCTGCGGCGGGGAGGCGAGCGCGATGGACTCGACGCCGGCCTCCTGGGCCGGGACCGCGTTCATGATCACGGAGGAGGGGTAGACCGAGCGACCGCCGGGCGCGTACAGACCGACGCGCTCGACCGGCACCCACTTCTCGGTCACCGAGCCGCCGGGCACGACCTGGGTGGTGTGCGTGGTCCGGCGCTGCGCGCGGTGGACCAGGCGGGCGCGGCGGATGGACTCCTCCAGGGCGGCGCGCACCTCCGGGTCGAGGCCGGCCAGCGCGTCGGCGAGCGCCTGGGCCGGGACACGGACGGATTCCAGCCGTACTCCGTCGAATTTCTCCGCAAAGTCGATCAGTGCCGCGTCGCCACGATGATGCACGGCCTCGCAGATCGGACGCACCTTCTCCAGGGCGGCCTGAACGTCGAAGTCGGCTCGGGGCAGCAGGTCGCGCAGGGCGGGGCCCTCGGGAAGGGCGTCGCCGCGCAGATCGATTCGGGAGATCACAGGCTCAATTCTCTCAGACCGGCGTCACGGGCCGTCCGCGCGTATCAATGGCTGATACAGAACGTGGACCGTCTGCCGGTGCATAGCCTGGCCGGAACCCGCAGGTCCGCCCTCACATCCAGTGTTCCGGGCGTCACCCAGCGGGCATGAACGGCTTTACCAAAAACACGAGAGACACGAAAGACACGGGAAGCAGGAAGGGAGAAGAAACAGCGGTGACCGAGGGGGCCGGCATCCTCACCGGGGACCTGCCGGACGACCTGACCGCGGCCGAGGCGGGCATGTGGCAGGCGTTCCGCAACGGCAGCGTGTACGACCTGAGCAGCGGCGACGCCGTCGTGGACGACCCGCACGGCGGGCATCCCTGGGGACCCGAGCGCAGCGTACGGGCGCGCATCATCTGCTGGCTGCTGCTGGACGGACCGCCCGCGCTGGCCGGCCGGGTGTCCTCGCTGAAGCTGGTCGGCATACGGATCACGGGCACGCTGAACCTGGCGGGCGGCACCGTCGCGCCGTACGTGGAGCTGCGCGGCTGCCGCTTCGACCACGAGATCCTGATACCGGAGGCCCGCTTCTCGACGGTGCGCCTGGTGGACTGCGCGGTACCGCGCCTGGAGGCCGCCCGGGTGCACACGGAGGGTGATCTGCACCTGCCGCGCTGCCGCTTCCAGAACGGACTCCGGCTGACCGACGCGCACATCGGCACCGATCTGCTGCTCAACCAGGCGGTGGTGTACCGGGACCGCAGCGGCCGGTCCATCGCGGCGGACGGCATGAGCGTCGGCCAGGACCTCCAGGCGGAGATGCTGGAGTCGCACGGCGAGCTGAGCCTGCGCGGCGCCAAGGTCGGCGTGTCGCTGAGCCTGCGCGGCGCGCAGCTCGCCAACCCGTACGCCCGCCTCGCGCTCAACGCTCCCCAGCTCACGGTGGAGCGCACCCTGTACCTGACCCCGGCCGGCGTGGGCAGCCCGCTGCTGAGCGGCACGACGCCCGCGCGCGGGACGCGCATCCAGCGCTTCGAGTGCCGGGGCGGGATGCGGCTGGACGACGGGCGGTTCGGGGACGCGGTCGACCTGGAGCGGGCCCGGTTCGACCTCACCGACGACCAGGAGGTGTCCCTGCGCCGACTGCAGACTCCGGAGCTGCGCTTCCTCGGCGACGAGCCGGCGCGCGGCAGGGTGGTGCTCTCCGGTGCGCGGATCGTCAACCTGGTGGACAGCGCGGGCAGCTGGCCGGGCCCCGGGCACCTGCAGATGCGCGGTTTCACGTACGAGAACCTGGTCCCGCAGGGCCCGTTCCCGCTGGCCCGGCGGCTGGAGTGGGTGGCGGCGGCCACCCCCGAGTACAACCCGGAGCCGTACGAGCGGCTGGCCGCGGTGCTGCGCGCCGCCGGGGAGGACGAGGACGCACGCGAGGTGCTGCTCGCCAAGCAGCGGCGGCGCCGCGAGACCCTGCCGGTGGCCGCCAAGCTCTGGGGCTACATCCAGGACTGGGCAGTGGCCTACGGCTACCGGCCGGGCCGGGCCGCGGTGTGGATGGCGGTCCTGTGGGCGGCGGGCACGCTCGCCTTCGCGCACGCCGGCCATCCGCCGATGAACCCCGGCGGACATCCGGTCTGGAGCCCGGCCCTGTTCGCGCTGGACCTGCTGCTGCCGGTGATCGACCTGGGCCAGGCCGGCCAGTGGCAGCTGCACGGCGCCTGGCAGTGGCTGGCCACGATGATGATCCTGCTGGGCTGGATCCTGGCGACGACGGTGGCGACGGGGGCGACGCGGCTGCTGCGGCGTAACTGACGCGGCGGTCGGCGCGGAGCTGACGCGGCGGACAGCAGGGACTGCTGAGCAGCAGGTCGTGCAGGCAGACGCAGCACAAGAACGGAAGAGTCACCTTTTACCTGGCTTTGACCGCCTGCCGTACAACCTTCCATGACTTGCCCGGACCCTCTGGCGCGCCCCGGACCTGCGGTCTTTCAATGGTGTGCACCATGGCTTCGCTGCCCTCGTTCATCCGCTCCGCGTGGATGGCAAAACGCTCCTCTCCTCTCGCCGCCCGACCACCGGCCGAGGACGAGGTGGTGCTCGACGCGCCCGACGACCGGCTCTCGCCCGCGCTGGTGGCGGCCGGCCGGCGCGAGTACGGCACCGCCGCCGCGCTGCTGGCCGCCACGCGCACGGCGGCCGAGTGGGAGCACCGCGACCGGTACACCCGGCGCCTCGCCGCCTTCGCCCGCTCCCGCCCCGAGTGGTACGAGGAGTGGCGAGCGGCGGCCGAGCCGGACGACCCCGACGCCCTGCTGGTCGCGGCCCAGCTGGCGGTGGAACGCGCCTGGCCCTCGCCCGCCCGGGCCGAACTGCTGCGCGAGGTGAGCCCGCTCATCACGGCCGCCGCCCGCGCCCTCGACCGCGACCCGGTGCCCTGGCGGATCGCCCTGGACCACGCGCGCGGCTCCCGGGCCGGGCACCGGTACTTCGAGGAGCTGTGGGAGGCGGCGGTCCGGCGCGCCCCGCACCACTACGGCTGCCATGTGGCCGCCCTGCGCTACCTGGCCGCCTCCTGGCACGGCTCGCACCGCGAGTGCTTCGACTTCGCCGACCGGGCCGCGCAGGACGCCCCGGCCGACTCGCTCGTACAGGCGCTGCCCGCGCGTGCGGCCTTCGGCTATCTGACGGACGACTGCGGTCCCAAGGTGCCCCGCGCCCGGCTGGACGCGGCGGCCGACCGGGGGATAGCGCTGTCCGCCCGGCTCCCGGCGGGCGACCCCTGGCCCGCCGAGGTCCGCAACAAGCTGCTGTACGTCCTCGTCCGGCTGGAGCGCTGGGCGGAGGCCCGCGCCCAGCTGCGCCTGATCGGCCCGTACGCGACCTCCTTCCCCTGGGACCGGGTCTGCGACGACCCGCTCGGCCTCTTCCTGCGGCTGCGCGAGAACCTGCTGACGACGGCTGCGCTCACCGCCCCGGCAGGGCTGCTTCCGGCGTCCCCGTGGCCCGGGATCCGGCCGGGGATCGAGCGCGGCGACCGCGCGCGTGCCGGTGACCATTAGGCTGGGGCGCCGTGACCACCGTCCGTCTCCCCCTCTTCCCGCTGAACTCGGTGCTGTTCCCGGGGCTCGTGCTGCCGCTGAACGTGTTCGAGGAGCGATATCGCGCCATGATGCGCGACCTGCTCAAGACGCCCGAGGACGAGCCGCGCCGGTTCGCCGTCGTGGCGATCCGCGACGGCCACGAAGTGGCACCGAGCGCCCCCGGCATGCCCGACCCGACCGCACAGCTTGAGCGGGGCCCGGCCGCGGGCTTCGGCCCCGATCCGCACAGGTCCTTCCACGCGGTGGGCTGCGTGGCGGACGCGGCGACGATCCGGGAGCAGGAAAGCGGCACCTTCGAGGTGCTGGCGACGGGCACGACCCGCGTCCGCCTGCTGTCCGTGGACACGTCGGGCCCCTACCTCACCGCCGAGCTGGAGGAGCTTGCGGAGGAGCCCGGCGACGAGGCGGGCGCGCTGGCCGAGGGGGTGCTGCGCTCCTTCCGCCAGTACCAGAAGCGCCTGGCAGGCGCCCGGGAGCGGTCGCTGTCGTCGGGTGCGGAGCTGCCGGACGAGCCTAGCGTGGTGTCGTACCTGGTGGCCGCGGCGATGGTGCACGACACCCCGACCAAGCAACGCCTTCTCCAGGCGCCGGACACCTCGTCCCGCCTCCGGGACGAGCTGGAGCTCCTGCGCGCCGAGACGGCCATCATCCGCAACCTGCCGTCGCTGCCCGCGTTCGAGCTGACGCGCACGCCGACGAGTCTGAACTGAGGGAACCGAGGCCCGCACCGCCATGGCGAAGAAGTCGAAGAAGCAGTCCGGCAGCACGCCGGCCACTATGGCCCTGACGACGGCGGGGGTGGACTTCACGGTTCATGCCTACGACCACGATCCCGCCCACCCCTCCTACGGCGACGAGGCAGCCGAGGCGATGGGCGTCTCCCCCGACCGCGTCTTCAAGACCCTGGTGGCCGATGTGGACGGCGCCCTGGTGGTCGGCGTGGTCCCGGTCGCCGGCACTCTGGACCTGAAGGCCCTCGCGGCAGCCGTGGGCGGCAAGCGCGCCACCATGGCCGACCCGACCCTCGCGGAACGGACGACCGGCTACGTCCGGGGCGGCATCTCCCCTCTGGGCCAGCGCAAGAAGCTCCGCACGGTGCTGGACGACTCGGCGGAGACGCACGCGACGATCTGCGTGTCGGCGGGGCGCAGGGGGCTGGAGGTCGAACTGGCCCCGACCGACCTGGCGAAGCTGACGGAGGCGGTACTGGCCCCGATCGGCCGCGGCTGAGAGAAGGCGCCTCTCAGCCGCGAGCAAGCCCACCCGGCCGGCGGTTACTGCACTTCAGGAGCCGGCGGTTACTGCACTTCAGGATCCCGAGGCCCGAACAACGCGGTCAGCCCCAGGTGCACCAGCAGTGCGGCAAACGGCCAGGCCAGCAGCGCGCCCTTCGCGTTCAGCTTCAGCGGCGCCGAGAACGTAACCCCCTTGCCCACAGCCTTCGCATGCGCGAGCACGTCGGACTCGGGCCCGAGCCACACTCCCAGCCGCCAGGCCAGCACCGACGCGAGCAGCCCGCCCACGCCCAGCGCCACGGTCAGAGGCACACCCCCGCGCCGCCGCAGCAGGAACACGACGACCGCGCTGACCACACCGAAGGCCAGCCCGAGCAGCGTGAACGTGCCGTCGACGCCGATGGCCTGTTCCCCCTCGGTGTCCTTGAGGTAGACGACCCAGCTCTTGTCGACCTCGTCCCCGACCAGCGGTATGTGCGGCGCGAGCCACCACCACAGCAGTCCGAGCAGCACCCCGCCCAGCGCCACCGCGATCGTGATCACGGCGGCCTCACGCACTTCTGTCTTCATCCCGGGGCCGTCCTGTCCGTACAGGCCCACGCCCGGCCCGGCGGGCGGCGGCGCCTGCCAGAGCTGGTGCGGGGAGTGGTCATGCGGCGGCGGTGGCGGAGTCAGCGGTGCGGTCACCCTGACATCGTGCCAGGTCGCGCTGTGGGCCGCGTCACCGGACGGCTGCCCTGCGGTACGCCCACGCCGCCACGGCCAGCGAGACCACCCCGACACCCGCGCACACTCCCAGGTCAACGAGGACGACGGCCCAGTCGGGGTGGGCGCCGAACGTACGGGCGTAGGCCTCCACGCCGTAGGTGGACGGCAGCAGATCCCGCGCCAGCCGCACGAGCTCCGGCATCCGGTCGGAGGGCAGCACGCCGAGCAGCAGCGCGGCGGACATGCCGAGCTGCCCGAGCAGCGTGGCCAGCTCCGCCCGGGGCGCGAGCAGCCCGCAGGCCGCGCCGAGCCCGGAGAGCGCGGCTCCGGCGAGCGGGATCACCGCCAGCAGGATCCACAGGTTGGTCAGCGGCAGCCCGAACAGCAGGCACCCGAAGACGGCCGTCACCAGGGTCCCTGGGACCGTGAAGGAGGCGTACGCGGCCGCGGCTCCCAGCACCACCGCGGCGGGCGGCACCGGCAGCGTGGCGTAGTGGTCGAGTCCGCCGCTGGCCCGCAGCTGCCCGAAGTACTGGGCGAGCAGGTTCAGCGCGACGTAGGCCACGACCAGCACGGACGAGCCCGCCACCACGGACTGGGCCTCGCTGCCGGTGTCGACGACGCCGCGCATCATCACGGTGATGCCGATGGACTGGAAGGTCGCCACGAACAGCAGCGGGATCCGCGCCACCCGGGCACGGGAGAGCTGTGCGCGGTAGACGGCCGCCAGTGACGGCCACAGCCGCGCGGGCGGCCCGAGTTCGGCCGCGCCAGGTGCCTGCTTCGGCACGGTCCGGGAACCCCCCGGCAGAACCTCCGCGGGTACGACACTCACGACGAGCTGCTCCTCTTCCCGACGGCGGCCCACCCGCCGTTTTCCGAGGCCCCCCACAGGAACCCCCTCTGGGACCATACGCGTCCGGCGCGTCCGGCGCTCATGCCTTCACCAGCCCCTGCCGGGCCGCGCCGCCGAGCGCCAGGTAGACGTCCTCCAGGCTGGGCGTGGCGAGCGTGAAGTCGTCCAGGGCGGCGAAGGCGGCACCGCCGGTCACCGTGGCGACGGCGGCGCGGGCCTCCTCGGGCGCGAGCCGCAGGGTCCAGCGCCGGCCGGACTCCACCGCACGCTCGCGCAGCACGGCGACCTCGGGCACCTCCAGCGGCGCCCGCTCCCGCCACACCAGCTCGACCCGTACCTCGCCGGAGACCTGTTCCTTCAGCCCGGACGGGGTGTCGCAGGCGATGACCCTGCCCTCGTCGATCACGGCGACCCGGTCCAGGACCGTCTCGGCCTCGATGACGTTGTGGGTGACGAGCAGCACGGTCGTACCGCGCTCGGCCCGGCGCCGGTCCACGGCCGCCCAGACCGCGCGCCGGGCCACCGGGTCCATGCCGGTGGTCGGCTCGTCCAGTACGAGCAGGGGCCGCTCCCCGACGAGGGCCGTGGCGAAGCAGGCGAGCCGCCGCTGTCCCCCGGAGAGCTTCTTCAGCGCCCGCCCGGCGATGGGGGTGAGCCCGAGTTCGTCCAGTACGGCGTCCCGCTCGGCGCGCGCCTGTCGTACGTCCAGCCCGCGCAGGCGGCCGGTGGTCTCGACGGCGAGCGCGACGGTCAGCTCGTCCAGCGCGGAGGACTCCTGTCCGAGGTAGGCGAGGATCCGCGCGGCCCGCTCCGGGTGCCGGACGATGTCGTGCCCGAGGATCTCGACGCTTCCGGCGTCCGGCCTGAGCAGCCCGGTGAGCTGCCGTACGAGGGTGGACTTGCCGGCGCCGTTGGGCCCGAGGAGTCCGAAGATCTCCCCGCGCCGGACGTCCAGCTCCACGCCGTCGGTGGCCCGCACCTCGGGCGTGCCCGGCGCCCCGCGCCGCCCCTTCACGGCCGGGTAGGTCTTCCTGAGCCCGCGCACACGGACGACCTCGTCCTGCCGAAATGCCTGTCCCGCGCGCGTACTCACAAGGCACGAGACTACGGGGTCGCCCCCCTTCACTCGCTTTTGGGGCCGCTTCTCACGGGCGTCCCGGCGCACCGCGGACCGGGCTCACTCCCCGGCGGGCGCGTGCTCCGCTGCCGCCGGTACGTCGATCTCCCGCCAGAAGCCCGCCCGGATGGCGTAGCGGTCGTGCTCGTCGATCTGGTCGTCCTTGTGGGCGAGCAGCCCGAAGCGGGCGGCGTAGCGCAGCAGCTCGCCGTCGATGCGGTGCGGGATGCGCGGGTAGAGCGTGGACAGCCGCTGGAGATGGCTCTGGTCGCCGAGCCGGGACATCCACCGGCGGGCGAAGACCTGCCCCACCTCGTACGGGTCGCCGCCGACCGTGGTGATGTCCTCCTCCCGGTCGGCCCAGCGCTGCTCGGCGGTGGTCAGCTGGGCCAGCGTCGGCATGCCCGCGACCTCGGGCGGTTCGGCGGCCACGCCCGGCCGGTCCACCCAGCCCTTGTCGGAGGACCAGCGCAGGGTCGCGGAGGCCGGGTGCTGCACGGCCTGCGCGCCGGGCGCGCGCAGCGCGGCGAGGTCCTTGGGGGTGGGGACGCCCTTGACGCTCGGCACCCGCTCCTGCGCGCCGTTCTGCGCCGCGGGGGCCGCCGACGGGTGGTGGTGGGCGGTGTCCTCGGCGGGCCGCTCGGCCGTCGCGAGCGAGGACTCGGGCAGCGGCGCGGAGAGGATCGCGGCGATCTCGGGGCGGGGCGCGGGAGGTGGTGCGCAGACCCCTGTCAGCTCCTTGGCGCGGACGGCCTGGGTGATCCAGGCCCGGTCCAGCACCCGCCGCTCGTCCGCCTCGGCGACCAGGTCCTCGGACTGGTTGTAGTCGCCGTCGGCGGCCTGTACGGCCCACAGGTGGACGGCGACGCCGTGCTCCTTGGCGGCCATCATGCCGGGCAGCAGGTCACCGTCGCCGGTGACGAGGACGACGTCGGAGCAGGCGCGGTTGCGGGCCAGCTCGGTCAGCTCGGCGTGCATGGCCGCGTCCACGCCCTTCTGCGCCCAGCGTCCGTCGCTGCGGGTCAGGGCGCCGAGCCGGACGGTGACCCGGGGCATCACGCGCAGCCGCCGGTGCTCCGGCTGGGGGACGCGGTCGGGGGCGCCGTCGAACCAGTAGATGCGCAGCAGGGGGCGCTCGGTGTCCGACTCGGCGCGGACGCGCAGCGCCTGGATGAGCGCGGAGTGGTCGACGGTGATGCGGGACCTCGAGGGCTCACCGGCGAGGAGGCTGGCGGCTGCGCCGAGCAGATATCCGGCGTCCACCAGGACGATGCAGCGGTCCACGCGACTCACCCTCTTCCCGGGAGGCTTTGCTTCGGACTTCCTTCGAGTCTGCCCGACCACGCGGGGGTTAACGGCCCGAACTCGATCTTCGGCGTGGCGTTTGCGGGTTTTCGCCGCCACGCACCTTGTCACGTACGGTAATTATCCGACATGCGGTTGATATCAGCGTATGTGAATCTGGTCGTGGCCCTGGCCCCTAGATCCCCCACAGGAGGCAGATCACCATGGCCAAGAACAAGAACCGCAAGCAGGGCAGCCAGCAGCAGCGCGCTTCGCAGGCCGAGCAGGCCCAGGAGCACGCGCAGCGTTCGTCGGCGGAGGCGCACGACTCGCCTGTGTCGCACATCCAGGGCAGCCCCGCGGATGTTGCTCGTAAGCAGCAGAAGCGCTTCGGCCACAACTAAAGGGCAGTTGAAGCCCAGGCACACAGATGGGGCGCACCCGCTGCGGGTGCGCCCCATCTGACGTGGTCCCGGCTCAGCCCGCCAGGCAGGACGGGCCGAGCAGCACCTTCAGGTCGCCGAACAGGGCCGGGTCGGGCTTGACCCGGTGCCGGTCGAGGCGTAGCACGGTGGTCTTGCGCGGGCCCTGGAGCTTGATGCGGACCTCGCTGTCGCCCTTGTGGTGGCTGAGGATCTCGCCGAGGCGGCTGACCATCGGCGGGGTGACCTTGACGGCCGGGATGGTGAGGATCACCGGCGCGTTGGTGCCCGCGTTGGACAGGTCCGGGACCATCAGCTCCATGGCGACGAGCCGCGGCACGTCCTCGCGCTTGTCGAGGCGGCCCTTGACGAACACCACGGCGTCCTCGACCAGTTGGGTCGAGATCAGCTGGTAGGTCGCCGGGAAGAACATGCACTCGATGGAGCCCGCGAGGTCCTCCACGGTGGCGATCGCCCAGGCGTTGCCCTGCTTGGTCATCTTGCGCTGCAGGCCGGAGATGATGCCGCCGATGGTGACGACCGCGCCGTCCGCGTGCTCACCTCCGGTGAGCTGGGCGATGCCCGCGTCGGCCTTGTCGGACAGCACGTGCTCCAGACCGAAGAGCGGGTGGTCGGAGACGTACAGACCGAGCATCTCCCGCTCCTGGGCGAGCAGGTAGGTCTTGTCCCACTCGTCGTCGGTGAACTGCACGTCGAGTCCGAAGCCGGGCTCGCTGCTGGTCTCCTCGCCCATGCCGCCGAAGAGGTCGAACTGGCCCTCGGCCTCCTTGCGCTTGACCGCGACCACGTTGTCGATCATCGGCTCGTACTGCGCCATGAGCCCCTTGCGGGTGTGCCCCATGGTGTCGAAGGCACCGGCCTTGATCAGCGATTCCGTGGTGCGCTTGTTGCAGACCACCGCCTCGACCTTGTCGAGGTAGTCGGGGAAGGAGGCGTACTTCCCCTTGGCCTTGCGGCACTTGATGATCGACTCGACGACGTTGGTGCCGACGTTGCGGACGGCGGAGAGGCCGAAGAGGATCACGTCGTCGCCCTGGGCGGCGAAGTTCGCCTCGGACTCGTTGACGTTCGGCGGGAGCACCCTGATGCCCATGCGGCGGCACTCGTTGAGGTAGACCGCCGACTTGTCCTTGTCGTCCTTGACGGAGGTCAGCAGGGCGGCCATGTACTCGGCGGGGTGGTTCGCCTTGAGGTACGCGGTCCAGTACGACACCAGGCCGTACGCGGCCGAGTGGGCCTTGTTGAAGGCGTAGCCGGCGAAGGGGACCAGCACGTCCCACAGGGCCTGGATGGCCTCGTCGCTGTAGCCGTTCTTCTGGGCGCCGGCTTGGAAGATCGTGAAGTTCTTGGCCAGCTCGTCGGGCTTCTTCTTGCCCATCACGCGGCGGAGGATGTCGGCCTCGCCGAGCGAGTAGCCCGCGATGATCTGCGCGGCCTTCTGCACCTGCTCCTGGTAGACGATCAGGCCGTAGGTGACGTCCAGGACCTCCCTGAGGGGCTCCTCCAGCTCCTTGTGGATCGGCGTGATCTCCTGCTGCTTGTTCTTGCGCAGCGCGTAGTTCGTGTGGGAGTTCATGCCCATCGGGCCCGGGCGGTACAGGGCCGACACGGCGGAGATGTCTTCGAAGTTGTCCGGCTTCATCAGGCGCAGCAGCGAGCGCATGGGTCCGCCGTCGAACTGGAAGACGCCGAGGGTGTCGCCGCGCTGGAGCAGCTCGAAGGTCGTGGGGTCGTCGAGCGGGAGGCCCAGGAGGTCGATGTCGATCCCCTTGTTGGCCTTCACCATCTTGACGGCGTCGTCCATGATCGTGAGGTTGCGCAGGCCCAGGAAGTCCATCTTCAGCAGGCCGAGCGACTCACAGCTCGGGTAGTCCCACTGGGTGATGGTCACGCCGTCGGTGTGCCTGACCCACACGGGGACGTGCTCGGTGATGGTCTCGCTGGACATGATCACGCCGGCGGCGTGCACACCCATCTGCCGGACCAGGCCCTCCACACCGCGCGCGGTGTCGATGACCTTCTTCACGTCCGGCTCGTTCTCGTACATCCCGCGGACCTCGCCGGCCTCGCTGTAGCGCGGGTGCTGCGGGTCGGTGATGCCGGAGAGCGGGATGCCCTTGCCGAGGACGTCGGCGGGCATGGCCTTGGTGATGCGGTCGCCCATCGCGTACGGGTAGCCCAGCACGCGCGCGGAGTCCTTGATCGCGTTCTTGGCCTTGATGGTGCCGTAGGTGCCGATCATGGCGACCTTGTCGGCGCCGTACTTCTCCGTCACGTACCGGATCACCTCGACGCGCCGGCGCTCGTCGAAGTCGATGTCGACATCGGGCATCGAGATGCGCTCGGGGTTGAGGAACCGCTCGAAGATCAGGCCGTGCGGGATCGGGTCCAGGTCGGTGATGCCCATGGCGTAGGCGACGATCGAGCCGGCCGCGGAGCCTCGGCCGGGGCCGACCGCGATGCCGTTGTTCTTGGCCCACATGATGAAGTCGGCGACCACGAGGAAGTAGCCGGGGAAGCCCATCGAGATGATGACGTCCATCTCGTACTCGGCCTGCTTCTGGCGGTCCTCGGGGATGCCGCCGGGGAAGCGGCGCTCCATGCCGCGGCGGACCTCCTCCTTGAACCAGGTGACCTCTGTGTAGCCCTCGGGGATGTCGAACTTGGGCATGAGGTCGCGCTTCTCGAACATGCCGGTGGTGTCCACCATCTCGGCGACGAGGAGCGTGTTGGCGCAGCCCTCCTGCCAGGCGTCCGAGGAGTCGATGGCGTACATCTCGTCCGTGGACTTCAGGTAGTAGCCGGTGCCGTCGAACTTGAAGCGGTCCGGGTCGGAGAGGTTCTTGCCGGTCTGGATGCACAGCAGCGCGTCGTGGGCGCCCGCCTCGTGCGCGTACGTGTAGTGCGAGTCGTTGGTGACCAGCGGGGGGATGCCGAGCTTCTTGCCGATCTCCAGCAGGCCGTCACGGACCCGGCGCTCGATCTCGATGCCGTGGTCCATCAGCTCCAGGAAGTACCGGTCCTTGCCGAAGATGTCCTGGTAGTCGGCGGCGGCCTTCAGGGCCTCGTCGAAGTGGCCGAGGCGCAGCCGAGTCTGGACCTCGCCCGAGGGGCAGCCGGTGGAGGCGACGATCCCCTCGGACCACTGGGAGATCGTCTCCTTGTCCATCCGGGGCCACTTCTGCAGCCAGCCCTCGGCGTACGCGTCCGAGGAGAGCCGGAAGATGTTGTGCAGGCCGGTCTTGTTCACGGCCCACATCGTCTTGTGGGTGTAACCGCCGGAGCCGGAGACGTCGTCGCGCTTCTGGTGCGGCTGGCCCCACTGGATCTTGCGCTTGTTGCGCCGGGACTCGGGGGCGACATACGCCTCGATCCCGATGATCGGGGTGATTCCGGCCTTCTGCGCGGTGTGGAAGAAGTCGTACGCGCCATGGAGGTTGCCGTGGTCGGACATGGCGATGTGCGTCATGCCCATCTCATTGCAGGCGTTGAACATGTCCTTGAGCCGCGCGGCACCGTCCAGCAGCGAGTACTGGGTGTGAACGTGCAGGTGCGTGAACGGCGGCTTTGACACGGTATGGCCTCCACTGGAAACACTGGGCGACGGGCTGCGGACAGTTTGGGGGACAGCGTCGAAGTCTATGCCCCGGCACTGACACTCGCGGGGCACTCGCACGTACCTTCGTGCGTTGGAGACGGCAGAAACGCTGTCGTTCACGTCTTGCACCAGGAGGCACCCCGCGATGTCGGTATCCCAGCTCAGCGACGAGCAGCGCGGCAAGGAGATCCTCGCCGTCTTCGACACCGCCTTCGGCCGGCTCCTGGCCGCCGATCCGGCCGCGTTCCGCGTGAAGTTCCGGAAGATGGCGGCCTCGGCCTTCGCGTTCTACCGGGGCACGGCGAGCCTCTTCTACCACGACCTCGACGCCGAGAAGCGCGGTGGTCCCTTCCTGGACGACCGCACCTCGCGCGTGTGGATCCACGGCGACCTGCACGCGGAGAACTTCGGCACGTACATGGACTCCAACGGCCGCCTGGTCTTCAACGTCAACGACTTCGACGAGGCCTACATCGGCCCCTTCACCTGGGACGTCAAGCGGTTCTCGGCCTCCATCGCGCTCATCGGCTACGCGAAGGCGCTCAGCGACGAGCAGATCACCGAGCTGGTGACCGTCTACGCCGCGGCCTACCGCGAGCGCATCCACGCCCTGGCCACGGGCGCCAAGCGCGACGAGGTGCCGCCGTTCACCCTGGACACCGCCGAGGGGCCGCTGCTGGGCGCCCTGCGCGCCGCCCGTTCGCTGACCCGCTTCGAACTGCTCGACTCGATGACCGAGATCCGCGACTTCGAGCGCCGCTTCGCGCCGGACGGCGGCTCCATCGAGCTGGACGCGGCCACCCGGTACAAGGTCCTGGCCGCCTTCGACGGCTACCTGGAGACGCTGCCGGACTCCTCCCTGGCCCGCCCGGACTCCTACCGCGTGAAGGACGTCGTGGGCCGCCGGGGCATCGGCATCGGCTCGGCGGGCCTGCCGTCGTACAACATCCTCCTGGAGGGCCACAGCGACGCCCTGGAGAACGACGTCGTGATCTACATGAAGCAGGCCCAGACCCCGGCCGTCTCCCGGCACATCACGGACCCGGCGATCGCGGAGTACTTCCGGCACGAGGGCCACCGCACGGTGATCTCGCAGCGCGCCCTCCAGGCGCACGCCGACCCGTGGCTGGGCTGGACCGAGCTGGACGGCACCGGCCAGCTGGTCGCGGAGGTCTCGCCGTACGCCGTCGACCTGGACTGGGGCGACATCGACGACCCGGAGGAGATCGCGGCCGTCGTCGCCGACCTGGGCCGGGCCACCGCCACCATGCACGCGGCGGCGGACGACACCTCCGGCGAGTCGCTGGTGCCGTTCTCCACCGAGCGGGCCATCGACGCGGCGCTCGCGGCCGACGAGGAGGGCTTCGCGCCCCTCCTGGTGGACTTCGCGCACAGCTACGGCGCACGCGCGCGTGCCGACCACCAGATCTTCGTCGACCTGTTCCGCAACGGCCGGATCCCGGGGCTGTAGGCCCTTCCGGGGCCGTGGTCCCGCGGACTCACAGGCACTCTTTAAGGGTCCCTTACCTGCCTGCGTGACAGACTCTTGTCTCGCTATGGACATCTCCGGGACCCACCTCAGAGCCGTGCGCGCGGCGCTGTTCACGGCTTTCGTCGTGACACTCAGCACCGCGTCGCACGTGCTGCTGTCCCGGGCCCCGCTGCCGGCGGCGACGGTGGCCGCCGTCGCCGCCGGGGTGTTCGCCACGGCGTACGCGCTGGCGGGCCGCGAGCGCGGCTTCGGCCGGATCGCGGCCCTGCTGATCCCGCTGGAACTGGCCGCGGACACGGTGTTCACCACCGGCCAGCAGTCCTGTTACGGCCGCGCGGGCGGCCCCATAGCGGGCCCGCTGCACGCGTTCGGCCTCGACGTGCTGTGCGGCGGCGGCCCCGTGGGCAGCCCGCTGTACCAGGTGACCGGCGGCTCCGAGCGCGCGCAGGTGCTGCTGGCGCACGCGAGCCCGGCCGTCGCCTGGCTGCTGCTCGCGGCGCACATCGCCGTGGGGCTGGTGGCCGCCGCCTGGCTGCGCCGCGGCGAGCGGGCCGTGCTCCAGCTGCTCCGCGCGGTGGCCGCGACCACCTTCCGGCCGCTGCTGCTGGCCGTGGCCGCCGTCGCCGTACGGCTCTCTCCGGTCCTCCGGCTGCCGCGTCCGGCCCCCCGGCCGCCCGTCGCCCGCGACCGGCTCCTCGTGCACTCCCTGGGACGGCGTGGACCGCCGTGCTCGCCCGCCCTCGCTCTCGTCTGAGCGACGGCCGCTGAGCACGACCAGTCCCCCACACGTATCCCGCACGCGTATCCCGAGTACGACGTGTGCGCGTCCCACATGGAGATCACCCATATGAGCAAGCGGAACAGCCAGGCGGCGAAGACGGCGGCACGGGAGCGGCTGCGCGAGGAGCGCGAGCGGCAGGCAAGGCGCGACAAGGTGCGGCGCCAGGTCGTCGTGGCCGCCTCCGTCGTCGGCGTGCTGGCCGCGGCCGGCGGCGTCGGCTACGCGGTCGTCCAGGCCAACAAGCCCAGCTACTGGGCGGGCCTCAAGGACGCCAGGGTCGTCGCGCCCGCTCACACGACGGGCACCGACGGCACCACCGTCGTCCTCGGCAAGGACACCGCCAAGAAGACCCTGAAGGTCTACGAGGACCCGCGCTGCCCGGTCTGCGCCACGTTCGAGCAGACGGTCGGCTCGACGGTGAAGAAGGACCTGGACGACGGCAAGTTCAGGATCGAGTACATCGGCGGCACGTTCATCGACGACAAGGACAACGGCCAGGGCTCCAAGAACGCGATGAGCGCCATGGGCGCCGCGCTGAACGTGAGCCCGGAGGCGTTCCTGGAGTACAAGTCCGCGCTGTACTCCGCGAAGTGGCACCCCGTGGAGACGGACGACAAGTTCAAGAACGACGACTACCTCATCGAGGTCGCGGACACCGTCCCGGCACTGAAGAACAACACCGCATTCCAGAACGCCGTGAAGAAGGGCACCTACGACGCCTGGGCGATGGCCATGACGAAGACGTTCGACACCAACAAGGACAACGTCACGGCCACCCCGAGCTTCGTCATGGACGGCAAGCTGCTGACCACCGACAGCCAGGACCACCCGCCCCTGACGGTGGCCGACTTCGACCGTCTGGTGGACGCGGCGCTCAAGGGCTGACGCCCCGTCGGAAACCGATCGCGGGATGAAGAGCGGGCGAACTTTCGGAGTTCGCCCGCTCCTGTGTATACCAATCAGTAAAACTGCTCAGTAACCTGATCGGCCGTGACCAGTCGATACAGATCATTTTCGGCCTCCGAGGGCACCAAGTCCCTCTCTCCCCGCCGCCGTACGGTCGTCAAGGCCGCGGCGGCGACCGCTGTCCTGGCCGGCCCGCTCGCCGCCGCCTTCCCTGCGCGCGCCGCCACGGACGCCCCCGCCTTCCTGCACGGCGTCGCCTCCGGCGACCCGCTGCCCGACGGCATCCTGCTGTGGACCCGGGTGACCCCCGCCACCGAGGCGACACCCGGCTCCGGGCTCGGCCCGGACACCGAGGTGAGCTGGGTCGTCGCCAGGGACAAGGCGCTGACGAACATCGTCGCCAAGGGCTCCACCACCGCGACCGCCGCCTCCGACCACACCGTCAAGGCCGACATCCGCGGCCTGGAACCGGCCACCGACTACTGGTTCCGCTTCTCGGCCGGCGGCACCGACTCCCCGGTGGCGCGCACCCGCACCGCGCCGGCGGCGGACGCGGCCGTGTCCGGCCTGCGCTTCGGCGTGGTCTCCTGCGCCAACTGGGAGGCCGGCTACTTCTCCAGCTACCGCCACCTCGCGGCCCGGAGCGACCTGGACGCCTGGCTGCACCTCGGCGACTACATCTACGAGTACAAGTCCGGCGAGTACGCGGCCCGGGGCACGGTCGTCCGCCCGCACGAGCCCGCGCACGAGATCCTCACCCTCGCCGACTACCGCACCCGGCACGGGGAGTACAAGACCGACCCGGACCTCCAGGCCCTGCACCTGAAGGCGCCGGTCATCGCGATCTGGGACGACCACGAGTTCGCCGACAACGCCTGGTCCGGCGGCGCGGTCAACCACACCGAGGGCGCCGAGGGCACCTGGACGTCCCGTCAGGCCGCCGCCAAGCAGGCCTACTTCGAGTGGATGCCGGTCCGCCCCGCGATCACCGGCACCACCTACCGGCGGCTGCGCTTCGGCAAGCTCGCCGACCTGTCCCTGCTGGACCTGCGCTCCTTCCGCTCCCAGCAGGCCTCCACGGCCAGCGGCTCGGTGGACGACCCGAACCGTACGATCACCGGGCGCGCCCAGCTCGACTGGCTGAAGGCCGGGCTGAAGGCCTCCGACACCAAGTGGCGGCTGGTCGGCAACTCGGTGATGATCTCGCCGTTCTCCTTCGGGTCCCTCTCCGCCGACCTCTTCAAGCCGCTCGCCAAGCTGCTCGGGCTGCCGCAGGAGGGCATCGCCGCCAACACCGACCAGTGGGACGGCTACACCGACGACCGCCGCGAGCTGCTGGACCACCTGCACTCCAACGCCATCGGCAACACCGTCTTCCTGACCGGTGACATCCACATGGCGTGGGCCAACGACGTGCCGATGGACGCGGGCACGTACCCGCTGTCGGCCTCGGCCGCCACGGAGTTCGTGGTGACCTCGGTGACCTCGGACAACCTGGACGACATCGTGAAGGTCCCCGAGGGCACGGTCTCGGCGATCGCCTCGCCGGTCATCAAGGCCGCCAACTGGCACGTCCACTGGGTCGACACGGACCGGCACGGCTACGGCGTCCTGGACATCACCGCCGACCGCGCGCAGATGGACTACTACGTCCTGTCCGACCGCACGGACCCCCACGCGACGTCGTCCTGGGTCCGTTCGTACCGCACCCGCAGCGGCACGCAGAAGGTCGAGCGGACGTACGACCCCGTGTAACCCGTACGACCCCGCAGAGCCGGTCAGCCGAGGGTTTCGAGGAAGCCGAGCGCCACCCGCCAGGTGGCCTCGGCGGCCTCGGCGTCGTAGTCCGGCAGTTCGGGGTCGGTGTAGAGGTGGCCTGCCCCGGCGTACCGGAACACCTCCACGTCCGCGCCCGCCCTGCCCATCTGCAGGTACCAGGCGTTCAGCCAGTCGTCCGTCTCGAACGGGTCCGGCTCGGCCACGTGCAGCTGCACCGGCAGCTCGTCCACGTGCACGCCCGGCGCGAGGTCCGACGTGCCGTGCAGGAGCAGCAGCCCGCGCGCCTTCTCGTCGCCGAGGGCCAGGGTCTGCGCGATGGACGCACCGAGCGAGAAGCCGGCGTACACGAGCCCGCGCTCCGAGTAGGGCGCGGCGGCCAGCACGGCCCGCTTCAGCAGCTCTTCCTTGCCGACCCGCTCCTTGAACTCCATGCCCTTCTCAACGGTGTCGAACGTGTGTCCGTCGAAGAGGTCGGGCGTCCACACCTCGTGGCCCGCCGCGCGCAGCCGGTCCGCTGCCTCGCGCACCGCCGGCCGGAGCCCGTAGGTGGAGTGAAAGAGCATGATGTTCATGAGGCCATGGTGCCAGCTACCTTCTCAGGCATGGAGACCGTACTCCGTCCCGTGATCGTGGTCGGCGGGGCCGTCGTCCTGACCGTGCTCATCGGCTGGGCCACGGACCTGCTGCTGCGCAAGGCCGACGCACGCCACAGCGAGACGCCCCTGTGGGGCCTGCTGCGCCGTACCCGCGTCCCCTACCAACTGGTGCTCTGCGCGGCCCTGCTCAGAGGCTCCTACGACCAGGCGAAGCTGCTCCAGGAGCACCGCGTGGGCGTCGGCCGGACGCTCACCCTGGTGCTGATCGGGGCGGCGGCCTGGCTGGTGATCCGGATCGCCGCGGCGATCGTCGAGACCTCGTACAGCCGTTACGCCCGCGCCCACCGCGATCCGGCCCGCGTGCGCCGGGTGCGCACCCAGGTGTCGCTGATCATGCGCGTGGTGTCGGCGGTCGTGGGCGTGGTGGCGGTGGCCGCGATGCTGCTGACGTTCCCGGCGATGCGCGCGGCCGGTGCCTCGCTGCTGGCCTCGGCCGGCATCCTCGGCATCGTCGCCGGTGTCGCTGCCCAGTCGACCCTCGCCAACCTGTTCGCGGGGCTCCAGATCGCCTTCGGCGACATGGTGCGGCTCGGCGACACGGTCGTGGTGGACGGCGAATGGGGCACGGTCGAGGAGATCACGCTGACCTTTCTGACGGTGCGGACCTGGGACGAGCGCCGGATCACCATGCCGGTGTCGTACTTCACCTCGAAGCCCTTCGAGAACTGGTCACGGGGTACCCCGCAGATGACCGGCATCGTCTACTGGCACCTCGACCACACGGCACCGGTCGAGGCGATGCGCGAGCGGCTGCGGGACATCCTGCGCGAGTGCTCCGCCTGGGACGGCCGCGACTACGGCCTCGCCGTGACCGACTCCACGCCCAACACCATCCAGATACGGGCCCTGGTCACCGCCAAGGACTCGGACGACCTCTGGAAGGTCCGCGTCGCGGTCCGCGAACAGATGATCACCTGGCTCTGCGCGGAACACCCGTACGCCCTGCCCAAGGTCATCACGGGCGAGGCGATACCGCCACCGCGCCACGCATGAGATCCAGACGACCGCGCGGGTGGGAGAACACCCTTCAACGCAGGCTGCGCACGTCCAGATGCCGGAGCACCCGGTCCACGATCTCCGGGTCGGCCCCCGGTTCGCTCCGCGCCGCCAGCACCTCGTGCCGCGCCGCGCTCATCATCTCCCCCTCGATACGCCGGATCCGCTTCAGCCGCCGCGCCCGCTGCCGATGGGCCTCCCGCCGCTCCTCCTCCCCCAGGTCCGGGCTGATCCGGATCCCGATGTCGAAGGCCCGCCGCAGCATCTGCTCGGACAGCTCCTCCGGCAACTCCTCGACCTGCTCGATCTCCCGCAGCCTGTGCTTCGCGGCCGTCGCCGCCCGCACCGCCAGCTCCTTCTCGAACTCCTTCTCCCGCTCCGTGTCGGCCCGCACCCCGAGCCACTTCACCAGCCACGGCAGTGTGAGCCCCTGGAGCACCAGCGTCGCGGTGATCACCGCGAAGGCGATGAAGACGAGGACGTCCCGCTGCGGAAACGGGGACCCGTTGTCGGTCCTGAACGGGATCGCGAGGGCCAGCGCCACGGACGCCACCCCGCGCATCCCGGACCACCACATCACGACGGTCTCCCGGAGGCTCATCGGGATGTCCTCGTCGTAGTCCCGCAGGGCGTGCAGCCGCTTGGTCAGCCAGGACGCCGGCAGCAGCCACAGCAGCCGTACGACGACCACCACGCCCACGACCGCAGCCGACCAGCCCAGCAGCTCGCCCCACCGCCCGCCGGCCGTGCGGATGGCGTGGTGCAGCTCCAGGCCGATCAGCCCGAAGGCGACCCCGGTGACGAGGGTGTCGACGATGTCCCAGAAGGTGTGCCCGGCCAGCCGGGTCATGACGTCGTCGGCGTCGGTGGCGTACTCCGCGAGGAAGAGGGCCGTGGTGAGCACGGCGAGCACCCCGGAGCCGTGCAGGTCCTCCGCGAGCACGTAGGAGGCGTAGGGCACGAGCAGGGTCAGGCCGATCTGCAGGGTCGCGTCGCCGAGCAGGTCCATCAGCCGGTTCGCGCCCCAGCCCAGCACCAGCCCCACGACGACCGCGACCACGGCCGACAGCACGAGGTCGGTCCCGGCCCGCCAGGCCGAGAACGTGCCGCTGAGGGTGGCGGCGATCGCCACGTGGTAGAGCACGATGGCCGTGACGTCGTTGAAGAGGCCCTCGCCCTCCAGGATCGACACGAGCCGGCGCGGCAGCCCGAGCTGACCGGCGACCGCCGTCGCGGCGACCGGGTCCGGCGGCGCGATCAGCGCGCCCAGCACCACGGCGGCGGCGATCGGCAGCCCCGGCACGATCGTGTGGGCGACGAACGCCACGCACACCGTCGTCACGAAGACCAGGGCGACGGCCAGCAGGAAGATCGGGCGTTTGTTCGCCGTGAACTGCCGCCAGGAGGTGCGCCGTACGGCCGCGTAGAGCAGGGGCGGCAGCAGTGCGGGCAGGATCAGCTCGGGCGGGAAGCGCACGTTCGGCACGAAGTCGGCCACCGCGAGCAGCCCGCCGAACAGGGTCATCAGCACCGGCGCCGGAAGCCCGAGCCATTCCCCCACCGGAACGCTCACCAGGGCCCCGAGCAGCAGGACGAACAGCAGGGCCGGCTGGTCCACGGTGAACGCTCCGGGAGGTCGACGATCACATGGCAGACCTCAAGACTGCTACAGAGCGCGCCGCATCGCCCGGTGCGGGATGCCGGCGTCCGGGAACTCCGGGCCGTACGCCTCGTAGCCGAGGCGCTCGTAGAAGCCCATGGCGTGCGTCTGCGCGTGCAGGTCCACCGCCGTGAGGCCACGCGCGCGTGCCGCCTCCTCGATGGCCCGCACCAGGGCCACGCCGACCCCGAGCCCGCGCGCCGCGCGGGTGACGGCGAGCCGCCCCAGGGAGCCCACCGACGCGTCCCCGCCGGTCTTGCCGGCCGCCGCCTCCCCGTACAGCAGGCGCCCGGCGCCGAGCGGCACGCCGTCCTCACGGACGGCCACGACATGCACGGCGACGGCGTCGTACGCGTCGTACTCGAGGTCCTCCGGGACACCCTGCTCCACGACGAAGACGTCCTTGCGGACCCCGAAGCAGGCCTCGCGGTCGGCGGGGTCCTCGGCGACCCGGACGGTGTAGGGCGCGCTCACGCCCACGTCTCCTCGCGGACCTGGTCGAGGGCGTGCTGCAGGTCCTCCGGGTAGTCGCACTCGAACTCCACCCAGCGCCCGTCCCCGGGGTGCTCGAAGCCGAGGCGTACGGCGTGCAGCCACTGGCGGGTCAGGCGCAGCCGCTTGGCGAGGGTCGGGTCGGCGCCGTAGGTCAGGTCGCCGACGCAGGGGTGGCGGTGGGCGGCCATGTGGACGCGGATCTGGTGGGTGCGGCCGGTCTCCAGCTTCACGTCGAGCAGGGAGGCGGCACGGAAGGCCTCGATGAGGTCGTAGTGGGTCACGGAGGCCTTGCCGTCGGCCGTGACCGCCCACTTGTAGTCGTGGTTCGGGTGGCGGCCGATGGGCGCGTCGATGGTGCCGCTCGTCGGGTCCGGGTGGCCCTGGACCAGCGTGTGGTAGCGCTTGTCGACCGTGCGCTCCTTGAACTGGCGCTTGAGCGACGTGTACGCGTACTCGGACTTGGCGACGACCATCAGGCCGGACGTACCGACGTCCAGGCGGTGCACGATGCCCTGGCGCTCGGCGGCGCCGGAGGTGGAGATCCGGTAGCCGGCCGCGGCGAGACCGCCGATCACGGTCGGGCCGGTCCAGCCGGGGCTCGGGTGGGCGGCCACGCCGACCGGCTTGACGATCACGACCACGTCATCGTCGTCGTGCACGATCTCCATGCCCTCGACGGGCTCGGCGACGACCTGCACCGGGGCGGGCGCCTGCGGCATCTCGACCTCGAGCCAGGCGCCGCCGCGCACCCGCTCGGACTTGCCGACCACGGCGCCGTCGACCTGGACCTTGCCCGCGGCGGCCAGCTCCGCCGCCTTCGTCCGGGAGAAGCCGAACATGCGGGAGATGGCGGCGTCCACACGCTCGCCCTCCAGGCCGTCGGGCACGGGCAGGGTTCGGATCTCGGGAATCGTGCTCACCCGTCGAGTATGCCGGACGGGTGAGTGGGCTCCGACCGAGCCTGTGGAAAACCCCGCGGGGCCTCGGTCCTCGTGGACCGTGTTTCAGTCCTTGTGGACGGTGCCGTCCGGGTCCAGGCCCCGGAAGGACAGCAGCACGATCAGGATGCCGCCGCAGACGATCGCCGAGTCGGCCAGGTTGAAGACGGCGAACCCCTTCGGCGCGATGAAATCCACGACCTCGCCCTCGAAGACGCCGGGAGCCCGGAAGATCCGGTCGGTGAGGTTGCCGAGCGCGCCGCCGAGCAGCAGGCCCAGCGCGATCGCCCAGGGGAAGCTGTAGAGCTTGCGGGCCAGGCGGATGATCACCACGATCACGGCCGCCGCGATCAGGGTGAAGATGATCGTGAAGGCCGCGCCGAAGCCGAAAGCGGCACCCGGGTTGCGGATGGCATGCAGTTCCAGCCAGTCCCCGAGCACCTTGATGGGCGCGTGCCGCTCCAGTTTCGCGACCACGAGCATCTTGCTGACCAGGTCGAGGACGTACGCGAACGCGGCCACGGCGAACAGCACGGCGATCCGGCGGCCCCGCCCGGCCCGCTGCCCTTCCAGGGTCCGCTCGCCGGCCGCCGCCGTCGGTTCGTCGCTGCCGTCCGGGGTGTCCGGCGTACCGATGATGCGCTCCGCCTCTGCCACGTGAGTCCCTCAACCTAGGTGCCTGACTGTGGACGAGACTACGGCACGCCCCGGCAGCCCCCCACGCTCAGGAGCGGCGTTCCTGCTTCTGCTTGCACTCCACGCACAGCGTGGCCCGCGGGAAGGCCTGCATGCGTGCCTTGCCGATGGGGTTGCCGCAGTTCTCGCACAGGCCGTAGGTACCGGCGTCCAACCGCTCCAGGGCGCGCTCGGTCTGCGTCAGCATCTCGCGCGCGTTGGCAGCCAGTGCCAGCTCGTGCTCGCGCGTGATGTTCTTGGCGCCGGTGTCGGCCTGGTCGTCGCCGGCGCCGTCGCCGGACTCCCGCATCAGGCCGACGAGGGACTGCTCGGAGGAACTGATCTCGTTCCGCAGCCGCTCCTCCTCGGAGAGCAGCCCGGCACGGGCCTCCTCGACCTCTTCCGGGGTCCAGGGGTCCTCGCCCGGGCGCACCGCCAGCTCGCCGGGCTCCACGGCGCCGACCCGTGCCTTGGGGACGCCGCTCTGCGCTGCCGTGGCCGTGCCAGGAGTCTTCTTCGCAACCACTGTCGTGGCTCCCGTCTGCTTCGCGGCCCGCGCCGCGCCCGCTTTCTTGGCCGTGCTGTGCTCAGCCGCCCCCGTGGAGACGCCCTTCTTGGAGGCAGTCCTTTCGGCGGCCGTCTTCTCGGCGGCCGGCTTCTTCGCAGCCGCCTTCTTGGCGGCGGTTCCCTTCTCGGCTTCCTTCTCCGTGGTCGCCTTCTCCCTGGTCGCCTTCTTCGGGGCAGCCTCCTTCAGGGCCGCCTTCACGGCAGCCTTCTCGGCAGCCGTGGCCTTGGCGGCGGCCTTCTTCGGAGCCGCCTTCGTCCTGCCGGCCGCCCTCTCAGGGGCCTTCGCCCCAGCAGCCTCCTCCTTGGCGACCGCGCTCTTGGCGGCGGCCTTCTTCGGGGCCGGCTTCTTCGCCGGAGGCTTGGCGGCGGTCTCCTTGGCCGCCGGCTTAGCCGACTTCGCGGCCTTCACCGTCTTCACAGGCTTGGCCGGGGCCGCCGCCGACGCCGCGTGCGTGCTCTTCTTCCCCCCTGCTCTCTCCGCCGTCCCCTTGGCCCCGCCACCGGCCGCAGCGGTACCTCCGGAGGCCGCCGCGCCCCTGGTCCGGCCGGTCGCCGAGTGCTGTTCGGCGGACTTCTTCGCCACCATGGCCGCGGCCCCTTCACATATTGTGATCTCGCTCGCGAATCGTGCTGGGACGATAAATCGACTTGAGTCCCGCGGCAACGGGGCACACCGCCCGATTCGCCCGCCCGCACCCCCCGCGCGGACGGCCTGCAACGGTTGTGCCCAGCTCCCCGGCGGGTAATCCGCCGCCCCCGCCCTCCCCGGACACGCACGCCGACACGCCTCGCCATCCGGGTCATGCCGCCCCTTCTGCGACGGTCCGCCCCCGCCCACCGAAAAGCGGTCGGCTGCTGTCCGCGCGGCGCCGTACACTGGGCGCAGCGAAAAGCATGGATGGGGACGAGTAGCGGCGTACGCAGCCGAGAGCGACCCGGGGACGGTGTGAGCCCGGGGGTGAGCGCGACGTGAAGATCACCCCGGAGCCGCCGGAAGAAAGCCGCAGCCGCGAGGCCAGGGCGAGTAGAACCGGTTTCGCGACCCCAATGAGGGGGCTCTGCGGCGCGTACGGCGCGACGGGGAGCCAAGGAGGGTGGTACCGCGGGAGCGCGCCGCACACGGCGTGAGCAGGATTGCAGACTCTCGTCCCTCCGACGGAAGGCAGCAAGTCCGTTGGAGGATGCTCGCAGATGACAGCGCCGACGTACCGCCAGGTGCCCGCCCAGGTCGACCTGCCCGCTCTTGAGCACGCCGTGCTCGACTTCTGGCGGGACCAGAAGATCTTCAGCAAGAGCCTGGAGCAGTCCGAGGGCCGCCCCGAGTGGGTGTTCTACGAGGGCCCGCCCACCGCCAACGGCATGCCCGGCGCCCACCACATCGAGGCCCGCGTCTTCAAGGACGTCTTCCCCCGCTTCCGCACCATGCGCGGCTACCACGTGGCCCGCAAGGCCGGCTGGGACTGCCACGGCCTGCCGGTCGAGCTGGCCGTCGAGAAGGAGCTGGGCTTCTCCGGCAAGCAGGACATCGAGGCGTACGGCATCGCCGAGTTCAACGCCAAGTGCCGTGAGTCCGTGACCCGGCACACCGACGCCTTCACCGCGCTGACGACCCGCATGGGCTACTGGGTCGACCTGGACGATGCCTACCGGACCATGGACCCCGAGTACGTGGAGTCGGTCTGGTGGTCGCTGAAGGAGATCTTCAACAAGGGCCTGCTGGTCCAGGACCACCGCGTCGCCCCCTGGTGCCCGCGCTGCGGCACCGGCCTGTCCGACCACGAGCTGGCCCAGGGCTACGAGACGGTCGTCGACCCGTCCGTGTACGTCCGCTTCCCGCTCACCTCCGGTCCGCTCGCCGGCCAGGCCTCGCTCCTGGTGTGGACGACGACCCCCTGGACCCTGGTGTCCAACACGGCGGTCGCCGCGCACCCGGAGGTCACCTACGTCGTCGCGACCAACGGCGAGGAGAAGCTCGTCGTCGCCGAGCCGCTCGTCGCCAAGGCGCTCGGCGAGGGCTGGGAGACCACCGGCCAGACCTTCACCGGCGCCGAGATGGAGCGCTGGAACTACCAGCGTCCCTTCGAGCTCGTGGAGTTCGCCGAGCCGGCCCACTACGTGGTGAACGCCGAGTACGTCACCACCGAGGACGGTACGGGTCTGGTCCACCAGTCCCCCGCCTTCGGTGAGGACGACCTCAAGGTCTGCCGCGCCTACGGCCTGCCCGTGGTCAATCCGGTCCGCCCGGACGGCACCTTCGAGGAGGACGTGCAGCTTGTCGGCGGCGTCTTCTTCAAGAAGGCCGACGAAAAGCTCACCGAGGACCTCAAGGACCGCGGTCTGCTCTTCAAGCACCTGCCGTACGAGCACAGCTACCCGCACTGCTGGCGCTGCCACACCGCGCTGCTCTACTACGCGCAGCCCTCCTGGTACATCCGCACCACGGCGATCAAGGACCGCCTGATCCAGGAGAACGAGCAGACCAACTGGTTCCCGGAGACGGTCAAGCACGGCCGGTTCGGCGACTGGCTGAACAACAACATCGACTGGGCGCTGTCCCGCAACCGCTACTGGGGCACCCCGCTGCCGATCTGGCGCTGTGAGGACGGCCATCTCACCTGCGTCGGCTCCCGCGCGGAGCTGACCGAGCTGACCGGCACCGACCAGGCCGGCCTGGACCCGCACCGCCCGTACATCGACGACGTCACCTTCGCCTGCCGTCACGACGGCTGCGGCAAGACCGCCACGCGCGTGCCCGAGGTGATCGACGCCTGGTACGACTCGGGTTCGATGCCCTTCGCGCAGTGGGGCTACCCGCACAAGAACAAGGAGCTGTTCGAGAGCCGCTACCCGGCGCAGTTCATCTCCGAGGCGATCGACCAGACGCGCGGGTGGTTCTACACCCTCATGGCCGTCGGCACCCTCGTCTTCGACAAGTCGTCGTACGAGAACGTCGTGTGCCTCGGCCACATCCTCGCCGAGGACGGCCGCAAGATGTCCAAGCACCTGGGCAACACCCTGGACCCGATCCCGCTCATGGACCGGCACGGCGCGGACGCGGTGCGCTGGTTCATGGCGGCCGGCGGTTCCCCGTGGGCGGCCCGCCGGGTCGGCCACGGCACCATCCAGGAGGTCGTCCGCAAGACCCTGCTGACGTACTGGAACACGGTCGCCTTCCAGGCGCTGTACGCCCGTACGTCGAACTGGGCGCCGTCGGCGGCGGACCCGGCCCCGGC
Organism: Streptomyces sp. NPDC002676; assembly: GCF_053592455.1. Lineage (NCBI taxonomy): Bacteria > Bacillati > Actinomycetota > Actinomycetes > Kitasatosporales > Streptomycetaceae > Streptomyces > Streptomyces sp. NPDC002676. Next base: position 1,168,800 of record NZ_JBSFVT010000001.1, on the reverse strand, counting down.
CGAGCGCCCGGTGCTGGACCGCTGGCTGCTGTCCGAACTCCACGCGCTCACCGACCAGGTGACGCAGGCGCTGGAGGCTTACGACACCCAGCGGGCCGGCAAGGTGCTGTCCGCGTTCGTGGACGACCTGTCGAACTGGTACGTCCGTCGCTCGCGCCGCCGCTTCTGGCAGGGCGACAAGGCCGCGCTGCGCACCCTGCACGAGGTCGTCGAGACGGTCACCAAGCTGATGGCCCCGCTGACCCCGTTCATCACCGAGCGGGTCTGGCAGGACCTGGTCGTGCCGGTGACCCCGGGCGCCCCGGAGTCGGTGCACCTGGCCCCCTGGCCGGAGGCGGACCTGTCCGCGATCGACCCGGAGCTGTCGAACGAGATGGTCCTGGTCCGCCGGCTGGTGGAGCTCGGCCGTGCCACGCGCGCGGAGTCGGGCGTCAAGACGCGTCAGCCGCTCGCCCGCGCACTGATCGCGGCGACCGGTTTCGACTCCCTCGACACCGAGCTGCACGCCCAGATCACCGAGGAGTTGAACGTCAGCGCCCTGGCGTCGCTCTCCGAGGTCGGCGGCTCCCTGGTGGACACCACCGCCAAGGCCAACTTCCGCGCCCTGGGCAAGCGGTTCGGCAAGCGGGTGCAGGAGGTGGCGAAGGCCATCGCGAACGCGGACGCGGCGGCGCTGTCCCTGGCCCTGCGCGAGGGCACGGCCTCCGTGGAGGTCGACGGTGAGACGGTCGCCCTCGCCCCCGACGAGGTGATCATCACCGAGACCCCGCGCGAGGGCTGGTCGGTGGCCTCCGACTCCGGTGCCACGGTCGCCCTGGACCTGGAGATCACGGAGGAGCTGCGGCAGGCGGGCCTGGCCCGTGACGCGATCCGGCTGATCCAGGAGGCCCGCAAGAACAGCGGCCTGGACGTCGCCGACCGGATCGCCCTGCGCTGGACCTCCACGGACACCGCGGTCATCGCCGCGCTGACCGAGCACAGCGAGCTGATCGCCGAGGAGGTCCTGTCGACCGACTTCAGCCAGGGCGAGGCGGACGACAGCTACGGCGATGCCTTCACCGACGAAGGTCTGTCGCTGACGTTCCGGCTGCGCAAGGCGTAAGCGCCGGCGGTCTGAGAAGGGCCCGGTCTCCCCTCGCGGAGGCCGGGCCCCTTTCATGAGTGCGGGTACGTTCCCGCGGCACGCATCCACGCGTTCCCGCAACGCGCGTAAAAAGGGCGGGACCCCGGACCGAAGTCCGGGGTCCCGCCCTGAACGCTGCCGACGCCGTTGTCGTACTAGTGTCCGTGGCCCGTCAGTTGTCGTCCTCGTCGATCAGGAACCCGCGCATCGGCGAGGGTGCCTGACCCATCGGGCCGGGGCCCTGCGGACGGACCGGGGCCATCGGCTGGGTCATGGCCGGGGTCATCTGCTGCTGGCCACCGTAGGACGGAGCGGACGGAGCCGGGGCGCCGCCCATCGTCTGGTTGCCGCCGTAGGACGGGGCGCTCGCGCCGGCCGGGGCCATGGAGGGCGCCGGGGACGGCGGGAGGGAAGCCGCCGCCGGGGTGCGCGGCGGGGCCAGGGAGTCGTCGGCCTGCGTCTCCAGCTGGCGCAGCTGGGACTCCAGGTACGACTTCAGGCGCGTGCGGTACTCGCGCTCGAAGCCGCGCAGGTCCTCGACCTTGCGCTCCAGCGTGGCGCGGGCGGACTCCAGGGAGCCCATCGCGACGCGGTGCTTCTCCTGCGCGTCCCGCTCCAGCGCGTCGGCCTTGGCGCGGGCGTCACGCTCCAGACCCTCGGCGCGGCTGCGGGCCTCGCCGACGATCTTGTTGGCCTCGGAGCGGGCCTCGGCGATCGCCTGGTCGGCGGTCTGCTGGGCCAGCGAGAGGACACGGGCGGCGCTGTCGCCACCGGGGCCCTGACCGGGGCCGCCCATCGGACCGCCCATGGGGCCGCCCATCGGACCGCCCATCTGCTGCGGCATGGGCGGCTGACCGCCCATGGGGCCCTGGCCCATCGGACCCTGACCCATCGGGCCCTGCCCCATCGGGCCGGGACCCTGACCCATCGGGCCGGGGCCCTGAGGGCCGCCCTGACCGCCGGGGCCGGCGGGCAGCTGCGGGGCACCGCTGGGCAGCTGGGGCGGGCCACCCATGGGGCCACCCATCTGCTGCTGCGGCGGGCCCGATATGCCGGCGGGCACCGGAGCGCCGGGTCCTCGCATCCCCTGCTGAGGCATGCCCTGCTGCTGATCCTGCGGCTCGGGGCCCTTGCGCATGTTCTGCTGGTTCTGGGCAGCAGCGCGCGTGGCCGCGGCCAGCTTGGCGCGCAGGTCCTCGTTCTCGCGGAGCAGACGGGTCAGTTCGGCTTCGACCTCGTCGAGGAAGGCATCGACCTCGTCCTCGTCATAGCCTTCTCGGAGGCGGACGGTCGTGAACTGCTTGTTCCGCACGTCCTCGGGGGTCAACGGCATCTCTTCACCTCAACGTAGTCATCGGCAGTCGGCAAGACCGGATCGTCCATACTCAACTCATCTCACCGCGAAGGCATGTGCGATGGTGCTGAGAATCCAGACGATGATCATCAGTACGAAGAAGGACAGGTCGAGCGCCACGCCCCCGAGACGCAGCGGCGGGATGAACCGCCGCAGAAGCTTCAGCGGTGGATCGGTGACAGTGTAGGTGGCCTCCAGTACGACCACCATCGCCTTGCCGGGTTGCCACGAGCGGGCGAACTGGAAGACGTAGTCCATGACGAGCCGAAAAATCAGCACGACAAGGAACACCATCAGCGCGATGTAGATCACCTGCGCGAACACGCTCATGGCCTGGACTTCCCTCTCCCCGTTTCGTGCTGTTTCCGTACTTCGGTCAGGTCGTGCGTCTCAGCTCTGGTTGAAGAACCCGCCCTCTGCGATGCGGGCCTTGTCCTCCGCCGTGACATCGACGTTAGCAGGAGACAACAGGAACACCTTCTGCGTCACCCGCTCGATGCTGCCGTGAAGACCAAACACCAAACCAGCCGCAAAGTCGACAAGTCGCTTCGCATCTGTGTCGTCCATCTCAGTCAGATTCATGATCACCGGGGTGCCCTCACGGAAGTGTTCCCCGATGGTACGGGCCTCGTTGTAGGTCCGCGGGTGAAGCGTGGTGATCCGGTAAGGCTCTCGTTCCGACACGACCTTGGGCATGATCACCGGTGCGTTCTTCTCCAGGGACTGACGTTCTTGTGTGATGGACGCCACGGGTGCGATTCGCGCCGGACGCCCGGATTCCGCGGCGAGCGAAGTCGAACGGGCCACCGGCTCGCGCTGCGCGGGGGGTTGCACGATACGCACCTCTTCGTCCCTTTGGGACTGATGTGCGCTGTGCGACTGGTGTGACGGTTCGTGCCGTCGGTGGTCCCGCTCGGGCTCCGGGTCCAGCTCGGGCTCGAAGTCGTCGTCAGGGTCGAATCCGCGGCCGTCGTACCCATCGTCCTCCACGAGGCCGAGGTAGACCGCCATCTTGCGCATCGCGCCGGCCATGCTCTGAGTCCTCCGCTCTGTGGTGGATCGACTGACGACTGCCAAGTGCCCGCGATCCACGCGGTCGTTGTGCCCGCCTTCGGCGGCATTGACCATATTTTCTGCTGTGGTCCGACTTCCTGGCGACGTTACCCGAGCCTGGGGCGGACTCCGAGTACCGCGGTACCGACGCGCACATGTGTCGCCCCGGCGGCCACGGCCTGTTCGAGGTCCGCACTCATCCCTGCCGACACCATGGTTGCAGCCGGATGGGCTCGGCGCAGGTCAGTCGACAAATCCATGAGCCGCTCGAACGCCGCCTGTTCGCGTCCCGCGTACTCCCCGGTGAGCGGAGCGACGGTCATCAGTCCGTCGAGCCGCAGCCCCGGAGATCGGGCGACGAGGTCGGCCAACTCTTCGATTCCACGGGGCGCGACGCCTCCGCGCTCCCCGCGCCCGCTCGCGCCCGCGTCCAGCGCGACCTGGACGAGACAGCCCACCTCGCGCTCCGCGCGCACCGCTTCCTTCGACAGAGCGGTGACAAGCCGGGCACGGTCGACAGACTGCACAAAATTCGCGTAACCGACCACGGATCGCACCTTGTTGGTCTGCAACTGACCGACAAAATGCCAATTAAGGGGCAGATCCGCGCAGTCGGCGGCCTTGGGAGCAGCGTCCTGGTCGCGGTTCTCGGCGACATGACGCACACCGAGCTCCGACAGAATCCGCACATCGCTCGCCGGGTAGGTCTTGGTGACCACGATCAGGGTCACCTCCTCCCGCTTGCGCCCCGCCGCGACGCACGCGGCGGTGATGCGCTCCTCCACCTTCGCCAGATTTGCGGCGAGTTCGGTCTTACGGTCCGTCATGTCCCATCAGTCCAGCCAGACATAGCCCGCGAGGCGCCCGGTGGCGCGGTCGCGGCGGTAAGAGAAGTGGTCGCCCGACTCCAGCGTGCACACCGGCGACTGCGCCAGGTCGCACACCCCGAGCCGGTCGAGCTGCGCGTGCACTCCGGCGCTCACGTCGACCGCCGGGGTGCCCCAGCTGGTGGCGGAGTGCGCCGCCGGTTCCACGGCGGCCACCTCGGCGCGCATCGCCTCCGGCACCTCGTAGCACCGGCCGCACACGGCCGGTCCGGTGCGGGCGACGATCCGCTCGGGCCGGGCGCCGAGTTCGGCCATGGCCCGTACGGCGGCGGGGACGACGCCCTTGACCATGCCGGGCCGGCCCGCGTGGGCCGCGGCGACGACCCCGGCTACGGGGTCGGCCAGCAGGACCGGCACGCAGTCGGCGGTCAGGACGGCGAGGGCGAGCCCGCGGCGGGCGGTGACGATCGCGTCGACCTCCGCCACCGGCCGGTCTCCCCACGGCTCCTCGACCACGGCCGCGTCGGCGCCGTGCACCTGGTTCATCCAGACGACCCGGCCGGCGTCCAGCCCGAGGGACTTCGCCGCCAGCTCACGGTTCGCGCGTACGGCCTCGGGGGCGTCGCCGACGGCTCCGCCGAGGTTCAGCTCCTCATACGGAGCGGCGCTCACCCCGCCCCACCGGTCGGTGAAGGCGAAGTGCGCGCCGCTCACGCTCTCGCGCTGTCCTATCACTTGAGGAAGTCCGGCACGTCCAGCTCCTCGGCGGAGCTGTCCGAGTAGGTCCGCGACGGCGGGACCGGCGGGGCGACCGGGATGTCGGCCACCGGCTCGGGCGCGGGCTCCGGCTCCTCCTTGGGGGTCACGCTGCCGAGCGAGCCGAAGGTCGGGCGGCTGGGCTCCGACTGCCGCACCGGGGCGGGCTCCTCGCGGCGGGAGGAGGCCAGCGAAGAAGAAGACGACGTCGAGCCGAGGACGTTGTCCCGGCGGGCCGGCGGCTGACCGCCGTCGAAGCCGGCCGCGATCACGGTGACCCGGACCTCGTCGCCGAGGGCGTCGTCGATGACCGCACCGAAGATGATGTTGGCCTCGGGGTGGGCGGCCTCGCTGACCAGCTGGGCGGCCTCGTTGATCTCGAACAGGCCGAGGTCGGAGCCACCGGAGATGGAGAGCAGCACGCCCCGGGCGCCGTCGATGGACGCCTCCAGCAGCGGCGAGGAGATCGCCATCTCGGCGGCGGCCACCGCGCGGTCGTCGCCGCGGGCCGAGCCGATGCCCATGAGGGCCGAACCCGCCTCGGACATGACCGACTTCACGTCGGCGAAGTCGAGGTTGATCAGACCGGGGGTGGTGATGAGGTCGGTGATGCCCTGGACGCCGGAGAGCAGCACCTGGTCGGCGGACTTGAACGCGTCGAGCACGCTGACCTGGCGGTCCGAGATGGACAGCAGCCGGTCGTTGGGGATGACGATGAGGGTGTCGACCTCTTCGCGCAGCTCGGCGATGCCGTCCTCGGCCTGGTTCGCGCGGCGCCGTCCCTCGAAGGTGAACGGGCGCGTGACCACGCCGATGGTGAGGGCGCCCAGCGAGCGCGCGATGTTGGCCACGACGGGGGCGCCGCCGGTGCCGGTGCCGCCGCCTTCGCCGGCCGTCACGAAGACCATGTCGGCCCCCTTGAGGACCTCCTCGATCTCCTCGCGGTGGTCCTCGGCGGCCTTGCGGCCGACGGCCGGGTTGGCTCCGGCGCCGAGTCCGCGGGTGAGTTCGCGGCCGACGTCGAGCTTCACGTCGGCGTCGCTCATCAACAGCGCCTGCGCGTCGGTGTTGATGGCGATGAACTCGACGCCCTTGAGACCGACCTCGATCATCCGGTTGATGGCATTGACACCACCGCCGCCGACACCGATGACCTTGATGACTGCGAGGTAGTTCTGCGGTGCTGCCACGTCGAAGGCCTCTCGCCTCGAATTACGTTGTCGCCGCCGGGCGGTGCCCCGCGACGACAGATGCCGAATGGGACGGTCCGAACGCCGACCCGAACCCTAACCCTGAAGTTTAGGGTTACCAGTGTGTCTGTTCCCTGGAGTCTTCTGAACCTGACACTAAGTCGACAAGTGGCGCCCGTTCAACGAACACGCCGAACCTCCCGTTTTTCTTTTCACCCTATGTGATCAGCCATAGCCATGCCCAACCAGGGTGCTGGCCTGCGCTGATGTGCGTCAACTTCCTGATGACGCAGGGGCGGTGGGAACGCTGACGTCGAAGTGCCGCGCGCGGGGAGCTGCTTTCATGAGTGCCGTGAGGGTCCGCGCCTTGACACGGCCGTCCTCGCCGCTGCCCCATGCGACCGTGCGGTTGCCGCTCAACTCCAGCGAGATGTCGTCGTATGAGCGGACTTGGACGCTCAGGGTGTCCCGCGCGACGGCAGCCGGCAGGTCGCCCGCGACCCGGACCGCCTCGCGCACCAGCCGGTCGATGCCGAAGCGCCGGAAGCTCGCCGCACCCGGGCCCGACCTGGAGGCGGTCAACCTCAGCACCGGAACGCCTTTCGGAGCCCGAGAAACCGTGGCGAAACGGACACCCTCCTTGTCCACTTCGACGAAGTTCCCGCCTTTTCGGACCAGAAGAACCGGAGTGCGCTCGATCACCTTCAGGCCGATTCCATGGGGCCAGGAGCGGACCACGTCAACGGTGTCAATTCGGGGCAATTTTCTGCGAAGTCGGGCCCCGATGGCATCCGTGTCGACGGAGATCAGCGGCGCCCCGACCGGCACGGCGGCGGCCTCGCGCACCTCGGCGGGGCTCAGCACGCGCGTGCCCGACACCGAGACGTGCCGCACGCGCAGCCAACCGGAGCCGTACAACACCCAGGTGGAACCGGCTCCGAGGAGCACGAGAGCGACAGCCAGGATGACCATCCTACGAAGGCGCGGGGTGGCCAACCCCCGCTCGGGCGGCGGGCCGGACGACTCCTGCTGGCGTTCCCCGCGCTCGGCGGTGGTCGGTCCGGCCACGCTCACTGCCCTTTCGTCATACGGTCCTAACGGTGCGAGGCGATCGCCTCGTACACCATGCCGACGAGCAGGTCGTCGGCGTCCCGGCGGCCGAACTCGCTTGCCGCGCGGGACATCTCGTACAGCCGGTGCGGGTCGGCGAGCACCGGCAGGACGTTCTGCTGCACCCACTCGGGCGTGAGTTCCGCGTCGTCGACGAGGAGTCCGCCGCCCGCCTTGACCACCGGCTGGGCGTTGAGCCGCTGTTCGCCGTTGCCGATGGGCAGCGGGACGTACGCGGCCGGGAGCCCGACGGCGGAGAGTTCGGCGACGGTCATCGCACCCGCGCGGCAGAGCATCAGGTCGGCCGCGGCGTAGGCGAGGTCCATCCGGTCCAGGTAACTTACCGGGATGTACGGGGGCATTCCCGGCATCTGATGCACCTGCGGCAGTTCGTTCTTCGGGCCGACCGCATGCAGGATCTGGACGCCGGCCTGCTGGAGCCATGGCGCGACCTGCTGGACGACCTCGTTGAGGCGGCGGGCGCCCTGGGAACCGCCGGAGACGAGCAGCGTGGGCAGGTTGGGGTCGAGCCCGAAGCGGGCGCGGGCCTCGGGGCGGGCGGCGGCGCGGTCCAGGGTGGCGATGGAGCGCCGCAGCGGGATGCCGATGTAGCGGGCGCCTCGCAGCTTGCTGTCCGGAGTGGAGACGGCGACCTGGGCGGCGTACCGGGAGCCGATCTTGTTGGCCAGGCCGGGCCGGGCGTTGGCCTCGTGGATCACGATGGGCACGCCGAGCCGCTTGGCGGCCAGGTAGGCGGGCAGGGCGACATAACCGCCGAAGCCGACCACGCAGTCCGCCTTGGTGCGCTCCAGGATCTGCTCGGCGGCCTTGATCGTGCCGCGCAGCCGGCCCGGGACGGTGATCAGCTCGGGCGTGGGCTTGCGGGGCAGCGGCACCGCCGGGATCAGCGCCAGCTCGTAGCCGCGCTCCGGAACGAGCCGGGTCTCAAGTCCCCGTTCCGTGCCCAGGGCCGTGATCCCCACGGTCGGGTCCTGCCTGCGCAGGGCGTCCGCGAGGGCGAGCGCGGGCTCGATGTGGCCCGCGGTTCCTCCGCCGGCAAGTACGACATGCACCGAAATTCACCGCTCTCCGGACGTACGCGCCGCCGAGGCACGCCGTCGCATCGTGTTCCATCTCCGAGGCCCCCGCTCAGCACCGGAGCCTCCCGCCCGCTTTCTACCAAAGCGAGGTTGCCGCATCGCAAGCGCTGCCCGCGCAGCGGGCTCGTCGCGCGCGAAGGCGATCAGCAGCCCGATGGCGAACATGGTCGGCAGCAGGGCGGATCCTCCGTAGGAGAACAGCGGGAGGGGGACGCCGGCGATCGGCAGCAGGCCGAGCACCGCACCGATGTTGATCACCGCCTGGGCGGTGATCCAGGTGGTCACGCCTCCCGCGGCGTACCTCACGAAGGGGTCCTCCGTGCGTCCGGCCACGCGGATACCCGCATAGCCTAGAGCCGCGAACAGGGCGAGCACCGACAGCGTCCCGGCAAGGCCCAGTTCCTCACCGGTGACGGCGAAGATGAAGTCGGTGTGGGCTTCTGGGAGTTGGCCCCATTTTTCCACACTCGCCCCGAGGCCGGAACCGAAGAGTCCGCCGCTCGCGAGGGCATAGATGCCGTGCACGGCCTGCCAGCAGTCGGCCACGCCGGACTTCGGCTCTGTGGCGCCGATGCAGGCGAGCCGGGCCATCCGGTTGGGGCTGGTCTTGATCAGGATCACACCGATCAGCCCGGCGACCGACAGCACACCGGCGAACAGCCGGGTCGGGGCGCCGGCCAGCCACAGCAGGCCGAAGAGGATCGCTGTGAGAATGATCGCGGTGCCCATGTCCCCGCCGAGCATGATCAGCCCGAGCAGCAGGAAGGCGACCGGCACCAGCGGCACGAGCATGTGCTTCCACTGGGTCAGCAGCTTCTTGTCCTGCTTGCGGGCGATCAGGTCCGCGCCCCACAGCACCAGGGCGAGCTTGCCGAACTCGCTGGGCTGGACCTGGAAGGAGCCGCCGAGGGAGATCCAGTTCTGGTTGCCGTTGATCGTCATCCCTATCCCGGGCACCTGCACCAGGGCCATCAGGAAGACGGCACCGGCGAGGATCGGGTAGGCCAGCGCCCGGTGCAGTTTCACCGGCATGCGGGAGGCGACGAACAGCAGTACGCCGCCGATCAGCGCGGCGAGCGCCTGCTTGCGGAAGAAGAACGACCCGGGCAGCGACAGTTGGAGCGCGGTGATCTGGGAGGCCGAGTAGACCATCACCAGACCGAGCACGATGATCAGCACGCTGCCGCCGAGGATCAGGTAGTAGGCGGTCAGCGGGCGGTCCCAGGCCTTCCGCGCGCGCGTGTACAGCCGTCGTACGGGATTGTCGCCCGGAGGACGGGATACGGCGGGCCGCCGGACGGCCCGCTGGACCGGAGGACGGCCGCCCGTACGGCTACCCGACATCCACGCCTCCCCTGAACGCCGACCGTCCCACGCGTCCCTCCCAAGATCCGCCCGGCAGGCGGCCGGGGTCAGGCTTCGAGTTCGCGGACCGCCGCCGCGAACGCGTCACCGCGCTGGTTGTAGTTGGTGAACATGTCCATGGAGGCGCAGGCCGGGGCCAGCAGCACCGTGTCGCCGGGCTGTGCCAGTCGCTGTGCCTCCGTCACCGCCTGGAGCATCGCCCCAGTGTCGGCCCGGTCGAGGTCGACCACGGGTACTTCCGGTGCGTGTCGCGCGAGGGCGTCGCGGATCAGCGCGCGGTCGGCGCCGATCAGGACCACACCGCGAAGTCGCTTTGCCGACTTGGCGACCAGCTCGTCGAAGACGGCACCCTTCGCGAGGCCGCCCGCAATCCATACGATCGACTCATATGCCGCCAAAGAGGCTTCCGCGGCATGGGTATTGGTCGCCTTGGAGTCGTCCACGTAGGCGACGCCGTCGAGGTCGGCCACGTGCGCGATGCGGTGGGCGTCGGGGCGGAAGGCCCGCAGGCCGTCGCGTACGGCCTTGGCGGGCACCCCGAAGGCGCGCGCGAGGGCCGCGGCGGCAAGGGCGTTGGCGATGTTGTGCGGGGCCGGCGGGTTGACGTCGGCGACCTCGGCCAGCTCCTGCGCGTTCTTGTGCCGCTGCTCGACGAAGGCGCGGTCGACCAGGATGCCGTCCACGACGCCGAGTTGGGAGGGCGCGGGGGCGCCGAGGGTGAACCCGATCGCCCGGCAGCCCTTTTCGACGTCCGCCTCGACCACCAGGTCCTCGGTGGCCCTGTCCGCCACGTTGTAGACGCAGGCGACCCGATTGCCTTCGTAGATACGGCCCTTGTCGGCGGCGTACGCCTCCATCGAGCCGTGCCAGTCGAGGTGGTCTGGGGCGAGGTTGAGGACGGCGGCCGAGTGGGCGCGCAGGGAGGGCGCCCAGTGGAGCTGGTAGCTGGACAGCTCCACTGCGAGGACGTCGTACTCCTCGTCGCCGAGGACGGCGTCCAGCAGGGAGACGCCGATGTTGCCGACGGCCGCCGTGCGCAGGCCCGCGGCAGCGAGGATCGACGCGAGCATCTGCACGGTCGTCGTCTTGCCGTTGGTGCCGGTCACGGCGAGCCAGGGGGCTGCTTTTCTGCCGTCCCGGCCGCGCAGGCGCCAGGCCAGTTCGACGTCGCCCCAGACGGGCACGCCCGCCTTCTGGGCCGCGAGGAACAGCGGCTTGTCCGGCTTCCAGCCGGGCGCGGTGACGATCAGCTCGGTGCCTTCCGGCAGCGTCGCCCCGTCGCCGAGGCGCACGGTGATGCCGAGCGCCTCCAGCTCCGCGGCCTGCTCGCGCGCGCGGGCGTCGTCGCCGTCGTTGACGACCGTGACGATCGCCCCGCGCGCGTGCAGCACCTTGGCCGCCGGGACGCCGGAGACGCCGAGCCCGGCGACGGTCACGTGCTTGCCCTGGAACTCAGAAGGCCCAGAAGACACCGAGGAGGTCACTTGTCCGCTGCCCATCCTGCATAGAAGAGGCCCAGTCCGACGATTACACAAATGCCCTGAATGATCCAGAAGCGGACCACCACGAGCACTTCGGACCAGCCCTTGAGTTCGAAGTGGTGCTGGAGTGGCGCCATCCGGAAGACGCGCTTCCCGGTGAGCCGGAAGGAGCCGACCTGGATGACGACCGACATGGTGATGAGGACGAACAGGCCGCCCATGATGGCCACCAGCAGCTCCGTGCGGGAGAGGATGGCCAGGCCCGTGAGGACGCCGCCGAGGGCGAGCGAACCGGTGTCACCCATGAAGATCTTGGCGGGCGAGGTGTTCCACCACAGGAAGCCGAGGCAGGCGCCCATCAGCGCGGAGGCGATCACCGCGAGGTCGAGGGGGTCGCGCACCTCGTAGCAGGCGCCCGGGTTGGTGAGGGTCTGCGCGTTGGCGCAGGACTCCTGGAACTGCCAGACGCCGATGAACGTGTAGGCGCCGAAGACGAGGACGGAGGCACCGGTGGCGAGACCGTCCAGACCGTCGGTCAGGTTCACGCCGTTCGACATCGCGAGGATCATGAACAGCGCCCAGATGACGAACAGCACCGGGCCGATCGACCAGCCGAAGTCCGTGATGAACGACAGTTTGGTGGAGGCAGGGGTGTTGCCGCGCGCGTCGGAGAACATCAGCGACAGCACCGCGAAGCTGATACCGACGATCAGCTGGCCGGCCATCTTCGCCTTGGCCCGCAGACCCAGCGAACGCCGCTTGACGATCTTGATGTAGTCGTCGAGGAAGCCGACCAGGCCCATGCCGAACATAAGGCCGAGGACCAGGAGCCCGGAGTAGGTGGGCGGGTAACCGGTGATGAGCTTGCTCAGGAAGTACCCGGCGATCGTCGCCAGGATGAAGGCGATGCCGCCCATGGTCGGCGTACCGCGCTTGCTGGCGTGCTCGCGCGGGCCGTCGTCACGGATGTACTGGCCGTAGCCCTTGCGGGCGAGGAGCTTGATCAGCAGCGGGGTGCCGATCAGCGTCAGGAAGAGGCCAATGACTCCTGAGAACAGGATCTGCTTCATCATCGGGCGGCAACCTCACCCTCGGCACCGCTCTCGATCAGAGCCTGGGCGACGCTTTCGAGACCCACCGAACGGGACGCCTTCACGAGTACGACGTCTCCCGGGCGCATTTCTCTGCGCAACAGGTCGATCGCCGCCTGTGCGTCGGACACGTGCACCGACTCCTCACCCCACGAACCCTCGTTATATGCGCCCAGTTGCAGCCAGGAGGCCTCGATCCCCCCGACCGCGACGAGCTTGCTGACGTTGAGCCGGACGGCGAGCCGTCCGACGGCGTCGTGCTCGGCGAGCGCCTCGTCCCCCAGCTCGGCCATCTTGCCGAGCACCGCCCACGTGCGGCGCCCCTTGCCCATGGCCGCGAGCGCCTTGAGGGCGGCCCGCATGGACTCGGGGTTGGCGTTGTAGGCGTCGTTGACGATGGTCACGCCGTCCGGGCGCTCGGTGACCTCCATGCGCCAGCGGGAGAGGGAGCCCGCCTCGGAGAGCGCGGTGGCGATCTCGCTTACGGACATACCCAGCTCATGGGCGACGGCGGCTGCGGCGAGCGCGTTCGACACGTGATGCTCACCGTACAGGCGCATGGTCACATCGCTTGCACCGGAGGGTGTGTGAAGCCTGAATGCGGGCTGTCCGCTGTCCGTGAGTCGCACGTTCTCGGCGCGTACGTCCGCTTCGGCCGACTCTCCGAAAAGGACCACCTTCGCCTTGGTACGGGAGGCCATCGCGCGCACCAGCGGGTCGTCGGCGTTGAGGATCGCCGCCCCGCCCTCCTCCTCGGAGGGCAGGGCCTCGACCAGCTCGCCCTTCGCCTCGGCGATCTGCTCCCGGCCGCCGAACTCGCCGATGTGGGCGGTGCCGACGTTGAGCACGAGGCCGAGCTTCGGCGGGGTGAGGCCGGTGAGGTAGCGGATGTGGCCGAGGCCGCGGGCGCCCATCTCCAGCACGAGGAATCTCGTCTCCTCGGTGGCGGACAGGGCGGTCAGCGGCAGCCCGATCTCGTTGTTGAGCGAGCCGGGCGTGAAGACGGTGGGCGCCTTGCGCCGGAGCACCTGGGCGATCAGGTCCTTGGTGCTGGTCTTGCCCGCGGAACCGGTCAGGGCGACGAGGGTCGTGCCGAGCCGGCGTACGACGTCCCGGGCGAGGGCGCCGAGGGCGCTCTGGACGTCGTCCACGACGATCGCGGGCACGCCGACGGGCCGGGACGCCAGGACGGCGACCGCGCCCGCCTCGACGACCGCGGCGGCGTAGTCGTGGCCGTCCACGCGCTCGCCGACGAAGGCGGCGAAGAGGCTGCCGGGCACCACTTCACGGGAGTCCCGGACGACCGGTCCGGTGACCTGGACGGACGGATCCGGTATGTCGTGCGTCTGCCCGCCGACGACTGCTGCGATCTCGGCGAGGGAGAGGGCGATCACAAGTTCATCCCTGGGTCTTCTGGATAGCTTCGCGAAGCACCTGGCGGTCGTCGAAGGGACGGACCACGCCGGCGATGTCCTGGCCCTGCTCGTGGCCCTTGCCCGCGACCAGCACGGTGTCGCCGGCCTGGGCGCGGCCCACGGCGGCGGCGATGGCGGCGGCCCGGTCCTCGAAGAGGAGCACCTCGCCGCGCTCGTGCGCGGGCACGGAGGCCGCGCCCTGGAGCATGGTCGCGAGGATCGCGAGGGGGTCCTCGGAGCGGGGGTTGTCGGAGGTCAGTACGGCCGTGTCGGCGAGCCGGGCCGCGGCGGCGCCCATCGGTGCGCGCTTGGTCCGGTCACGGTCGCCGCCGCAGCCGAGGACGACGTGCAGCCGTCCCTTGGTGACCTTGCGCAGCGCCTTGAGCACCGACTCGACGGCGTCGGTCTTGTGGGCGTAGTCGACCACCGCGAGGTACGGCTGGCCTGCGTCGACGCGCTCCAGCCGGCCGGGCACGCCCGGTACGGCGGCGATGCCGTCGGCGGCGGCCTGCGGGTCGAGGCCGGCCGCGGCCAGGGCCACGATCGCGGCGAGGGTGTTCGCCACGTTGAACGGGCCGGGCAGCGGCGACCTGGCGTGGACGCGCTCGCCCTGGGGGCCGAGGACGGTGAACACCGAGTCCATGGGGCCGACCTGGACGTCGTCGGCGCGCCAGTCGGCGTCGGGGTGGCCCTCGGCGGAGAAGGTGACGACCGGGACGCTCGCCTCCCCGGCGAGCCTGCGGCCGTACTCGTCGTCGAGGTTGATCACCCCGAGTCTGCTGCGCCCCGGCGTGAACAGCTCCGCCTTGGCCGCGTAGTAGTCCTCCATGCCGGAGTGGAACTCCATGTGCTCCGGGCTCAGGTTGGAGAAGACGGCGATGTCGAAGACGCAGCCGTCGACCCGGCCGAGGACCAGGGCGTGGCTGGAGACCTCCATGGCGACCGCCTCGACGCCGCGTTCGCGCATGACGGCGAACAGGGCCTGGAGGTCGGTGGCTTCGGGGGTGGTGCGCTCGGACTTGATGCGCTCGTCGCCGATGCGCATCTCGACCGTGCCGATGAGTCCGGTGGCGCGGGTGGCCTTCAGCCCGCCCTCGACCAGGTAGGCGGTGGTGGTCTTGCCCGAGGTGCCGGTGATGCCGATCTGGAGCAGGTCGCGGCCCGGGTGGCCGTAGATCGTCGCCGCCAGCTCGCCCATCCGCGCGCGCGGGTCGTCCACCACCAGGACCGGCAGTCCGGTCACGGCGGCGCGCTCGGCGCCCGTCGGGTCGGTCAGCACGGCCACGGCGCCGAGGCCGGCGGCCTGGGTGACGAAGTCGGCGCCGTGCAGGCGGGCGCCCGGGAGGGCGGCGTACAGGTCGCCGGGGCGCACGGCACGCGAGTCATGGGTGATCCCCATGACCTCGGTGGCGGTGTCCGGAGCGGCGACACTCAGCTGATCGGCCAGTTCCGCGAGGGGTGTGGCGGAGGCCTGAACCGGTCGCGGCGGTCCCGGATATGTCACGGAAGCGCCCTTCTGGGTGGTTTGGTACTGATCAGCGTGTGGCACGGCGGTGAGCGTACCGGGCGCACCCGCTCCGGAGCGAAGTGAGGCCCCTGGAGTGCTGTGGTTCCCGGACTGGTTCCCGGAATCGGGGGTGATCGTTGTCACGACTTGCTTCCTGGTGGTCTTCCGTGGTGCTGGGCCTGGATCCGGGGCTGGTCAGGGCTTGTAGTCGACGGGCAGGTTCGCCGCCTTCGCGCCGGTCGGCGGGACCTGGAGGGTCTTCAGGGCGAACTCCATCACCTGCTTGTAGATGGGACCGCAGATCTGGCCGCCGAAGTAGTTGCCGGAGGTCGCGTTCTGGATGGCGCAGTAGACGGTGATACGGGGATTGTCCGCGGGGGCGAACCCGGCGAACGACGAGGTGTAGCCGCGGTACCTGCCGGTGGCCGGATCCACACGGTTGGCCGTGCCGGTCTTGCCCGCGACCCGGTAGCCGGGGATCCGGGCCTTGATGCCGGTGCCCTGCTCGTCGTCCACGACGGACTCCAGCATCTGGGCGAGGGCCTTCGCGGTCTTCTCGCTGACGACCCGCGTCTCCTCGGGCTTCGGCACGGGGACGAAGCGCCCGTCGGCGCCCCTGGTGCCGCGCACCAGCGTCGGCTCGACGCGCACGCCGCCGTTGGCGATGGTCGAGTACACGGAGGCGGCCTGCATGGCGTTGATGGAGAAGCCCTGGCCGAAAGGGATCGTGTACTGCTGCGAGGTCGACCACTTCCCTGCGGGGGCGAGGATGCCCGGGGTCTCGCCGGGGAAGCCGAGCCCGGTGTAACGGCCGATGCCGAACTTGCGCAGGTACGAGTAGAGGACCTGGTTCGCCTCGGGCTGGGTCTTGCCGAGCTGGCCGGCGGCGAGGATGGTGCCGATGTTGCTGGACCTGGCGAGCACGCCGTTGAGGGTGAGGTACCAGGTGCCGTGGTCGACGTCGTCCTGGAAGAGCCGGTCGCCGCGGTGCAGCCGGTTGGGTACGACGACGTGGGTGAGCGGGGTGGCCGCGTTCTGCTCCAGGACGGCCGCCATGGACATCACCTTGGCGGTGGAACCGGGCTCGTAGGCGTCCTGGAGGGCCGCGTTGCCCATGGCCGCGGAGTCCGCCTTCGACAGGTCGTTCGGGTCGAAGCCGGGTGAGTCGGCCATGGCCAGGATCTGTCCGCTGCGGGCGTCCTGGACGATGACGTAGCCGCGGTCCGCCTTGGACTTCTTCACCTGCTCGCTGATGGCGTTCTGCGCGGCCCACTGGATGTCGCGGTCGATGGTGAGCTCGACGTCGGAGCCGGGCACGGCGGGCGTCTCGGTCGAGCCCACGGTGGGCACCTCACGGCCGCCGGACTGGGCGTAGCGGACCTTGCCGTCCTTGCCGGACAGCTGCTTGTTCAGCTCCTGCTCGATGCCGCCGCCGCCCCGGCCCTCGGCGTTGACCCAGCCCAGTATCCCGGCGGCGAGGTCGCCGTTGGGGTACACGCGCTGGCTGCTGGGGTCGGCGAAGACGCCGGCCAGCACGTTGACGGTGTTGTGGTCGGTCGCGGCCTTCTTGTTGAGCGCGGACTTCAGGTCCTTGATCTGCTTCCAGACCTGCGGGGTCTGCCGGGTGGCGAGCCGGGCGTACCGGGAGTTCCTGTTCCTGGGCCGCAGCTTCTTGACGATCGTGGCCTGGTCCTGGCCGAGGATCGGCGCGAGCAGGGCGGCGGCCCGTTCGGGCCCGTCGCCGACCTTCAGCTGCTTGGCCGAGAACATCGTCGGGTCGGCCGTGATGTCGTAGGCGTCCTCGCTGACGGCGAGGGCGACCCCGTTGCGGTCGGTGATGCCGCCGCGCGCGGCGGCCAGGGTGTGCACGACAAAGCGGTCCTGCGCGGCCCGCGCGGCGTACGCGCCGGCGTCGACGGCCTGGACCTGGAGCAGCCGTACGACGAAGGCGAGCATCACCAGGGTCAGGGCGAGCCCGACCATACGCAGCCGGGGCCGCGGGCTGCCGAGCCGGAGCGGACCCCGGACCGGGGGCCGGCCCCCGGTCGGCCGACGAGCGGGACGGGCCCCGGGCCCGGGCTGCCGCCGCACGGCACCCTGCGGCCGGGAAGGCCTTGCCGGTCCGGGCACACGGCGCCGCGGCGGTTGCCTGTCGGACACTTGCGTCACCTGCCGGGGGTCGGAGGGGAGGCTGGCTGGGGTCTGGCCGCCCGGGCCGGCGGGGCGGGGGCGCCGTGCGGCTGGGCCGGTGGGGCGGGGGTGCCGTGCGGCTGGGCCGGGGAGGAAGCCGAGGTGGGCGCCGCGGGGGCCGCCGTGGAGGGGGCTGTCGCGGGGGTCCCGGAGGTAGCTGCCGGGCGAGCCGTGGCGGGGGCCCCGGAGGGCACGGCGAGTGGCGGTGCGGGGAGGCCGGTGGCCGTGGTCATGGCCTCGGGGGCGACCGGGTTGGTGAAGGCGGCGGACTCGGGGGCGGCGGCGCCGGGGACGCCCTTTACGGTGCCGTCCGGGCCGAGGAAGGCCGGGTCGCCGCCCGGGACCATGCCGAGTTCACGGGCGCGGCGCTGGAGGGCGTCGGGGGACGAGTAGGCGTCGATGTCCCGCTGGAGCGCCTGCTCTTCGTCCGTGAGGTTCTTCGTCTGCTTCTGGAGGTCGGCGAGTTTGAACGAGCCTTCGCTGAGCGCGGAGTTCAGCACCAGCAGCCCGATGAGGCCGCCGCCGAGGAGCAGCACGACGAGGAGGACGAACGGGGTACGGGCCGCCCGCGCGCGTCCGGCCGGAAACAGCCGGGCGAGCCGGGCGGCCCTCCCCTTCAGTTCGGGTTTCCTACTCACTTGACCTCCGGTGAGCCCGGAGACCCGACTCGCTCACTCGGCGTCCTCCCTGATGCGCTCGGCACCGCGCAGTCGGGCCGGAGCTGCCCGGCGGTTCTCCGCGATCTCCTCCTCGGTGGGAAGTTCGGCACCGCGGGTGAGCAGCTTGAGCCGGGGCTGGTAGCGCTCGGGCACGACCGGCAGTCCGGGCGGGGCGGTGGACGCGGCTCCGGCCGCGAACACCTGCTTCACCAGGCGGTCTTCGAGCGAGTGGTACGACAGCACGGCGATGCGTCCGCCCACGGCGAGGGCCTTCACAGCCGCCGGGACGGCCCGCTCCAGCACGGACAGCTCGCCGTTGACCTCGATGCGCAGCGCCTGGAAGGTGCGCTTGGCCGGGTTGCCGCCGGTGCGCTTGGCGGCCTGCGGCAGCGCGTCCCGGATCAGCTCCACGAGCCGGGCGCTGTTGCTGAACGGCTCCTTCTCGCGCTCGCGGACGATCGCGGAGACGATCCGCTTGGCCTGCTTCTCCTCGCCGTAGGCGCGCAGGATCCGCACCAGCTCGCCCGCCGGATAGGTGTTGAGGACCTCTGCGGCGCTGATCCCGGTCGTCTGGTCCATGCGCATGTCCAGGGGCGCGTCCTGGGCGTAGGCGAAGCCGCGGTCGGCCTCGTCCAGCTGCATGGAGGAGACCCCGAGGTCGAAGAGGACGCCCTGCACGCGCGGGATGCCGAGCCGGTCGAGGACGTCGGGCAGCTCGTCGTAGACGGCGTGCACGAGGGTGGCGCGCTCGCCGTAGGGAGCCAGCCGCTCGCCGGACAGGCGCAGCGCCTCCTTGTCCCGGTCCAGGCCGATCAGCCGCGCCTCGGGGAACCGGGCCAGCAGCGCCTCGCTGTGCCCGCCGAGGCCGAGGGTGCAGTCGACGACCACCGCTCCCGGCTGCTCCAGGGCAGGCGCCAGCAGATCCAGGCACCGCTGGAGCATCACCGGGACGTGTCGACTCTGGCTCAAGGGGGCCTCTCAGTTCCGGCGGGCCGTACGCACCGTCGGGTCCCCCGAGCCGTACGTACGCGCCGCGCGCGCGAGGAGACGGGTCCGGGTGTGCGCCGGGGTCTCCGGGGGTTTCAGCAGCGAGGAGAGACTCGTCTCCCGCTTTCGCGTCACTTTAGTCCACCCCGTCCCGCGGTCAATCAACCGGCCTGCGCGTCGCGTACCGCATCACGGCCGGGGCCACACTTCGAACAGATTCACCCATCCGGCCCACGTTTGCCCTCCGTGTGGGTTAGCTCACAACAAGCCACGATGACGTTCTTTGTCCGCTCTCACAGCAGGCCTCGGCCATGTGTGACCAGTACCGTCGTGAGTATGACGACTTCAGCAGCAGTGCCCACTGGACCCGAAGGCGCCATAACCAAGGGCGACACGGTGACGGACCGTCTCGTTGAGGCCAACGAGACCTACGCCCAGGACTTCACCGATCCTGGTATGGACGCACGGCCCGTGCTGCACGTGGCCGTGGTGGCCTGTATGGACGCCCGGCTCGACCTGCACGCCGCGCTCGGCCTGGAGCTGGGCGACTGTCACACCATCCGCAACGCCGGCGGCGTCGTCACCGACGACGTGATCCGCTCCCTCACCATCAGCCAGCGCGCGCTGGGCACCCGCAGCGTCGTCCTGATCCACCACACCAACTGTGGTCTGGAGTCGCTCACCGAGGACTTCCGGCACGAGCTGGAGATGGAGGTCGGCCAGCGCCCGGCGTGGGCGGTGGAGTCCTTCCGCGACGTCGACCAGGACGTCCGCCAGTCCATGCAGCGGGTGCGCACCTCTCCGTTCCTGCCGCACACCGACGACGTGCGCGGATTCGTCTTCGACGTGCACACGGGTCTGCTGCGCGAGGTCGACCCGGCCTGACGCCCGGCCCGCCCCGACACCCCGCCCGAACACCCCCGGCCGCGGAGGTACTCCGCGGCCGGCACCAGAACGACGGTTCGAAAAACGCCACGGAACCGGCATCCTGCGGGCAGTTGTCCACAGGCGAGTGACACGAATCCGTAACGGCAGCAAGAATGCGGGGTGTGGCAGCACGCGGAACTGTTTCCGCGTGGTGTCCGTGTTTCGGGGTGGGCCGGTTTCGCACACAGAGCGTCGGCCCGTGAAAGAACGGGCCGAGGAGGGCCGGGTGACGACCTATGACGATCGAGCGAGCCTCACTGATCTGACCGCGACGGTGGAACGGGTACGCGGTTCGGTGGAGGGCGTGATCGAGGGCAAGCCCGAGGTCGTACGGCTCGCGCTGACCGTGCTGCTCGCCGAGGGCCACCTGCTGATCGAGGACGTTCCCGGCGTCGGCAAGACGATGCTGGCCAAGGCGCTGGCGCGGTCCATCGACTGCTCCGTGCGGCGCATCCAGTTCACGCCCGACCTGCTGCCCTCGGACATCACCGGCGTGTCCATCTGGGACCAGCAGCGCCGGGACTTCGAGTTCAAGCCGGGCGCCATCTTCGCGCAGATCGTGATCGGCGACGAGATCAACCGCGCCTCCCCCAAGACCCAGTCCGCGCTGCTGGAGTCCATGGAGGAGCGACAGGTCACCATCGACGGGCAGACCTATGAACTGCCCAGCCCGTTCATGGTGGTGGCCACGCAGAACCCGGTCGAGATGGAGGGCACCTACCCGCTGCCCGAGGCCCAGCGCGACCGCTTCATGGCCCGCGTCTCCGTCGGCTACCCGAGCGTCGAGGCCGAGCTGCAGATGCTGGACGTGCACGGCGGCGTCTCCCCGCTGGAGGACCTCCAGCCGGTGGCGCACGCGCACGAGATCGTGAAGCTGGTCGAGGCGGTGCGCGCGGTCCACGTCGCCGAGCCGGTGCGGCGGTACGCGGTGGAACTGGTCGCCGCCACGCGCGCGCACCCCGACCTCAGACTCGGCGCCTCCCCGCGCGCGACGCTGCACCTGCTGCGCGCGGCCAAGGCGTCCGCCGCCCTCAGCGGCCGGGAGTACGCGCTGCCGGACGACATCCAGGCACTCGCCGTCGCCGTCCTCGCCCACCGGCTGCTGCCCACCGCCCAGGCCCAGCTGAACCGCCGTACGGCCGAGCAGGTCGTGCTGGAGATCCTGCAGCGCACCCCGGTGCCCTCGGCGTCCCAGCCGCAGATCGGCCTCGGCCGGGGCGTGCCGGCGTATCCGCAGCAGCCGCCGCGGAGCCTGTGATGAGCGCCGGGGGGGCGAGCGCCGGGAGCCCGGAGCATCCGGAGGCCGACCGGGGCCGGCCGGGCGCCGTCCGTACGGCTTTGACGGGGCTGACCACCCGCGGGCGGTCCTTCCTGGCCGCGGGGATCGCGGCGGCGATCTGCGCGTACGTGCTCGGGCAGAGCGATCTGCTGCGGGTCGGCCTGCTGCTGGCCGCGCTGCCCCTCATCTGCGCGACGGTGCTGTACCGCACGCGCTACCGGGTGGCCGGCAGCCGCCGGCTCTCCCCCGCACGCGTGCCTGCCGGCAGCGAGGCCCGGGTGCACCTGGCCATCGAGAACGTCTCCCGGGTGCCCAGCGGTCTGCTGATGCTCCAGGACCAGGTGCCCTATGTCCTCGGGCCACGGCCGCGCTTCGTGCTGGACCGGGTGGAGCCGCGCGGGCGCCGCGAGGTGTCCTACCGGGTCCGCTCCGACCTGCGGGGCCGCTATCCGCTGGGCCCGCTTCAGCTGCGGCTGACCGACCCGTTCGGCATGTGCGAACTGACCCGCTCCTTCTCGGACTTCGACACCCTGACCGTCATCCCGCGCGTGGAGCCGCTGACCCCGGTCCGGTTCAGCGGCGAGGCCAAGGGGTACGGCGACGGGCGGCAGCGCTCGCTGGCCCTGGCGGGCGAGGACGACGTGATCCCGCGCGGGTACCGCTACGGCGACGACCTGCGCCGGGTGCACTGGCGCTCCACCGCACGCTACGGCGAGCTGATGGTGCGCCGGGAGGAGCAGCCGCGGCGCTCGCACTGCACGGTGCTGCTCGACACCCGGGGCGTCGCCTACGCGGGCGCGGGGCCCGACTCGGCCTTCGAGTGGGCCGTCTCCGGCACCGCCTCGGTCCTGGTGCACATGCTCGAACGCGGCTTCTCGGTACGGCTGCTGACGGACAGTGGCAGCTCGCTGCCGGGCGAGGGCACCGACGGGTTCGCGGGCGGCGGCCAGGAGGGCGCGGACGCGGCCGGGCTGATGATGGACACCCTCGCCGTGATCGACCACTCCGACGGCACGGGCCTGTCCCGGGCGTACGACGTGCTGCGCGGCGGCAACGAGGGGCTGCTGGTCGCCTTCCTGGGCGACCTGGACGAGGAGCAGGCCACGACGGTCGCCACGATGCGGCGGCGCAGCGGGGGTGCTGTCGCCTTCGTACTGGACCCCGACGTCTGGGTCCGGGAGGCCACCGACGTGCCGGGTCCGGACAACCGGCACGAGGAGCGGCTGCGCATGCTGCGCGAGGCCGGCTGGACGGCGCTGAGCGTGTCGCGCGGCGCCTCGCTGAACGACCTGTGGCGACAGGCGGACCGGGAACGGTCGGGCCTGGCCGCCCTGAGCGGGGAGGCACTGGGATGAGCGGGCGGGCACGACTGACGCTGTGCGCCGCCGCGGCCACGCTGATGGCCTCGTGCGCGATGCTGCCCCTGGTCGACCGGCCCACCTGGCTGCTCCAGGCGATCCTGCTGGTCGCCGTGCAGACCGGGGTCGGCGCGGCGGCCCGCAGGGTGCCGCTGGCCAGGCCGCTGACGGTGGCCGCACAAGCGCTGTCCGGTCTTGTGCTGCTCACCCTGGCCTTCGCCCGGGAGCACGCGATCATCGGGCTGATCCCCGGCCCGGACGCCATCCGGTACCTGTCCGACCTGCTCTCGCAGGGCTCGCACGACGTCGGCACGTACGCGATACCGGCCCCGCTGTCCGACGGCATCAGGCTGATGCTGATCGGCGGGGTCCTGGTCATCCATCTGCTGGTGGACACCCTCGCGGTCACCTACCGCGGCGCGGCCCCCGCCGGGCTGCCGCTGCTCGCGCTGTACTCGGTGGCCGCCGGGCTGTCCCACGGCGCCGCCGACTGGCTGTGGTTCCTGGTCGCGGCGGCCGGCTATCTGATGCTGCTGCTCGCCGAGGGCCGGGACCGGCTCGCGCAGTGGGGCCGGGTCTTCGGGGGCGCGCCCCGCGCCCCGGGCGCTGCGGAGGGCGGCGCGGTGGCCCCGGTGCGCACCGGACGCCGCATCGGCGCGGTCGCCCTCGGCGTCGCCCTGGTGGTGCCGCTCGCCCTGCCCGCCATGCAGGGCGGCCTGCTGGACGACGCCGGCACCGGCGTGGGGGCGGGCAACGGCCACGGCGGCACGATCTCCGCGGTCAACCCGCTGGTGTCGCTGCGCGACAGCCTGAACTCGGACGACGACCGCCAGGTGCTGTCCCTGAGGTCCAGCTCGAACGACACCTCCGACATGTATCTGCGGATCGTGTCCCTGGACTCCTTCGACGGCACCACCTGGAAGCCGTCCCAGCGGCACATCATCGCTCTGCCGAACGTCCTGCCCACGCCCGTCGGCCTGGGCCCGGACATCAAGCGCACCACGGTGATCTCGACGATCTCGGCGGCCTACTGGTACGCGCAGGACTGGCTGCCGATGCCGTACCCGCCGAGACACGTGCGGATCGACGGCGACTGGCGCTACGAGCCGGTCGGCATGACGCTCGTCGGCGACCACGGCCAGAACACACGCGGCGTGAACTACCAGGTGACCAGCCTGGACGTGCAGCCGACCGCCCAGCAGCTGGCCGCCGCGCCGGAGCCGCCCGAGGCCCTGAAGCGCGAGTACACCAAGGTGCCGTCCGCGCTGCCGCAGGTGGTGGCCCGCACCGCCAGGGAGGTCACCGCGGGCGCCACGAGCCACTACGACGAAGCGGTCAAGCTCCAGGACTACTTCGCGGTCAACGGCGGCTTCCAGTACGACACCCGGGTCGAGGTGGGCCAGGGCTCGAACGCCATCGCGAACTTCCTGAAGAAGAAGGAGGGCTTCTGCGTCCACTTCTCCTTCGCCATGGCGGCGATGGCCCGCACGCTCGGCATCCCGGCCCGCGTGGCCGTGGGCTTCGCGCCCGGCACCCCTCAGGCGGACGGCTCGATCGCGGTGAGCCTGAAGGACGCACACGCCTGGCCCGAGCTGTACTTCGCGGGTGTGGGCTGGACCCGCTTCGAGCCGACCCCGACCCGGGGCACCGTGCCGTCGTACACGCAGTCGGTGACGCCCGGCACCTCCGTGCCGGACCCTGCGCTGCCGTCCCACGGGTCGGCCACGACGCCCTCGGCCGAGGCCTCGCCGGGCGACGGCTGCACGGCGCAGCTGCGCAAGCTCCAGGGCTGTGACACCCCGACCGCGGCGGCGGCCCCGCACCACGGGGGCGGCGGCTCGGGCCCGTGGTGGTACGTGCTGGGCGCGCTGGCCGTGCTGGCGCTGCTGGTGGTCCCGCTGTCGCCGATGCTGTGGCGGGCCCGGGTGCGGTCGCGGCGGCTGGGCGCGCACGCCCGGACCGAGGAGGGCGCGGCGGCCCACGCCCTGGCCGCCTGGCAGGAACTGACGGACAGCGCCTGGGACCACGGCATCCGGCCGGACGAGTCGCAGACACCGCGCGGAGCCGCCGCCCGCATCGTCCGGCTCGGGCACCTCGACCCGGCGGCCGGGGCCGCGGTGCACCGGGTGGCGGACGCGGTCGAGCAGGTGCTGTACGCGCCTCGGCCGCGCCCGTCGGCGGGCCTGGCGGAGGACGTGCGCCGGGCGGTCGCCGGGCTGCGCGGCACGGTGAGCACCGGTACGCGGCTGCGGGCGCGGTTCGCGCCGCGCTCGGCGGTACGGGTCCTGTGGGCGGTGTCGGCCCGCTGGTCGGCGTTCCGGGCCCGCGCGCGGTCGGCCCGGCCAGCTCTGCGCAGGCCGTCGAGGCAGCAGGGCTGAGGCCGGGGCCAGGGCCGGGACGAGACATGCGTGAGGGGTGACCACCTGGCGGTGGTCACCCCTCACGCATGTCTGCTGTGGTTCGCGGAACCAGGGAGTTTGTCTAGTGGCCCTGCTCGTCCCGGCGGCGCTGCCAGCGCTGCTCGATCCGGTCCATCATGGAGCGCTTGGGCCTGGCTCCGCGGCGAGCGGCGCCTGCAGGCTGCTGCTCGCCCGGCTTCGGTGCTTTGCGCCAGCCGGTGACCGCCAGTACGGCGCAGCCCAGCATGACGAGGAAGCCCACCACGCTGACCCAGATCTGCTGTGCGACCATTCCGGCCATGAGGAGCGCGATACCCACGAGGAAGCCTGCGACCGCCTGGTAGACCCGCCGCCGGGTGTACGTACGCAGCCCGCTTCCCTCAAGCGCCGACGCGAACTTGGGGTCTTCGGCGTACAGCGCTCGCTCCATCTGCTCAAGCATTCGCTGCTCGTGCTCGGAGAGCGGCACGGAGTCCTCCTCATCGTGCAGTCGCCGGGGCGACCCGGGGGGTCCCTTCAGGATAGGCAGGGAATCGCCCCCGTGAAACCCGCCCCTCTACGCCAATTGGCAAACCGGGATCCGCCATGGCCGACCCGGTCGCTGAGGCTTCCATTCCCCGGCGGCCGACCCGTCATGCCGGGCGGTGTACCTCGATCATACGGCGCAAACCCCTCGTTCGGGGGTCTTGTGGCGTACTCCATCCGCCGCCAAGGCCCTGATCAGCGGCTCGCCCCGGCAGTGCGCAGGGACCGCTCGGGTTGCTCAGGACCCGGCCGGCCCCGCTGTCTCACCGAGCACATGGAGCTGGGTGGCCACGGAGTGGAACGCGGGCAGTTCGGCCGCAGCGGCCTCCAGCTTCAGCAGGGCGTCGAGGGCGCCGGTTTCGGTGTCCACCAGGACTCCGGGCACGAGGTCGGCGAAGACGCGCACGCCGTGCACGGCGCCGACCGCCAGGCCCGCGCCCTCGACCAGCGCGGTGAGCTGCTCGGCGGTGAAGCGGCGCGGCATCGGGTCGCCGGTGCCCCAGCGCCCGTCGGGGTCCTCCAGAGCCTGCTTGGCCTCCGTGAAGTGGCCCGCGAGGGCGCGGGCGAGCACGGCGCCGCCGAGACCGGTGGCGAGCAGGCTGAGGACACCCTCCGAGCGCAGGGCGGCCACGGCGTTGCGGACGCTCTCGGCCGGGTCGTCCACGTACTCCAGGACGCCGTGGCACAGCACGGCGTCGTAGCCGCCGCGCTCGACCACGTCGAACAGGCCGTGGGCGTCGCCCTGGACGCCCTTGACCCGGTCGGCGACGCCGGCCTCGGCGGCGCGGCGCTCCAGCGCGAACAGGGCGTTCGGGCTGGGGTCGACCACGGTGACGCGGTGGCCGAGGCCGGCGAGCGGCACGGCGAAGTTGCCGCTGCCGCCTCCGGTGTCGAGCACGTCCAGCGACTCCCGTCCCGTGGCCTTGACCCGACGGTCGAGGGCGTCCTGGAGGACCTCCCAGACCACGGCGGTACGGAGAGAGGCGCGCGAAAGAGAGGAGTCGGAGCGCAGCGACGCCGTTTGAGGGCGGTGGTGGGAGACGGGCGGGCGCATCGGGTCCGACACGGCAGTTGACTCCTCGGCAGGACGGAAGCTCTTCAGGCGACCTCCACCCTATTGCTCCGATACCTGCCTGGTCACCTCGGCATCACCTCGCTCTCACCTCGGCTCCGGGCTCTGCTCGGTCAGCCCGCGTCCGGCAGGTCTCCTCGGGCTCTCGAGCCGGGCGGCGCGCCGGTCTCGCCGGTGTCCTGGCGGGGCTGGGGCAGGACCGGCTGGAGGACCAGCATCCGCTCGACGATGCGGAGGAACATCGCCGCGTCCCGTATCAGGTCGTCGGCGTCCCGCTGCCGGGCGGCACCCTGGATGCCCGCCTCGGCGCGGGCGCGGCGGGCGGCGCCGGAGGCGAACAGCGCGCTCCACTCGGTCAGCTCGGGGGCGATCTCGGGGAGCAGTTCCCAGGCGCTGCGGATGCGGGCCCGGCGGCGCGGTGAGGTCTCGGGGCGGGCACGGGCGGCGAGTACGGCGGCGGCGGTGCGCAGGGCGGCGAGGTGGGCCGTCGCGTAGCGCTCGTTCGGAGTTTCCAGGGTGGCGGCCTCGTCCAGTGCGGCCCGGGCCTGGGCGAGCAGGTCGAGGGCGGCCGGCGGGGCCGTGGTCCGGCGCAGCACGGGGTGCACATCGCTCGCCGGGCCGGTCAGTGAGGGGGCAGGGCCGGTGGCGCGGCGCCGCTGGGGAGCGGCTGCGGACGAGCTGGCCATGACGAACCTCCTGTCGTCTGGGTGACGGCACAGGTGCCGTATGTGCTCATCGTGCGGTATGCCACTGACAATCCGTTCTGACCTGCGGTTTTGCCTCGATCGTAGGTTCGGGCGTATTTTTGCACTGACCAGTCAGTTCAAATGTTCAGTTCGCATACTGCTCAACCACAGGGGGGGTTGTGGACGGCGTGCACGTCACGGCCGAGGGTCTGGGGCTCAAGGGGCCCCGGGGGTGGGCCTTCCGGGGCATCACCTTCGACGCGGAGCCCGGCTCGCTGATCGCGATCGAGGGACCGTCCGGGTCGGGCCGCACCTGCCTGCTGCTGGCCCTGACCGGGCGGATGAAGGCCACCGAGGGAACGGCGGCCGTCGGCGAGGCCCGGCTGCCGAAGCGGTTGGCGGCGGTGCGGCGCGTGGCCGCCGTGGCCAACGTGACCGGTCTCACCGATCTGGAGCCGGCCCTGACCGTCGGCGAGCACCTGCGCGAACGAGCTCTGCTCCAGCGCCGGTTCGGCGACTCCCTGCGCGAACTGCTGCGGCCCCGCCCGGAGCGCGCGCACGAGGCGCGGCTGCGGGCGGATGCCGCGCTGGCCGCCGCCGGACTCGACCTGGAGACGCTCCCCAAGGGCTCCCGGACCGCCGTACGGGACCTGGAGCGGCTGGAGGCGCTGCGGCTGTCCGTCGCCCTGGCCCTCATCGGCCGGCCCCAGGTGCTCGGTGTGGACGACACCGACCTGAAGCTCTCGGCGGCCGAACAGGCGGAGGCCTGGGCCCTGTTGCGCTCCCTCACGCGCGCGGGCACGACGGTGCTGGCCGTGTGCCGCACCGCCCCCGAGGACTGCCTCACCGTGTCCACGGCACCCGAGGCCGAGCCGGCGAACGAGCCGGACGAGAAGCAGACCGAACAGCAGACAGAACAGCAGACCGAGGGGGAGGAGAAGACCGATGCGCTCGCCGAGGCTGGCCGCGCTTGAGTTGAGGCGGTTCGGGCGGGGGAAGCTGCCGCGCGCCGCCCTGGTCGCGCTGCTCGTGCTGCCCCTGCTCTACGGCGCCCTGTACCTGTGGTCGTTCTGGGACCCGTACGGCCGTCTGGACCGCATCCCGGTGGCCCTGGTGAACGACGACAAGGGCGCGACCGCGGGCGGGAAGAAGGTCACGGCGGGCGACGACATCGTCAAGGGGCTGCTCGACAGCCGCACTTTCGAGTGGCACGAGGTGAGCGACGCCGAGGCCCGCCGGGGCGTCGAGGACGGCACGTACTACCTGTCGCTGACCATGCCCACCGACTTCAGCGAGCGCATCGCCTCCAGTTCCGGCGACTCCCCGGAGACCGGCGCGCTCCAGGTGCGCACGAACGACGCGAACAACTACATCGTCGGCCAGATCTCCCGGACGGTCTTCAAGGAGGTCCGCTCGGCCGCGTCCACCAAGGCGTCCCGGACCTTCCTGGACCGGATCTTCGTCTCCTTCTCCAGCATCCACGACAAGACCGTGACGGCGGCCGAGGGCGCCGACACGCTCACGGGCGGCCTCGGGAAGGCGGAGAAGGGCTCCAAGGACCTCGCCGACGGCCTGAAGGACGCCAAGAGCGGCAGCGGCAGGCTGGCCAAGGGGCTGAAGAAGCTCAACAAGGGCGCGAACAGCCTGGAGGACGGCTCGCGGCGCGTCGCGGACGGCACGCAGACCCTGGCCGACAACGTCAACGGCGTCTACGAGAAGGCCGGTCCGTACCTGAAGGACAACGAGAAGACCATCGGGGACACGACCCAGCTGGTCGCCGACTCGGCCAAGACCGTCAAGGACAACCTCGACACACTGGTGAAGCTCGCGCCGGGCGCGGCCAAGACCGCCCACGCCTCCTCCGCCGTCCTGGACGACGTCTACCGGGCGCGCTGCGAGAAGGCCGTGATCCCCGACCCCGTCTGCCCCGACCTCAAGCGCGCCAGGACTGCCGCCGACGAGGTGGCCACCGTCGCCGACGACCTCAACACCCTGATCGCCGACCAGGACGGCGACCTGAAGACGATGCGGGACAACCTCGGCACACTCCAGAAGCAGGCCCAGGCCCTCGCCGACCAGGCACCGCACCTCCACGAGGACGTGGCCGACGCGGTCAAGCGGATCAACACCCTCAACAGCGGTGCGCACAAGGTCGCCGCGGGCGCGAAGAAGCTGCACTCCGGGCTCGGCACGGCCAAGACCGGCGCGAGCGCGCTGGACAAGGGCGTCGGTACGGCCGCGTCGGGCGCCGAGACCCTGAACGGCGGGATGTACAAGCTGGTCGACGGCTCCGGGAAGCTCGCCGGCGGACTGCACGCCGGTGCGAAGAAGATCCCCGACTACGACCGGCAGGACCGCGACCGGCACACCGGCGTGATGGCGGACCCGGTCCAACTGGCCGCCCACGACCTGCACAAGGCGCCGAACTACGGCACCGGGTTCGCCCCGTACTTCATCCCGCTGTCCCTGTGGGTCGGCGCGATGGTGGCCTACATGCTGATCGCGCCGCTCAACCGGCGGGCCCTGGCGGCCGGTTCGCCGGCCTGGCGGATCGCGCTGGCGGGCTGGCTGCCGGTGGTCGCGGTGGGCGTGCTGCAGACGGTCGCGCTGATGTCCGTGCTGCACTGGGCGATCGGCCTGGAGATGGCGCGGGCGGCCGGCACGGTCGGCTTCCTGTTCCTCGTCACCGCCTGCTTCGCGGCGCTCGTGCAGTGGCTGAACGCCCGCTTCGGCGCGGCGGGGCGGATCCTCGTCCTGGCCTTGCTGATGCTCCAGCTGACCTCGGCGGGCGGCACGTACCCCGTGCAGACCAGCCCGGGCTTCTTCAACGCCATCCACCCGTACCTGCCGATGAGCTACATCGTGGCCGCGCTGCGCCGGCTGATCACGGGTGGCGGGCTCGGCCCCGTGTGGCAGGCGTGCGCCGTGCTGGCCGCGTTCACGGCGGGAGCCCTCGCGCTGACCGCGCTGGCGGCCCGGCGCCGCCAGGTGTGGACCCTGGACCGTCTGCACCCGGAGCTGAGCCTGTGATCCCCCAAAAGCCCCCGCACGCGCTCGTACCTGTGACAATCGGGGCCATGGAAAGCAGCAGCGCCACGTCCGGCGTCAGCACGCGCCGCGAGGCCACCCGGCAGAAGCTCTACGAGGCGGCCGTCACGCTCATCGCGGAACAGGGATTCTCCGCCACCACGGTGGACGAGATCGCCGAGCGGGCCGGGGTCGCGAAGGGCACGGTCTACTACAACTTCGCGAGCAAGTCGGTCCTCTTCGAGGAGCTGCTACGGCACGGCGTGGGCCTGCTCACCGCCTCCCTGCGGGAGGCGGCGGAGGGGACGGCACGCGCGGGCGGCAGCAAGGTCGACGCCCTGGACGCGATGGTCCGCGCGGGCCTGGTCTTCATCGACCGCTACCCGGCCTTCACGCAGCTGTACGTGGCCGAGCTGTGGCGCACCAACCGCGCCTGGCAGTCCACGCTGATGGTGGTGCGGCAGGAGGCCGTCGCCGTGGTCGAGGGCGTGCTGCGCGAGGGCGTGGCGGCGGGCGAGTTCAGCGACGAGATCGACATCCAGCTGACGGCGGCGGCGCTGGTCGGCATGGTCCTGGTGGCGGCCCTGGACTGGAAGTCCTTCCAGCCGGAGCGCTCCCTGGACGACGTGCACGCGGCCCTGTCCCGGCTGCTCCAGGGCCGGGTCAGCGGAAAGGGCTGAGCAAGGCCCGCAGACAGACGGAAGAGGCGCCGGTCCCCGCTCGGACCGGCGCCTCCCCGCATGGACCCCCGTGGCGGTCGTCCCCCGGGTCCCCCGTGTCTCGCTTCCGCCGGCGGACCGGCGGAAGGAGCGGCGAGGAGGCGGGCGCCGTTCCGCCGCCCCGTGCCGGCGGTGCCGGGCCGCGCCCTTGCCGTGTCCCTACTCTCCCGTTCGCGCGGGCGGCGTCCCATCCGCGCGCGTACTCATCTCGGTGCCTGAGTACGCGTACTCAGGCATACGCGCGCGGTGTCACGGGCGCCCTGACGGGGCGCGTGCCGGATTGTCAGTGGCGGTCGATAAAGTCGCAGGCATGGCACGGATTGCGGTGATCGGCGCCGGGATGGGCGCGATGGCGGCGGCTGCCCGGCTGGCCGTCGCGGGCCACCGGGTGACGGTGTACGAGCGTACGGAGACGTACGGCGGTGCGGTACGCCGTTTCGAGCGGGACGGCTTCGCCTTCGACACCGGCCCGGGGCTGCTGTCGCTGCCCGCGGTCTACCGCGATCTGTTCCTCAAGACCGGCAAGGAGCCGCTGGAGGACTGCGTCGAGCTGGTCCAGGTCGACCCGTCCTCGCGGCACGTCTTCGCGGACGGCACCCAGGTGTCGCTGCCGAACGCCTCGCGCGCGGGTGTCGTCGCGGCGCTGGACGAGGCGCTGGGTGCGGGGGCCGGGCAGCGCTGGGGCGACTTCCTGGTGCGCGCCCGCGAGGCCTGGGACCGCACGCGCCGACCGCTGCTGGAGGAGCCCCTGTGGCCGAACTGGCAGGTGCTGGCGGAGCAGGAGCCGTATCCGGCCGTCCCGCACAAGCGTCTGCTGCGCACCCGGCGGGCGAGCACGGCGGCCGAGATCGGCGCGTGGGAGCTGCGCGACGAGCGGCTGGCGGCCCTCCTGGAGAGCCAGGTGCTCGCGTACGGCCTCGATCCGCGGACCGCGCCCGCGAGCGCGGCCGTGCTGCCGTACATGGAGCACGCCTTCGGCACCTGGTACGTCCGCGGCGGCATCCGGGAGCTGGCCCGCGCGGTGTACGAGCGGTGCCTGAAGCGGAAGGTCGAGTTCGTCTTCGGCGCCGAGGTCACGGCGATCGTGGAGAAGGACGGCCGGGCCGCGGGGGTGGAGCTGGCCGACCGGGCGGTGCGGGAGGCGGACTTCGTAGTCGCCGGTGTCACCCCGGACGCCTTGGGCCGCTTCATCACGGGCACAGCGGTACGGGGCGCCGACGAGGTCGCACCGCAGCGCGGAGGGCCGAGCCGACTGTCGGTGCTGCTGGCGCTACGCGGGGAGCGGCCGGACGGCGTGACGCACCGGACAGTGGTACACGCGGAAGACCGCGCGAGCGAGCTGGACCTGCTGTTCGGCAGCCCCGACGGGATGGTGGCACGCCCCACCGTCACGGTGCTTCGGCCCGGCGACCCGGCACTGGTCCCGGACGCCAACCACGAGTCGGTCGTCCTGGTCTCGACGGTCCCCTCGCAGCTCCAGGAGGAGGGCTGGGTCGAACGGGAGGTCTTCGACCGGCACGCCGAGGACATGATCACGGTCGCCGAGCGGGCCATACCCGGCCTGCGGGACCGCCTCCTATGGAAGGAGCTGCGCACCCCTGCCGCCGTTGCGGCGGCTACAGGAGCGGTGGGCGGCGCAATCCCAGCCCCCGCGCTGGCGGCCGGCGAGGGACGCCTGTTGCATCCCGGCAGCACCACAGCACTGCCCGGTCTGTTCACGGTCGGCGGCTGGTCCCACCCCGGCGGTGGTCTCCCCCACGCCGGTATGTCGGGGGCGCTGGTGGCCGGGCTGATCGTGGAGGGGCCGGAGTTCCGCGGCTCCCAGTGAGCGCGGCCGGGCCTCAGTAGCGGTACTGCTCGTCGTACCCGGTGCCGGGCTGCTGCGGCTGCTGCCCGTGGCCCTGGTACGGGTACGGCTGCTCCTGCGGGAGCGCTCCGCCGTAGGCCTCGTCGTTGCGCTGCTGCGGGACCCAGACCCCGCCTGCCGGGGTCTCGCCGTAGCCGCCGGTGGCGTACGGGTCCTGGGTGTAGCCCTGCTGGCCGTACTGCTGCTGGCCGTAGCCCGCCTGGTCGTACGAGGTGCCGCCGTAGGACTGGGTGCCGATGTACGGATCGGAGTAGTTCGCGTAGCTCTGCTGGCCGCCGCCGGTGTCGTAGCCGTAGCCCTGCTGGGCGTAGCCCGAGTAGTCGTAGGCGTAGTTCTGGTCGGCGGCCTGGGGCTGGGGCTGCTGCTGGGCGGCGCCCGCGTACGTGTCGCCGTAGACGCCGTAGGAGCCGGTGTCCTCGGGGAGGGGCTGGGGCGCGTAGACGGAGGTGGTCTCGGCGGCGGCCTCCGGGGGCCGGGCCGGGGTGAAGACGTCGTCGCGGTCGTAGTCGTCTTCGTAGTCGCCGGGGCCGTGGACGCGGTCGTCGCGCTCCGCCTCGGGGCCGTAGTCGTCCTCGGCGCCCTCGTCGGAGACGTCGAAGTCCGGGTCGCGGCGGTCCGCCTTGCCGCGGCGGCGCTTGCTGCCGCGGCCCTCGGCCTCGGGCCGCTTGACCGCCCAGCCGTCGGCGAAGCCGCGGCGGAAGGACAGCGTGACGTAGGTCTGGCCGATTGCGAACGCGATCGCGCCCACGCCGATGACGACGACGGACGGCATCAGCACGCCGAGCACGACGCCGAGGAAGCCGACGAAGGCCAGCAGCCGCCAGCGCAGCCGCGCCTTGTACTGCAGCAGGACCTCGCCGAGCAACCACAGTGCGACGACGCCGAACGCGATGTAGAGGACCGTCCAGCCCATGTACGCCCCTCTCCCAGTGGCCGCTACGAAGTGTGTCGTATCGCGGTGCGGCCGGTCTAGGCCTGCGGGAGGTGGTGCAGGCCCAGGTTCTCGTAGATTTCCAGCGGTGCCGTGGAGTTGTTGAGCGTGATGAAGTGCAGACCGGGCACTCCCTCGGCCAGCAGCCGTGCACAGAACTCCGTGGCGAACTCGATACCGATGGAGCGTACCGCCGCCGGATCGTCCTTCGCTGTGAGGATCCGCTCTTTCAGGACGTCAGGGAAATATGCATTGCTGAGTTTGGGCAAACGTTCCAACATCTTCACGCTGGTGACAGGCAGGACCTCCGGAATGACCGGGGTGTCGCAGCCCGCGGCCACGACGCGGTCACGCAGACGCAGATACGACTCCGGCTGGAAGAACATCTGCGTGATCGCGTAGTCGGCGCCCGCGCGGCACTTGTCCACGAAGTGGGCGACGTCGGTGTCCCAGTCGTCGGAGCGCGGGTGCATCTCCGGGAACGCGGCGACACCGACGCAGAAGTCGCCCGACTCCTTGATCAGGCGGACGAGTTCGGCCGCGTACGTCAGACCCCTGGGATGCGGGACCCACTCGCCCATCGGGTCGCCGGGCGGGTCGCCGCGCACGGCGAGCATGTTGCGGATACCGGCGTCGGCGTACTGGCCGATGATGTTGCGCAGCTCGGCGATGGAGTGGTCGACGGCGGTGAGGTGGGCGACCGGGGTGAGCGTGGTGTCGGCGACGATCTGCTGGGTCTCCTTGACCGTGCCCGCGCGGGTGGAGCCGCCGGCGCCGTAGGTCACGGAGACGAAGTCGGGAGCGACCGCCTCGACCCGCCGGAGGGCGCTCCACAGGTTCCGCTCGCCCTTGGGGGTCTTCGGTGCCGAGAACTCGAACGAGTACGTCGTTTTGCCGCTGGCGAGTATCTCACGCACGGTGCGTGCGCGATCAGTCCTGGTGGAGGAGGTTCCGAGGGCCATACCCGCAGGTTAGCCAGGGGTGGGCGGTCCCCCAACCAGACACCGGAGATTTGCCCGAATTGCCGCTTTATCGTCCACCCCTTGGACAAAAACCCGGACAGCGGCCCCTGCGGGCGGGCGCTACGCCTCCCGCAGCCGCTTGGCGAACTCCGCCGCGGCGGCGCCCGGGTCGTCCGCCTCGGTGAGCGCGCGGACCACGACCACCCGGCGGGCACCGGCGTCCAGCACCTCGTCCAGGTTGCCGAGGTCGATGCCGCCGATGGCGAACCAGGGGCGGTCGGTGCCCAGGGACGCCGTGTACCGGACCAGGTCGAGGCCGGGGGCGTGGCGGCCGGGCTTGGTCGGGGTGGGCCAGCACGGGCCGGTGCAGAAGTAGTCCACGCCCTCCTGGACGGCAGCCGCCGCGGCCTCGGACTCGGCGTGCGTGGAGCGGCCGATCAGGACCTCGTCGCCGAGGATCGCGCGGGCCGCGGGGACCGGCAGGTCGCCCTGGCCGAGATGGAGCACGCCGGCGCCGGCCGCGTGGGCGACGTCGGCCCGATCGTTGACCGCGAGCAGCTTGCCGTGCCGGGCACAGGCGTCCGCGAACACCTTGAGGTGCTCCAGCTCCTCGCCGGCCTCCATGCCCTTGTCGCGCAGCTGCACGATGTCGACACCGCCGGCCAGGACCGCGTCCAGGAACTCGGCGAGGTCGCCCTGGCGCCTGCGGGCGTCCGTGCAGAGGTAGAGGCGGGCGTCGGCGAGCCTGCCGCGGGCGGTGTCGGACATGCGTGGGTCCCCCCGTCGTCGGTGTCATCGGTGGGCGAGCGGGTGGCGTACCGGCCAGAGCCCGTACGCCACCCCTGGTGCGGGTCGGTTCAGACGGCGAGCGCCTGGGCGCGGCGCTTCACCTCCGTGCCGCGATTCTCGCTCAAGGCCTGCGCGGGCGTGCCGGGCAGGGTCGGGTCGGGGGTGAAGAGCCACTCGATCATCTCTTCGACCGTGAAGCCGTCGTCCCTCAGGAGCGTCAGGGTCCCGGACAGGCCCTTGACGACCTTGTCCCCGTCGATGAAGGCGGCGGGGACGTGCAGCGCCCGGTTCTCGCCACGGCGTACGGCGATGAGCTGGCCCTCCTTGACCAGCTGCCGCACACGTGTCACCTCGACGCCGAACTGTTCGGCGATGTCGGGGAGGGTGAGCCAGGCGGGGACGAGAGCATCAATCTTTGCGTCAATCTCGGTCACGGGGATAAGCCTGCCATCCCCCACTGACACTCGGAAGCGGAGGCGCTCCGCTCGGGGGTGCCGTTATGGGCCGTTTGTCGTCTACGGCGCCGTTGCGGCCCGGCGCGCCCACGCGGCGGAGCCGCATATCGACACAGCCCCACGCCCCTTGGGTCGGCTGTCCCCCCGGGCTCCGATCAGTCAACCGTGGAGTCCTTCAGGGGCCGAGTCGGGTCGGCCAATGCCTCCGGGTCCATGCGCCTGCCTGCATCGATCAAGCGGCGGCCCTGGGCCAGGTCGCGGGGGCGGCCGACTGCGAGCAGGGCGATCAGGCGGTTCTCCCGGAGCCAGCAGACCGTCCAGGCCGGGCCCGTCGGGTCGCCGCGCCAGACCATGCGGTCGGCACCGGCGTAGTGGCCGGCGTACTGGACGAAGCGGCCGAACTGCTCGGACCAGAAGTACGGCACCGGGTCGTAGACCGAGGTCGTCTCGCCGAGGATGTTCGCGGCGACCGTGCGCGGGCCCTGGAGGGCGTTGTCCCAGTGGTGGACGAGGAGCCGCTCGCCGTAGCGGGCCGACGGGAAGGAGGCGCAGTCGCCGACGGCGTACACGTCCGCCGCGGAGGTGTGCAGGTGGTCGTCGGCCACGACCTCGCCGTGGGCGCCCAGCTCGATCCCGGAACCGGCCAGCCAGCCGGTGGCGGGGCGGGCGCCGATACCGACCACGACGGCGTCCGCGGGCAGCCGGGTGCCGTCGGCGAGCACGACCGCACCGGGCTCGATGCGGTCCACGCGCGCGTGGGTGCGCAGTTCCGCGCCCGCGTCGGCGTACCAGGCGGCCATCGGCGCCGCGACCTCGGCGGGCAGGGCGCCCGCGAGCGGCCGGTCGGCGGCCTCCACGACGGTCACCGCGCAGCCGGCCTCGCGGGCGGCGGTGGCGAACTCGGCGCCGATCCAGCCGGCGCCGACGACCACGATGTCGTGCTGCCGGGCCAGCACCGGCCGCAGCCGCTCCGCGTCGTCCAGAGTGCGCAGCAGGTGTACGCCGGGGACGCCCTCGGTGCCGGGCAGGGTGATCGGTTCGGCGCCGGTGGCCAGGACCAGGACGTCGTACGGGACGGGTCCGGCCTCGGTGTCCAGTTCGTGCTCGGCGGGGCGCACGCCCAGCACCTCGCAGCCCAGCCGCAGTTCGACGCCGAGCGAGTCGAAGTCGACCTCGAAGGCGGAGCCCTCGGCCTTGCCGAGCAGCACGGCCTTGGACAACGGCGGCCGGTCGTACGGCTGGTGGGGTTCGGCGCCGAGCACGGTCACGGCGCCCTTGAAGCCCTGTTCCCGCAGCGCGACCGCGGTCTGCACCCCGGCCATGCCCGCGCCGACGACGACCACGCGCCGCCCCTGCGACATGCCCTTCGGCGTGCCCTGTGACGTGCCCTCTTGCGGTGTCTCCTCGCTCACCAGATCACCATAGACAACTGACGGAACGTCGGTCAGCGGGTGCGGCCGGTGAACTGCTCCACACGCGGGCCGCGCGGAGGCTCCCTTACAAGGGCGCAGCCCCGCGGGCTAGGGTGGCCCCCGTACAAGCACTCGCGGGAGCCCGGCGCACCGGGCTGAGAGGGAGGCTGGCGGCCTCCGACCGTACGAACCTGATCCGGGTCATGCCGGCGAAGGGAGGGGCTGGACGCCCATGTCGTCACGTACGTCCGACGTCCTCGTCATCGGGGGCGGAATCATCGGCCTGGTCACGGCCTGGCGCGCCGCGCAACGCGGGCTCGCCACGGCCGTGCTGGACCCCGAGCCCGGTGGCGGGGCCGCGCGGGTCGCGGCCGGAATGCTGGCCGCGGTCACCGAACTGCACTACGGCGAGGAGACCCTGCTCGCCCTGAACCTGGAGTCCGCCCGCCGCTATCCGGACTTCGCGGCCGAGCTGACCGAGCTGACCGGCCACGACCTCGGCTATCGCCGCTGCGGCACCCTCGCGGTCGCGCTCGACGCCGACGACCGCGCCCACCTGCGCGAACTGCACGCCCTCCAGCAGCGCTGCGGCCTGGAGTCGGAGTGGCTGTCCGGGCGGGACTGCCGGCGCCTGGAGCCCATGCTCGCGCCCGGGGTGCGCGGCGGGCTGCGGGTCGACGGCGACCACCAGATCGACCCGCGCCGGCTGGCGGCGGCCCTGGTGGCCGCGTGCGAGCGCACCG
The DNA here is from genome assembly GCF_053592455.1 of Streptomyces sp. NPDC002676. Taxonomy (NCBI): domain Bacteria; kingdom Bacillati; phylum Actinomycetota; class Actinomycetes; order Kitasatosporales; family Streptomycetaceae; genus Streptomyces; species Streptomyces sp. NPDC002676. The sequence goes on along the minus strand of NZ_JBSFVT010000001.1, from coordinate 1,130,441 downwards.
GGGTGGTGTTCCACCGCGCGTGGGCCGAGCGGCTGGACGTCGCCGGGGGCCGGGCCGTCGGCGTCACCACCGCGGACGGCACCGAGCTGCGCGCGGACCAGGTGGTGCTCGCGGCCGGAAGCCTGAGCGGAAGGCTCCGGGGCGTGCCGCAGGAGCTGCTGCCGCCGGTGCGGCCGGTGAAGGGGCAGGTGCTGCGGCTGACCGTCCCCCGCCACTGCGCGCCGTTCCTGAGCCGCACCGTGCGGGCCGTGGTGCGCGGCAGCCATGTCTACCTGGTGCCCCGGGAGAACGGCGAGCTGGTCGTCGGCGCCACCAGCGAGGAGCTGGGCTGGGACACGACGGTCACCGCGGGGGGCGTGTACGAGCTGCTGCGCGACGCGCACGAGCTGGTCCCCGGGATCACCGAGCTCCCGCTCACCGAGACCCGGGCCGGGCTGCGCCCCGGCTCCCCCGACAACGCACCGCTGCTGGGCCCGTCCGGTCTGCCGGGCCTGCTGCTGGCCACCGGGCACTACCGCAACGGCGTGCTGCTCACGCCGGTCACCGGGGACGTGATGGCCCAGGTGCTGGCCGGCGGCGAGCTGCCCGAGGAGGCCCGCCCGTTCACGCCGAGGCGCTTCGGCGCCGTACTCATGGAGCAGCCCGCATGAACATCTCCGTCAACGGGGAGCGCCGGGAGATCACCCCGGGCACCGCTCTCGACACCCTCGTACGGTCCCTCACGCCCGCGCCCTCCGGCGTGGCCGCCGCCCTCAACGAAACCGTCGTCCCGCGCGCGCAGTGGTCCGCCACGGCCCTCTCCGAGGGTGACCGCGTGGAAGTCCTCACCGCCGTACAAGGAGGCTGACCCATGGCCGACGATGTCCTCGTCCTCGGCGGTACGAGCTACTCGTCCCGGCTGATCATGGGCACCGGCGGAGCGCCGAGCCTCGACGTGCTGGAGCGGGCGCTGATCGCCTCCGGCACGGAGCTGACCACGGTGGCGATGCGGCGGGTCAATCCCGAGGTGCACGGCTCGGTGCTGTCGGTGCTGGAGAAGCTGGGCATCCGGGTGCTGCCGAACACGGCGGGCTGTTTCACCGCCGGGGAGGCGGTGCTGACCGCCCGGCTGGCCCGGGAGGCGCTGGGCACGGACCTGATCAAGCTGGAGGTCATCGCCGACGAGCGGACGCTGCTGCCGGATCCGGTGGAGCTGCTGGAGGCGGCGGAGACGTTGGTCGACGACGGGTTCACGGTGCTGCCGTACACGAACGACGACCCGGTGCTCGCGCGGAAGCTGGAGGACGTGGGCTGCGCGGCGGTCATGCCGCTGGGCTCGCCGATCGGATCCGGGCTCGGCATCCGCAACCCGCACAACTTCCAGCTGATCGTGGAGCGGGCGGGGGTGCCGGTGATTCTGGACGCGGGGGCCGGTACGGCGTCCGACGTGGCGCTGGCGATGGAGCTGGGGTGTGCGGGGGTGATGCTCGCGTCGGCGGTGACGCGGGCTCAGGAGCCGGAGCTGATGGCTGCCGCCATGAAGCACGGGGTGCAGGCGGGGCGGATGGCTCGGCTGGCCGGGCGGATTCCCCGTCGGCACTTCGCGGAGGCGTCGTCTCCGGCGGAGGGCCTGGCCGTACTTGATCCCGAGCGACCTGCGTTCTGACCCGGCGCTGCCGTTCTGTGTTCATCTCCCACCCGCGCACCACCCGTTGGCGAGTCGTGGGGGAAGCGTCACAGGTCGGCTTCAGTACTGGGCCTGGAGGGCATGGACCCGCGGCGGTGTCGGTGTGTCCTCGTAGACTCGCCTGCGTGGATACGACCCTTCAGGACCCCCTCGTCGGGCAGGTGCTCGACGGCCGTTATCGCGTCGACGCGCGGATCGCGGTCGGCGGGATGGCCACGGTCTACCAGGCCCTGGACACCCGCCTCGACCGCGTCCTCGCGCTGAAGGTGATGCACCCGACACTCGCGGCCGACGCGGGCTTCGTCGAGCGGTTCATACGGGAGGCGAAGTCGGTCGCACGGCTCGCCCACCCCAACGTGGTGCAGGTCTTCGACCAGGGCACCGACGGGTCGTACGTCTACCTGGCGATGGAGTACGTCGCCGGGTGCACCCTGCGGGACGTGCTGCGCGAGCGCGGGGCGCTCCAGCCCCGGGCCGCGCTGGACATCCTCGAACCGGTGCTCGCCGCGCTCGGTGGCGCGCACCGGGCCGGGTTCGTGCACCGGGACATGAAGCCCGAGAACGTGCTGATAGGGGACGACGGTCGGGTCAAGGTCGCCGACTTCGGGCTGGTGCGGTCCGTGGACACCGTGACCAGCACGACCGGCACCGTCCTGGGCACCGTCGCCTACCTCGCGCCCGAGCAGATCGAGCAGGGCACCGCCGACCCCCGCGTCGACGTGTACGCGTGCGGTGTCGTCCTCTACGAGATGCTGACCGGTGAGAAGCCGCACCCCGGCGACTCCCCCGCACAGGTGCTCTACCGGCACATCAACGAGGACGTGCCCCCGCCCTCGGCGCTCGTGCCGGGGCTGCCGTACGAGCTGGACGAGCTGGTCGCCACGGCGACCGCGCGCACCCCGGACGTCCGGCCGGCCGATGCGGTGGCGCTGCTCGCGCAGGCCCGCGAGGCCCGTGCGGGGCTCACCGACGAGCAGTTGGACGCCCTGCCGCCGCAGGCGCTGTCCGCCGAGCGCGGCATAGCCGAGGACCGTACGAGCGTGATCCCTCGTTCGCTGACCGTGCCCCGCCCGCTGCCCGTCAACGAGGACGAGGACGAGAACCCCGCCCAGGCGGTCGTGCACCACACCAGCCGGCTCCAGTCCCCGCCCGTGCCGCCCCGGCGCATGCCCCAGCGGCTGCTGGTGACGGTGATCGCCGCCGTACTGTTGGTGTTCGGCGTCGGCGCCGGGGTCTGGTACATCAACTCCGGCCAGTTCACGAAGGTGCCGCCGCTGCTGTCGAAGACCGAGGCGCAGGCCAGGGACCGGCTGAAGCAGGCCGGGCTCGACGTCGGGAAGGTCGAGAAGAAGTACGACGACACGGTCCCGCGCGGCCAGGTGATCAGCACCGACCCCGCGCCCAGCACCCGGATCCGGGACAACGACTCGGTGACGCTGGTCGTCTCGCTCGGCCCGGAGACGGTGAACGTGCCCAACCTCGCGGGGCAGCCGCTGGACAAGGCGCGCGCCCGGCTGAAGGCGGACGGGCTGGAGCCGGGCATGGTCACCCAGGAGTTCAGCGACGACGTCGACCGGGGTTCCGTGATCGGTACGACCCCGCAGGCCGGCACCAAGCGGCACGCGGGCTCGGCGATCGCGCTCGTGGTCAGCAAGGGCAGCCCGATCGACGTGCCGGACGTCACCGGCAACGACCTGGACAGCGCCCGGCAGACGCTGACCGATGCGGGGCTGAAGGTGAAGATCGCCGTCGAGCAGGTCAACTCCGAGTACGACAAGGGCAAGGTGGCCCGGCAGTCCCCGGGCGACGGCAGCCAGGCCGCCGAGGGCGACACGGTGACGCTGACGATCTCCAAGGGCCCCGAGATGGTCGAGGTGCCGGACGTGGTCGGGTCGAGTGTCGACGACGCGCACAAGACGCTGGAGGCCGCGGGCTTCAAGGTCGACGAGGACCGCGGGATTCTCGGGCTGTTCGGCGACACCGTGAAGAAGCAGTCGGTGGACGGCGGCGAGCAGGCGCCCAAGGGGTCGACCATCACGATCACCATCCGCTGACCTGGCGACTTCCCCGGCGTGACACCCTGAACGGGTGAGTCAGAAGCAGTCGTCCCTGCCCCAGTGCGTCCAGTCCGCCTCCCCCTCCCTCCTTCGCAATCCCGTCGGCGGGCACGTCCCGGTGGCCGGCGGCCTGCACTCCGTGGGGATGTCGTACGCCCGTGATCTGAAGGCCGAGACCGTGCAGGTCTTCGTCGCCAACCCGCGCGGCTGGGCGACCCCGGCCGGGAATCCGCGGCAGGACGAGGCGTTCCGGGCGGCGTGCGCCGAGGAGTCGATCCCGGCGTATGTGCACGCGCCCTACCTGATCAACTTCGGCTCGCACACCGAGGCGACGGTGGAGCGGTCCGTGGAGTCGCTCCGGCACTCGCTGCGGCGCGGGCGGGAGATCGGCGCGCTCGGCGTGGTCGTGCACACGGGCAGCGCGACCGGCGGGCGGACGCGGGAGGTGGCGCTGCGGCAGGTGCGCGAGCGGCTCCTTCCGCTGCTGGACGAACTGACCCACGACGACGACCCGTTCCTGCTGCTGGAGTCGACCGCCGGCCAGGGCTTCTCCCTCTGCTCGCGCACCTGGGACTTCGGGCCGTACTTCGAGGCGCTGGACGCCCACCCGAAGCTGGGCGTGTGCCTGGACACCTGCCACATCTTCGCCGCCGGGCACGACCTGACCGGGCCGAGCGGTATGCACCAGACCCTGGATCTGCTGGTGGACACGGTCGGCGAGGGACGGCTGAAGCTGATCCACGCCAACGACTCCAAGGACGTGGTGGGCGCGCACAAGGACCGGCACGAGAACATCGGCGCCGGTCACATCGGCGAGGACCCTTTCCGCATGCTCATGAGCCATCCGGCGACCGCGGGCGTGCCGTTGATCATCGAGACGCCCGGCGGCAAGGAGGGGCATGCGGCGGACGTGGAGCGGCTGAAGAAACTGCGTGATCTTTAACCCTGGCGGAATACCCCTGGGGGGTATACGGTTCCGGTGAGTCGAAGGAACCGTCACTCGCCGCAGGGGATTCCATGGAGCACACCGGCCACAGCCACCAGGAGCACGCGGGCCACCACGGTCACGCAGAGCACCACGCGCACCACGGCCACGCCGGCCACGCCGGACACACCGGCTCGGTCAGCTGGTCGATGGCCGCGCAGGCCACCCTGCACTGCCTCACCGGCTGCGCCATCGGCGAGGTGCTCGGCATGGTCATCGCCACGGCACTCGGCTGGGGCAACCTGGCGTCGACCGTGCTGGCGATCGTCCTGGCCTTCTTCTTCGGCTACTCGCTCACCCTGCGCGGTGTACTGAAGGCCGGCGTCGACTTCCGTACGGCGTTCCGGGTGGCGCTGGCCGCGGACACCCTCTCCATCGCCGTGATGGAGCTGATCGACAACGGCGTGATCATGGTCTGGCCGTCCGCGATGGACGCGATGCTGAGCGACGCGCTGTTCTGGATCTCGATGGCGGTCTCGCTCGTGCTCGCCTTCACAGTGACCACCCCGGTCAACAAGTGGACGATCGCGCGCGGCAAGGGCCACGCGGTGGTGCACCAGTACCACCACTGACCGCCACGCCAGGAGAAGTCAGAGCTCGGGGCCTTCCCCGGGCTCTTCCTGGTAGGAGTAGCGCTGCTCCTTCCAGGGGTCGCCGATGTTGTGGTAGCCGCGCTCCTCCCAGAAGCCGCGGCGGTCGGTGCTCATGTACTCGACGCCCCGCACCCACTTGGGGCCCTTCCAGGCGTACAGGTGGGGCACGATCAGGCGCACCGGGAAGCCGTGCTCGGCGGTGAGGAGTTCGCCGTCCTTGTGGGTGGCGAAGATCGTGCGCTCGGAGGAGAAGTCCGACAGGCGCAGATTCGAGCTGAATCCGTACTCGGCCCACACCATCACATGGGTGACTTCGGGCGCCGGCGGCGCCAGCTCCAGGATCGTCCGGGCCGGGATGCCGCCCCACTCCGCGCCGACCATGCTGAACTTCGTCACGCAGTGCAGATCGGCGACGACGGTGGTGTACGGCAGGGCGGTGAACTCCTCGTGGTTCCACGTGTGCTTGTCACCGTCGGCGGTGGCACCGAAGACCCGGAACTCCCAGCGCTCGGGCCGGAACTTCGGCACGGGCCCGTAGTGCGTGACCGGCCAGCCGCGCTGGTACCGCTGCCCCGGCGGAAGCTCGGGCCCTGCCGTTGCTCCAGACTCGCGCTCCACCGGATGACCCATGTCTCCATCCTGACAGACCTCGGGCAGTGCCCTTGACCACCCGTTCACCAATCGGACAATGCAGACAAGTCAGCATGTACTTACTAAGTGCACACTTACTGGACGATCTTGACCTCCGGTGCAATCATGCCGCCGCATACTCCCCCATCCCCACGTGTGGAAGGAGCCGCTGCGATGCAGGGCGACCCTGAGGTCATCGAGTTCCTCAACGAGCAGCTCACCGGCGAGCTGACCGCGATCAACCAGTACTTCCTGCACTCGAAGATGCAGGAGAACTTCGGCTGGCCCAAGCTCGCGAAGTACACGCGGCACGAGTCCTTCGACGAGATGAAGCACGCGGAGGTGCTCACCGACCGGATCCTGTTCCTCGATGGGCTGCCCAACTACCAGCGGCTGTTCCATGTGCGGGTCGGGCAGACCGTGAAGGAGATGTTCGAGGCCGACCGGCAGATCGAGGTGGAGGCGATCGACCGGCTCAAGCGGGGCATCAAGGTGATGCGCGAGAAGGGCGACATCACGTCCGCGAACATCTTCGAGGACATCCTCGCCGACGAGGAGCACCACATCGACTACCTCGACACCCAGCTGGACCTGGTGGAGAAGCTCGGCGAGGCGCTCTACATCGCGCAGCTGGTCGAACAGCCGGAGAGCTAGGGAGCGGCAGAGCCGGGGAGCGGCAGAGCTAGGCGGCCTCGTCCAGAGCGGCGGGGGCGGACAGCTCCGCCAGCACCGGCTTGCCCTGGTCGGCCAGCTCACGGCGCGGGCACGCGCCACGGCCCAGGAGGGCCTGGATCCGGCGTACGCACGAACCGCAGTCCGTGCCCGCCTTGCAGGCGGACGCTATCTGGCGGGGGGTGCAGGCACCGTCCTCCGCGTGCTGCTTGACCTGCGCCTCGGTGATGCCGAAGCAGCTGCAGACGTACACGCGGTTCACCTCCCGACGGGATCGCTCTATGTGGTGCCGTCCCCTTGATCGGTGAGGCTAACCTAACCTTACCCGCCGAGCAGAAGCCGCAAAAGAGCAGAGGGGCGCGGATCGGATGTGATCCGCGCCCCAACCGCCGATGCGACCAGCTGCGACTACTGGTCCCGGTACATCTCCGCGACCAGGAAGGCCAGGTCCAGCGACTGGCTGCGGTTCAGGCGGGGGTCGCAGGCCGTCTCGTAGCGCTGGTGCAGGTCGTCGACGAAGATCTCGTCGCCGCCGCCCACGCACTCGGTGACGTCGTCGCCGGTCAGCTCCACGTGGATGCCGCCCGGGTGGGTGCCGAGACCCTTGTGGACCTCGAAGAAGCCCTTGACCTCGTCCAGCACGTCGTCGAAGCGGCGCGTCTTGTGGCCGGAGGCCGCCTCGAAGGTGTTGCCGTGCATCGGGTCGGTCACCCAGGCCACCGTCGCGCCGGACGCCGTGACCTTCTCCACCAGCTCGGGGAGCTTGTCGCGGATCTTGTCGGCGCCCATACGGACGATGAAGGTCAGCCGGCCCGGCTCCCGCTCGGGGTCGAGGCGGTCGATGTACTGCAGCGCCTCCTCGGCCGTCGTGGTCGGGCCGAGCTTGATGCCGATCGGGTTGCTGATCTTCGAGGCGAACTCGATGTGCGCGCCGTCCATCTGCCGGGTGCGCTCACCGATCCACACCATGTGCCCGGAGACGTCGTACAGCTTGCCGGTACGCGAGTCGACCCTGGTCAGGGCGGACTCGTAGGCCAGCAGCAGCGCCTCGTGCGAGGAGAAGAACTCGACGGTCTTGAACTCCTCCGGGTCGGTGCCGCAGGCTCGCATGAAGTTCAGTGCGTTGTCGATCTCGCGGGCGAGCTGCTCGTAGCGCTGGCCCGACGGGGACGACTTCACGAAGTCCTGGTTCCAGGCGTGCACCTGGCGCAGGTCGGCGTAGCCACCGGTGGTGAAGGCACGCACCAGGTTCAGCGTGGACGCCGAGGCGTGGTACATGCGCTTGAGCCGCTCCGGGTCCGGGATGCGGCTGGCCTCGGTGAAGTCGAAGCCGTTGACGGAGTCGCCCCGGTACACCGGGAGGGTGACGCCGTCACGGGTCTCGGTCGGCTTGGAGCGCGGCTTGGAGTACTGGCCGGCGATCCGGCCCACCTTCACGACGGGCACGGAGGCCGCGTAGGTCAGGACGGCGCCCATCTGGAGCAGCGTCTTGAGCTTGTTGCGGATGTGGTCGGCGGACACCGCGTCGAAGGCCTCGGCGCAGTCGCCGCCCTGGAGAAGGAACGCCTCTCCCTTGGCGACGGCCGCCATCCGGGCGCGCAGCTGGTCACACTCGCCCGCGAAGACGAGCGGCGGATACGACTCGAGGTCCGCGATCACTGCGCGCAGAGCCTCGGGGTCGGGGTACTCGGGCTGCTGCGCCGCGGGCAGGTCTCGCCAGGTGTTGCCAGCGCTGAGGCTGGTCTTAGCGTTCACGGTCACGTCCTAAACACTACGGGGTCGGGCCGCATGAGTTTTGTGTGGCTCGATGGGTGAGACGAGATGGTCGTTCTCCGGACGTCCTGGGGTGCGGTAGGGTGCGTGGCATGTTCGCGCTTACTGTCCAGAACTGGTGGTGGACCGCTACTCCGGCGGCCCACTGATTCGCGCGCACACAGACTTCGCGAAGGCCGCCCGAGGGGCGGCCTTCGGCGTTTTTGGGGTCGTTCCTCACCGACATCGACGGAAGAGGAACCATGGACCTGTCCCAGCTCGTGCACGACGACCGCCCCTTCGCCCTGCTCCGCCGCCGCACGCCCGGCCGGGACGAGGACGTGGTGGAGCTGCTGCTCGGCCCGGTGAGCAGCCGCGATCTGCTGGCCGACCTGCCCGATGAATGCCTCGCCCTCGTCCCCTTCCGGCAGATCCGCGAGCGCGGCTTCGACGTCCGCGACGACGGCACCCCGCTGCTGGTGCTGACGCCCGAGGAGTCGTACGAGTTCCCGCTCGCCGAAGCCGTCGAGGCGCTTCCCGGGCACGCGGTGCGGGTCGAGGGCGGCGGCTTCGACGTCGGCGACGAGGAGTACGGCGAGATCGTCGGCCGGGTGCTCGACGAGGAGATCGGCCGGGGCGAGGGCGCGAACTTCGTGATCCGGCGGACGTATGAAGGGAAGATCGAGGGATTCTCGAGGGCCGACGCCCTCGCGCTGTTCCGGCGGCTGCTGGAGGGCGAGCGAGGGGCGTACTGGACGTTCGTCGTCCACACAGGAGAACAAAAGGGGCCCGAAGGGCCTTCCTCGGAAGGGCGGGGGTGGGAGACGGGTGGGCAAACGCTGGTCGGCGCCAGCCCCGAGGTGCACGTCCGCATGTCCGGCGGGACCGTCGTCATGAACCCGATCAGCGGGACCTACCGGTATCCCGCCGAAGGGCCGACGCCGGAGCATCTGCTCGGCTTCCTCGCCGACGGCAAGGAGATCGAGGAGCTGTCGATGGTCGTCGACGAGGAGCTCAAGATGATGTGCACCGTCGGCGACCTGGGCGGGGTCGTCGTCGGGCCCCGGCTGAAGGAGATGGCGCACCTCGCGCACACCGAGTACGAGCTGCGCGGCAAGTCCTCCCTGGATGTGAGGGAGGTGCTGAAGGAGACCATGTTCGCGGCCACGGTCACCGGGTCGCCGGTGCAGAACGCGTGCCGGGTGATCGAGCGGCACGAGGTCGGTGGACGCGGGTACTACGCGGGCGCGCTGGCGCTGCTCGGCCGGGACGCGGGTGGCGGGCGGGAAGGATCCGCGGGCGCCCAGACCCTCGACTCCCCCATCCTGATCCGCACCGCCGACATCTCGGCCGACGGCCGGCTGCGGGTCCCGGTCGGCGCGACGCTGGTGCGCGGCTCGGACCCGGCGGGCGAGGTCGCGGAGACCCACGCGAAGGCGGCGGGCGTGCTGGCGGCTCTCGGGGTACGGCCGTCCCGGCCGCGTGGGGAGCGCCGGCGGCCCCGCCTCGCCGACGACCCGCGGGTGCGGGCCGCCCTGGACGGGCGCCGCTCTGCGCTGGCGCCGTTCTGGCTGCGGATGCAGGAGCGGTCCGAGTCCCTCCAGGGGCACGCCCTGGTGGTCGACGCGGAGGACACCTTCACGGCGATGCTGGCGCACATGCTGCGCTCGGCCGGGCTGGAGGTGACCGTGCGCCGGTACGACGAGCCGGAGCTGCGGGAGAGCGTGCTCGCGCACGAGGGCCCGGTGGTCCTGGGTCCCGGCCCGGGTGACCCCTCGGACCTCGCCGACCCGAAGATGCGGTTCCTGCGGGAGCTGGCCGCCCAGGTGATCCGGGAACACCGGCACGGCGTGCTCGGGGTGTGCCTCGGGCACGAGCTGATCGCGGCGGAGCTGGGTCTCGAGATCGTCCGCAAGCAGGTGCCGTACCAGGGGGCGCAGACGGAGATCGACCTGTTCGGGCGGGCGGAGACCGTCGGCTTCTACAACAGCTTCGTGGCCCGCTGCGACGAGGAGGCGGCACGGGAGCTGGCCGCGCACGGGGTGGAGGTGAGCCGGGCGGAGAACGGGGAGGTGCATGCCGTACGTGGCCCGGGCTTCGCCGGGGTGCAGTTCCACCCGGAGTCGGTGCTGAGCCTGAACGGGGCCGCGGTCGTACGGGAGCTGATCGGCCGGCTGCGCCGCACGACCGTGTAACCGTCCAGGGGCTGCCGTCAGCCGAAGAAGACCCCGACCTCCTCGTACAGCTTCGGGTCCACCGTCTTGAGCTTGGCGGTGGCCTCGGCGAGGGGGACGCGGACGATGTCGGTGCCGCGCAGGGCGACCATCTTCCCGAAGTCGCCCTCGCGGACGCAGTCGATGGCGTGCAGGCCGAAGCGGGTGGCGAGCCAGCGGTCGAAGGCGCTGGGGGTGCCTCCGCGCTGGACATGGCCGAGGACCGTCGTCCGGGCCTCCTTGCCGGTGCGCTTCTCGATCTCCTTGGCCAGCCACTCGCCGACCCCGGACAGCCGGACGTGCCCGAAGGAGTCCAGCGACCCGTCCTTGAGGACCACGTCGCCGTCCTTCGGCATGGCGCCCTCGGCGATGACCACGATCGGCGCGTACGACGCCTTGAAGCGGGAGGTCACCCAGGCGCACACCTGGCCGACGTCGAAGCGGTGCTCGGGGATGAGGATCACGTTGGCGCCGCCGGCCAGGCCCGAGTGGATGGCGATCCAGCCGGCGTGCCGGCCCATCACCTCCACGACCAGGACCCGCATATGGGACTCGGCGGTGGTGTGCAGGCGGTCGATGGCCTCGGTGGCGATGTTGACGGCGGTGTCGAAGCCGAAGGTGTAGTCGGTGGCGGACAGGTCGTTGTCGATGGTCTTCGGCACGCCGACGCAGGGCACGCCGTACTCGCCGGACAGCCGCGCGGCCACCCCGAGGGTGTCCTCGCCGCCGATCGCGATGAGGGCCTCGATCTCCAGCTTGGCCAGGTTCTCCTTGATACGGCGGATGCCGTTCTCCTGCTTGAGGGGGTTGGTCCGCGAGGAGCCGAGGATGGTGCCACCGCGGGGCAGGATGCCGCGCACCGCGGGGATGTCGAGGCGCATGGTGTCGCCTTCGAGGGGGCCGCGCCAGCCGTCCCGGAAGCCGACGAATTCGTATCCGTACTCCTGCACGCCCTTGCGGACGACGCCCCGGATGACGGCGTTGAGCCCGGGGCAGTCGCCGCCTCCGGTCAGTACTCCGACCCGCATGGAAAAGTCCCTTCGCCGCGCTTGCCTGACGGAGGGTCACGGTAATGGTGATCCGCGTCACATGGTGAGAGGCGGGCAGGGCAATTCCGGTGAATTGCGAGGTGGTTGGTTTACTCGTCCTACTCGTCCTACTCGTCGTCGAGCCCGCGCTCGATCGCGTAGCGCACCAGCTCCACCCTGTTGTGCAACTGGAGCTTGCCGAGGGTGTTCTGGACGTGGTTCTGCACCGTGCGGTGGGAGATGACGAGGCGTTCGGCGATCTGCTTGTAACTCAGGCCCTTGGCGACGAGGCGCAGTACCTCCGTCTCCCGGTCGGTCAGCCGGGGTGCGCCGGGCTCGTCGGTGTCCGGGGCGGGCGCGGGTTCGGAGGCCAGGCGCCGGTACTCGCCGAGGACCAGACCGGCCAGGCCCGGGGTGAACACCGGGTCGCCGACGGCGGTACGGCGCACCGCGTCCAGCAGTTCCTCCGTCGAGGCCGACTTCAGCAGGTAGCCGGTCGCGCCGGACTTCACCGCCTCCAGGACGTCGGCGTGCTCGCCGCTCGCGGACAGCACGAGGACGCGCAGCGCGGGATTGTGGCCGACCAGTTCCTTGCACACCTGCACGCCGGGCTTGGCGGGCAGGTTGAGGTCCAGTACGAGGACGTCGGGCCCGGCGGCCTTGGCCCGGCGCACCGCCTGTTCGCCGTCGCCGGCGGTGGCGACCACCTCGAAGCCGGACTCGCTCAGGTCCCGCGCGACCGCGTCGCGCCACATGGGGTGGTCGTCCACCACCATGACCTTGATCGGGCCCTGTTGCTCGCTCATCGCTTCTCCGCCTTCCCCCGCGCCCGTACGGCGCCCTTCGGTACCTTCAACTCGACTTCCGTGCCCTGCCCGGGGACCGAGATCAGCTCGGCGCTGCCGCCCAGGTCGCGCAGCCGCCCCCGGATCGACTGGGCCACGCCGAGCCGGCCCTCGCCCTCGGCCTGGGCGAGCCGGCCCTCGGGGATGCCGGGGCCGTCGTCCCGGACGGTCACGATGACGTCGTCGGGCTCGTCCTCCAGCAGGATCCAGGCCTGGGCGTCCTCCCCGGCGTGCCTGCGCACGTTGTCCAGGGCGGCACCGACCGCCGCGGCCAGCTCCCGGGCCGCGGGGCGCGGCAGCGGCACCGGCGCGCCGGGCTCGGCCAGGCTCACCCGGGCGCCCGCGTAGGGGGCGAGCAGGGAGCGCAGGTCGAGCGGGCCGTCGTCCGGATCGTCGTCGGGCTCCTCGACCGCGCGGACGAGCGCTCCGGCGGAGGCGTCCTCCGACACCCGGGAGACCGGCAGCAGACCGCCGGTGACCAGCGTGCGCAGCGCCACCTCCTGCTCCCCGGCCAGCCGCCCCAGCTCGGCCGCCTCCCCGCCGAGGGCCGTGCCGCGCCGTTTCACCATGGCCAGCACCTGGAGCACGCTGTCGTGGATGTCCCGGGCCAGTCGCTCCCGCTCCCGGGTCGCGGCCTCGATCTCCAGGGCGCGGGCGAGGGTGCGCTCGGAGGCGCGGGCGACCTCCACGACGTAGCCGATGGCGATGGAGGCGATCCAGACCAGCAGGACGGCGTGTATCGTCGCCCGGCTCGGGGTGCCCCGCTGGACGATGTTGGCGACGGCGACCGGTGCCGAGGCCAGCGCCGCCCAGCGCCAGCCGCCCTTGAGGGCGAAGGCGAGGACCACGCCGGCCGTCCATATCGACGGCAGCGTCGGAGTGCCCGCCACAATGCGCGCGTGGGAGGCGGCGACCGGCGTGAGAAGGACGCCGGTGAGCGCGATGGCCAGGTCGGCGGCGAGGAAACGCCGGGTGCAGTGCGCGGCACTCGCGACCTTGGGCAGCGTGGCCAGGGTCCACACGAAGAGGACCGCGTAGTAGCCGACGGCGACCCAGGGGTGCACGAACTTGCCGTACCGGTAGGCGAACAACGCGATCGCGTACAGCATCGTCAGGACTCGGTATCCGGCGAGCGCACGCCACATCGGCTGCTCGACGGACATCCTCATGACGCGCTCGCGCTTGGCCACCGCAACCCCCCGATCCCCCGGACTCCCCCGACGCCTCAGCCTCCCGGGCTCCCCCGGCTAGGCCTCGGCCTTCTTCTCCGCCTCCTTGGCGGCCTTCTCCGCTTCCTTGGCCGCCTTCGCCTCATCGGCCATCTGCCGCTTGGCGGCGGTCGCGTAGATGTCGACGTACTCCTGGCCGGAAAGCTTCATGATCTCGTACATGACCTCGTCGGTCACCGCGCGCAGCACGAACCGGTCGTGCTCCATGCCCTGGTACCGGCTGAAGTCCAGCGGCTTGCCGATCCGGATGCCCGGCCGCATCAGCTTCGGCACGACCTTGCCGGGCGGCTGGATCTTCTCGGTGTCGATCATCGCCACGGGGATGACCGGAGCGCCGGTGGCGAGCGCCACGCGCGCGAGGCCGCCGGGCTTGCCCCGGTACAGGCGGCCGTCGGGCGAGCGGGTGCCCTCGGGGTAGATCCCGAACAGCTCACCGCGTTCCAGCACCTCTATGCCGCTCTTGATCGCCGCCTCGCCGGCGCCGCGCGCCCCGGAGCGGTCCACCGGGAGCTGTCCGACGCCCTTGAAGAAGGCGGCGGTCAGCCGGCCCTTGACGCCGGGGGTGGTGAAGTACTCGGCCTTCGCGATGAAGGTGACCTTGCGGTCGAGGACCGCGGGCAGGAAGAAGGAGTCCGAGAAGGACAGGTGATTGCTCGCCAGAATGGCGGGACCCTCGGCCGGAATGTTCTCCAGTCCCTCCACCCAGGGCCTGAAGGCGACCTTCAGCGGCCCTCCGATGGCGACCTTCATCGTTCCGTACAACACCCGCGTGCCTCCTGTTTCCGTCGATCAGACCTTAACCCGGAGCACTGTCAATGACGCCGACGCCCCTGGTCGGTGTCAGTGCGGTCGCGTACGGTGAAGCACATGCCACTTCTCCCCGGAGCCGAGCCGTACCGCCACGAGGGCGGGGAGGTGGGGGTCCTCCTCTGTCACGGCTTCACCGGCTCACCCCAGTCGCTGCGCCCCTGGGCGGAGCACCACGCGGCCCGCGGCCTGACCGTGTCGCTGCCCCTGCTGCCCGGACACGGCACCCGCTGGGAGGACATGCAGCTCACCGGCTGGCAGGACTGGTACGCGGAGGTGGACCGCGAGCTGCGCCTGCTCACCGAGCGCTGCTCCCGGGTCTTCGTGGCGGGCCTGTCGATGGGCGGGGCCCTCGCCCTCAGGCTGGCCGCCCGGCACGGCGAGCGGGTCGCCGGCGCGATGGTCGTCAACCCGGCGAACAGGGTGCACGGCCTGTCGGCGTACGCCCTTCCGGTGGCCCGGCATCTCGTGCGGACGACGAAGGGCATCGCCAGCGACATCGCCAAGGGCGGCGCGGCGGAGCTGGGCTACGACCGGGTGCCGTTGCACGCGGCGCACTCCCTGCGGGTGTTCCTGCGCAGGCTGGACGGGGAGCTGCCCCAGGTGACCCAGCCCCTGCTGGTGCTGCGCAGCGCCCAGGACCACGTCGTGCCGCCGTCCGACCCGATGCGTGTGCTGAGCCGGGTGTCGTCCACGGACGTGACCGAGATAGTGCTGGAACAGAGCTACCACGTTGCGACGTTGGACTATGACGCGGACCGGATCTTCGAGGAGAGCCTTGCCTTCGTCGGCCGGCTCGTACCCAGTGTCGGCAAGGGCAAGGAAGGGACGGCGGCAGTTGGCTGAGCACGAGTCCGATCGCGAGGACCGCGAGCCGGACGAGCAGGGGGTGCCCTTCGACGAGGACGCCGCGTGGCGGGCCATCGTCGCCGGGTACGGCGAGGAGCCGCCGGATCCGCCGGGCGCCCGGCCGTTCAGGCCGGTGGAGGATCTCGCGCTGCCGGAGATGGTCACGGACGACTCCGCGGAGGAGCAGCCCGCCCGGCCGCTGGGCAGCTCGGTCTCGTTCGCGCCCGGCGTCGGCCCGCGCGACTACACGGCGCCCGAGCCGTCCGACGACGACTTCGACGAGGACGACGAGGGGCACTTCGTACCGCCCGAGCCGCCGCCGCTGCCGACCGCCGACACCACCGCCAGGTTCGCCTGGCTGGGCGTCATCGGCGGGCCGATCCTGCTCCTGCTGGCCGTGCTGTTCGGCTGGGAGATGACCTGGTGGCTTGCGACCCTCGGCATCGGCGGCTTCCTCGGCGGCTTCGTGACGCTGGTGGCGCGGATGCGGACGGACGAGGACGGGGACGACGATCCGGGTCGGGGTGCGGTTGTCTGAGCGCCGCTCATGCCGGTGAGATTCTGAGGGCGGCCAGGACCGGGAGGTGGTCCGTGGCCGCCCTCAGATCTGTCTCCGTGATGCCGGGGTGGCCGATCGGCACCCCGCAGCCCAGGACCTCGATGTCCTTGGTGGCGAAGATCGCGTCGATACGGCCGTGGGGCTCGGTATGCGTCCAGGTGTGCTCGCCGCCCCAGGGAGCCGTGGCCCGGCAGTCCTGGAGTTGTTCGGCGAGGCGGCGGAAGGTACGGCCGTCGGGGGGCTCGTTGAGGTCGCCGCCCGCGATCGCGTGCTCCACGCCCATTGCGGCGAGCCGGTCGAGGAGCATGCCGCCCTGCGCGTACCGCTCGTCCTTCTGGAGGCTGAGATGACAGCTGAGGACGCCGAGGCGGGCGCCGCCGATCCGGATCACCGCCGTGGCGAAGCCGCGCCGGTGGAGTCCGGGGGTGAGCGGGAGGAGGACGTCTTCCGTGCGCTCGACAGTGACGCGGAGGTTGCACAGGAGCGCCGGTCCCGCGGCTGTGGCGCCCCCGGTGAGGATGACCAGGCCCGAGGCCGCTGCCAGCCGCCCCAGTTTCTTGCGCCAGCGGAAGAAGCGGGGGGCTTCCTGGACGAGGACCAGGTCGGGGGCGCAGGCGGTGATGACTCTGGCCAGGGCGTCCGTGTCGTCGCGCATCGAGCGGACGTTGTAGCTCAGGACCCGGATGACGGCTGAACCGTCCGGTTCCGTACGGGAGTTGGGCAGCAGCATGACGGTCAACATACGACGGTGCCCGCCGTTCCGGGACCGGACGCGGCGGGCACCGTCAAAACGGGCTCACTACATGATCGGGTCGGGCTCCCGGGCCAGGTCCGCCGCTCCGACGAGGCCGGCCTTGTTGCCCAGCTCGGCCGCGATCACGTCGGCGACCGGGCGCCAGTTGCCGCCGACCAGCCAGCGCTTGTAGGACTTGCGGATCGGGTC
The DNA here is from genome assembly GCF_053592455.1 of Streptomyces sp. NPDC002676. Classification (NCBI taxonomy): domain Bacteria; kingdom Bacillati; phylum Actinomycetota; class Actinomycetes; order Kitasatosporales; family Streptomycetaceae; genus Streptomyces; species Streptomyces sp. NPDC002676. The sequence goes on along the minus strand of NZ_JBSFVT010000001.1, from coordinate 1,113,613 downwards.
GAGGACCAGTTCGCCCTCGTCGGAGAGGCCGCCGCCGATGATGAATGTGGACGGGTCGAAGAGCGAGGCAAGGTCGGCCAGGCCCGCACCGACCCAGCGGGCCAGCTCGCGGTACGAGTCCACGGCGACCGGGTCGCCCTGGCGGGCGGCGATGGAGATGTGCTTGCCCTCGATGCCGTCGGGGGTGCCGTCGCCGAGGGCGAGCAGGGTCTCGGCCAGGTCGGGGGTGGCGTTGGCGCGCTGCTTGGCGTAGCGGACCAGGGCGCGGCCGGAGGCGTACTGCTCCCAGCAGCCCTGCGAGCCGCAGCCGCACAGCAGGCCGTCCGGGACCATGCGGATGTGGCCGAACTCGGCGGCCACGCCGAAGTGGCCGCGGCGCAGCTTGTTGCCGATGATGATGCCGCCGCCGAGGCCGGTGCCGAGGGTGATGCAGATGACGTTGCGGTGGCCCTTGCCTGCACCGAACTTGTACTCGCCCCACGCAGCGGCGTTGGCGTCGTTCTCGACCACGACCGGGAGGCCCACGCGGGCCTCGACCTTCTCCTTGAGCGGCTCCTGACGCCAGAGGATGTTGGGCGCGAAGTAGACGGTGGAGCGCTGCCGGTTGACGTAACCGGCCGCACCGATGCCCACGCCGACGATCTCGTGCCCGGCGCGCGCGCCCTCGACGGCGGAGGCGATGGCGTCCACGATCGCCTCGGGCGTGCCCGGGGTCGGCACCTTGTGCGTCGAGAGGATGTTGCCTTCCTCGTCGACCACGCCGGCCGCGATCTTGGTACCGCCGATGTCGACGCCGATGGTGAGTCCCATGAATCCCTCAGTTCGGTCGAGCCCCGCTACGGCCAACCGTACCCGAGGCCCTGGCCGGGAAAGGGCTTCAGTCCAAGTCGATGCGTTGCCCCGGACCGGTGTCCTCGCCGGGGTCGCGGCGCTCGCTCCGGTCGCCCTTGAGGTCGGCCGCACCGGTGGTCCAGCGGGTCTCCTGGGTCTGGACGGCGGAGCGGTAGGCGGCGAGCAGCTCTGTGCCGGCCGCGGCCAGATGGTCGAAGACGTCCGGGTTGCGCTCTATGACGGGCTCCACGGCGGCCTTGGCCTGCTGGACGACCTGCCGTACGACCTGCTGGGCGGCGGGTCCGGCGAGGGTTCCGAGGAGCGGGGACCGGAGGCCGGACAGCTTGTCGGCGACCGTGTCCACGAGCTTCTTCAGCTCCTCGGCGGCGGAGCCGGGGGGCGGGCCGTTCTCGGCGCGGCGGCGGGCCTTCTCGGCGGCGAGGTCCTCGGCGCAGGCCTTGGCCCAGGCGTCGGCGTCGGTCGCCCGCGGCTGCTCCTCGAGGGGGTCGGGTGCGGGACGCTCTTCGCTCATGGCGGACTCCTGACTACGGTTCGCACCTTCGACGTTACCCGAACGGGCGTACGTGGTTCACCGTCCGGGCGCGGGCCACAGGCCGGGATCGGGGGCGAACCGGATGCGCAGCACGCCCTCGCGCAGGGCGGCTCCGGCGACCGTGCAGCGGCGCAGCGCGGACGGCAGCGGAACGATCCGGCGGAACGGGCCCGCCGTGATCACGAGTTCGTCGCCGCGCCGGATCAGGTCGAGCTGCTCGCGTATCGCGCCGGGCAGCGGGAGGTTCCAGACCAGCACGCCGTCCTCGGCGGTGGGGGTCCCCCCGCTCGGGCGAAGCCGGGAGTGGGGGAGGCCGGTGACGGGCCACTCGACCGGGTCGGGCACGGAGTTGACGCCGGGCACGGCGAGCGCGCCGAGGTCCTCCGTACCCTGCGGGTCGCGGCCCAGGTGGGGGACGGTGTGGACGTCGTACGACTGCTCCCAGTCGGCGACCGCCTTGCGCTGCTGGGCGAGGAGCCCCGCAAGCCAGGTGTCCGGCGCGGTCTCGGGCAGGACGCGGTTGGCGAGCAGGGCCTCGACGGGCAGGGCGCGCAGGGCGAGGCCGAGGGTGGCGGTGCGGACGGCGTCGGCGCCGGCCGGGCCGGGTTCGGCGACGAGCCGTACGGCGGTGTTCCGGTCGGTGAGGACGGCCTCGACGGCGGCGAGTTCGACGTCCCAGCGGGCCGCCGTCTCGTACAGCCAGTCGGCGGGCATGGGGACGCCGGCCAGCCGGCCGAGGACGGGGCGCAGGGCGCGGGCCGCCTGCCGCTCGGGCGGGAGCAGGCGGCGCAGATAGCGGCGCAGTTCCTCGGGGAGGGCGAGCAGGGCGAGGGCCTGCGACAGGGGCGGGAGGTCGACGACGAGGAGGTCGTAGCGCTCGGAGAGGACGGCGTCACGCAGCGCGCGCAGGAGGGACAGCTCCTCGGCGCCGGGCAGCGGGGTGACCTCCTCGGCGTCCAGCCGGGCCGCGCCGAGCAGGTCGAGGACGTTCTGGGCGCGGGTCTGGAAGGCGGTGAGGTCCTCGCGGAAGCGGTCGGCCGCGTCGGGCCGCCAGGTGGTGAGGTGCTCGGTGACCTCGGCGGGACGCGCTCCTGTCGCGGCGCCCAGGGCCGCGCCGAGGGTGTCGGTGCGGTCCGCGGTGAGGACGAGGGTGCGGACGCCCTCGCGGGCGGCGCGCAGCGCGGTGGCGGCGGCGACGGTCGTACGGCCGCTGCCGCCCGGGCCCGTGATCAGGATGGTGCGCATGAGGCTGAACGGTAACGGAGGGCGGCGGTGACCGGTGCTGCGCTTCCCGCTACTTCTCGCCCGACTCCACCCTCTTCTTCAGTCCCGCCAGCGCCCGGTCGATGATGACCTTCTCCGCCTTGCGCTTGATCATGCCGAGCATGGGGATCTTGACGTCGACGGTGAGCTGGTAGGTGACCTCGGTGGCCTGGGAGCCCGCCGGCTTGAGGAGGTAGGAGCCGTCCAGGGAGCGCAGCATCTGGGACTTCACCAGGGTCCAGGAGACCGCGTGCTCGCCGGTCCAGGTGTAGGCGAGGGTCTGGTCGTCCTTGATGGCACCGGCATCCATGACGAGACGCACCTGCTCGGCGCGGCCCCGGCCGTCGGTGGCGAGGACCTCCGCCTCCTTCACCTCGCCGGTCCAGTCCGGGTAGCGGGCGAAGTCGGCGATGACCGCCATGACCTCGGCCGGAGCCGCCTCGATCGTGATGCTCGAACTGGTGTGTTCCGCCATCGCCGTGGCTCCTCCAGATGCGGACCTAAGAGTGTGCAGCGTGAAGGCTACCGCGCGCCCGACCTGCCGCCTTCACCGCGTCCGCATCGTTGCTCCCTCACCATTCCAGCGCCCAGGGCCGGCCCGTCCCGGCGAAGTGCCCCACGTTCACGCACTCGGTCGCACCGATCCGCATCCGCCGGGCGAGCGGCTGGTGGACGTGGCCGAAGAGGGAGTAGCGGGGGCGGGTGCGCCGGATCGCGGCCAGCAGGGCGCGGCTGCCGCGCTCGAAGCGGCGCGCGACCGTGTCGTAGACCAGCTCGGGGACCTCCGGCGGGATGTGCGTGCACAGCACGTCGACCTCGCCGACCGCCTCGATCTTCGCCGCGTACTCCTCGTCGTCGATCTCGTACGGCGTCCGCATCGGGGTGCGCAGTCCGCCGCCGACGAAGCCGAAGGTCCAGCCGCCGATCTCCACCCGCTCGCCGTCCAGCACCGTGGTGCCCGGCCCGGCGTACTCGCTCCACAAAGGCGGCATGTCGACATTTCCGTAGGTGGCGTACGTCGGGGTCGGGAACGCCGCGAACATCTCGGTGTACTGCTTGCGCACGGCCTTCTCGATGGCGACGGCCCGGTCCGCGCCGAGGCCGCCCCACAGCCGGGCGCCGAAGTCGCGGGCCTCCTCGAAGCGGCGCGCGGTGCGCAGCTCGACGATGCGGTCGGCGTTCTCCTTGCCGAACAGGTCGGGGAAGATGCCGCGCGAGTGGTCGGCGTAGTCGAGGAAGAGCACGAGGTCGCCGAGGCAGATCAGGGCGTCGGCACCCTCGCCTGCGCGGGCCAGGTCACGGGCGTTGCCGTGCACGTCGCTGACCACGTGGACGCGTGTCCTTCGGTTCCCTGAGCGTGTGGATGCCATGGCGATCAAGCGTAGGCGTGTGCGATGTGCGTGAACAGTGGCGACCAGGCCTGCGGTTACTCGCCGGTCGGGAAAGGGGTGGACTACTGTGCGCAAAGGAACGCCAACCCGTGTGACGCAGCGAACATCTCGCCGGGACCCCCTGTCGGGGAAGCCATACCGACCGGTAACGTCCGGGCCGTCCAGTCGTGCTCTGGTTTTCAACATGTGAACGCCGCATGTGTTGACGGGAGCACCGCCCGAGCCTTGGACCGCACCGTCGCATCACACAGTGTCGTGGCGCCGGCGCCCTATGAGGAGCAGCAGTCTTGCGCGAGTTCAGCCTTCCGGCTTTGTACGAGGTCCCTGCGGACGGCAATCTGACCGACATCGTCCGCAGAAACGCCGCGCAGCATCCCGACGTCGCCGTCATCGCTCGTAAGGCGGGCGGCGCCTGGCAGGACGTGACGGCGCGCAAGTTCCTGGCCGAGGTGCACGCCGCCGCCAAGGGCCTGATCGCGGCCGGCGTGCAGCCGGGCGACCGGGTCGGCCTGATGTCCCGCACCCGCTACGAGTGGACGTTGCTGGACTTCGCGATCTGGAGCGCGGGCGCGGTCACCGTGCCGGTGTACGAGACCAGCTCGCCGGAGCAGGTGCAGTGGATCCTGTCCGACTCGGGCGCCACGGCCTGCATCGTGGAGCTGGACAACCACGCGGCGGCCGTGGAGTCGGTGCGCGACACGCTGCCCGCCCTCAAGCACGTCTGGCAGATCGAGGCCGGCGGCGTGGAGGAGCTGGGGCGGCTCGGGCAGGACGTCTCGGACGAGACCGTCGAGGAGCGCAGCTCGATCGCGAAGGCCGACGACCCGGCGACCATCGTCTACACGAGCGGTACGACCGGACGCCCCAAGGGCTGTGTGCTGACCCACCGCAGCTTCTTCGCGGAGTGCGGCAACATCGTGGAGCGGCTGCGCCCCCTGTTCCGCACCGGCGAGTGCTCGGTGCTGCTCTTCCTGCCGCTCGCGCACGTCTTCGGCCGGCTGGTGCAGATCGCCCCGATGATGGCGCCGATCAAGCTGGGCTGCGTTCCGGACATCAAGCACCTCACCGACGAGCTGGCCGCCTTCCGGCCGACGCTGGTCCTCGGCGTCCCGCGCGTCTTCGAGAAGGTCTACAACTCGGCGCGTGCCAAGGCGCAGGCGGACGGCAAGGGCGCGATCTTCGACAAGGCGGCGGACACCGCGATCGCCTACAGCAAGGCGCTGGACAGCGCCTCCGGCCCGTCGTTCGGCCTGAAGGTCAAGCACAAGGTCTTCGACCGGCTGGTCTACAGCAAGCTGCGCGCGGTCCTCGGCGGCCGGGGCGAGTACGCCATCTCCGGCGGCGCCCCGCTGGGCGAGCGGCTCGGCCACTTCTTCCGGGGCATCGGCTTCACGGTGCTGGAGGGCTACGGCCTGACCGAGTCCTGCGCGGCGACCGCGTTCAACCCCTGGGACCGGCAGAAGATCGGCACGGTCGGTCAGCCGCTGCCCGGCTCGGTGGTGCGGATAGCGGACGACGGCGAGGTGCTGCTGCACGGCGAGCACCTGTTCAAGGAGTACTGGAACAACCCGGGCGCGACGGCGGAGGCGCTGGCCGACGGCTGGTTCCACACCGGTGACATCGGCACCCTGGACGAGGACGGCTACCTCAGGATCACCGGCCGGAAGAAGGAGATCATCGTCACCGCGGGCGGCAAGAACGTGGCCCCGGCGGTGATCGAGGACCGGATCCGGGCGCACGCGCTGGTCGCGGAGTGCATGGTGGTCGGTGACGGGCGGCCGTTCGTGGGCGCGCTGGTCACCGTCGACGAGGAGTTCCTGGGCCGTTGGGCCGCCGAGCACGGCAAGCCGGCGGGCTCCACCGCGGCGTCGCTGCGCGAGGACCCGGATCTCATCGCTGCGATCCAGACGGCCGTCGACGACGGCAACGCCGCGGTGTCGAAGGCGGAATCGGTGCGGAAGTTCCGCATTCTGTCCTCCCAGTTCACGGAGGATTCGGGCCACCTCACCCCGTCGCTGAAGCTCAAGCGGAACGTGGTGGCGAAGGACTACGCGGACGAGATCGAGGCGATCTACGCGAAGTAGTACGGGTAGTACGCCTGTTGACGGTGTGTCATGGCGCGGTGTCCTCGACGAGGACCCGCGCCATGGTGCGTTCGGCGAGCGCGGTGATGGTGACGAAGGGGTTCACGCCGATCGAGCCGGGCACGAGCGAGCCGTCGGTGACGTACAGCCTCGAATACCCCTTCACGCGGCCGTAGTCGTCGGTCGCCCGGCCCAGCACGCAGCCGCCCAGCGGGTGGTAGGTGAAGTCGTCGGCGAAGATCTTGCTGGTCGAACCGAAGAGGTCGTACCTGTAGATCGTCGCGTTGGCCAGGTTGATCCGGTCGAAGAGCCTCTTGGCCATGCCCACCGACACCGCGCTCTGGGCGGGCGTCCAGCCGAGCTTCACCCTGCCGGACGCGGAGTCGTACGTGAACGAGGCCCGCTCCGGGTTCTTGGTGATCGCCAGATAGAGGCTGACCCAGTGCTCGAACCCCATGGGCAGCGGGGCGATCTCGGCGAAGACCGGGTTGTCGGCGTTGGCCCAGTCGTCGATGCCCATCACCGGCATGGTGGCCTGGTTCGCGCCGACGGTGTCCCACATGTGGTTGGCGCGGCCGAGCATGGTGTTGCCGTTGGTGCCCCAGCCGGCGCCCACGCTCGGGTCCAGGTCCGGCAGGGTGCCGGTGTCCCGGGCGCGGACGAGGAGTTCGGTGGTGCCGAGGCTGCCGCCGCCGAGGAACAGGTACGTGCAGCTGTACTGCTTGGTCTCGACGACGGTGCCGGTGTTGTCGATGCGGTCGGCGGTCAGGACGTACGACCCGTCGCCGGCCCGCGTGATCGCCCTGACCTTCTCCAGGGTGTGGAAGGTGACGTTGCCGGTGCCGAGGGCGGCGGCGAGGTAGGTCTTGTCGAGGCTGCGCTTGCCGTAGTTGTTGCCGTAGATGACCTCGCCGGCGAGCGCGGACTTCGTGGCCGTGCCGGCGGCCTCGCGCTGCATGTAGTCGAAGTCGTAGACGTTGGGCACGAAGGTGGTCTTCAGACCGGCGTTGGCGGCGGCCTTGCGGGAGGTGCGGGTGAACCTGTACCACTCGGTCGACTCGAACCAGGCCGGGTCGACGGTGTTGACGCCGAGCATGGCGCGGGCGCGCGGGAAGTGGTTGACGTACATGTCGTCGGCGTCGACGGTCGGGAACTGCTCGGCGAAGTAGGACCTGAGCGGGGTGACCGCCATGCCGCCGTTGACGAGGGAGCCGCCGCCGACGCCGCGGCCGACGTACACGGACATGTTGTCGTAGTGCACGCGGTCCAGGGCGCCGGGGTAGGGGTTGATGGCCTTGTTGACGACGTCCAGCCACAGGAAGGTGGCGAGGGGGGCCTCGGTGCGGGTGCGGAACCACATGGAGCGCTGGTCGGGGGCGCTGGTGGAGCAGAACACCTTGCCGTCGGTGCCGGTGGTGTTCCACAACCGCCCCATCTCCAGGACGAGGGTGCGGATGCCGGCCTGGCCGAGCCGGAGTGCGGCGACCGCGCCGCCGTAGCCCGAACCGACCACGATGGCCGGGGAGTTGTCGACGGCGGCCGGTTCGACGGCGTGGGCGGACTGGAGACCGATACGGGTGAGGCCGGCCGTGGCGGCGGCCTGGAGGGCGATCATGCCCAGGATGTGACGTCTGGTCAGCTGATGCTGCGTCAGTTTTGCTGTCATGCGCGCAGCATCGGCGGATTATCTCCTTCCGGCTAGAGGAGTTCCTTCAACTTCTCCGCCAAGAGGTCCCAGCGCCACTTTTCCTCGACCCAGCGCCTGCCCCGCTCCCCCATCCGGCGCCGTAGTTCCGCATCCTGGAGCAGGACGACGATGCGCTCGGCGGTGTCGTCCACGCAGTCGCCGCGTACGACCCAGCCGGTCTCGCCGTCCAGGACCGCGTCCGGCGCGCCGCCGGAGTCGCCCGCGACGACCGGGAGGCCGGTGGCGGAGGCTTCCAGGTAGACGATGCCGAGGCCCTCGACGTCGAGGCCGCCGCGGCGGGTGCGGCAGGGCATGGCGAAGACGTCCCCGGCGCCGTAGTGCGCGGGCAGCTCGGACCAGGGCACGGCGCCGGTGAAGCGGACCGAGGCCTCGACGCCGGTCTCGCGGGCCAGCCGGCGCAGGTCCCGCTCGTACGGGCCGCCGCCGACGATGAGCAGGACCGCGTCCGGCTCGGCGGCGAGGATGCGGGGCATGGCCTTGATCAGGGTGTCCTGGCCCTTGCGCGGGACCAGACGGGAGACGCACACCACGACGGGCCGGTCGGTGAGGCCGAGCCGCGCGCGCACCTCCTCGCCGCCGGAGGCGGGGTGGAAGGTCTTCTCGTCGACCCCGGGCGGCAGCTGCACCATCCGGCCGGCCGCGTGCGGGGTGAGCGCGGTGGCGATGCGGGAGCGGGTGTACTCGCCCAGATAGGTGATCGCGTCCGTCGACTCCCCGATCCGGCGCAGCAGTTGGCGCGCGGCGGGCAGCTGGGCCCAGCCGGCCTCGTGCCCGTGGGTGGTCGCCACCAGCCGCTTCGCCCCGGCCGCCCGCAGTGCCGGCGCCATCAGCCCGAGCGGCGCGGCGGCCCCGAACCACACCGAGGTGCAGCCGTGCTCACGCAGCAGCCCGACCGCCCGCCGGGTGGCCTGCGGGGTGGGCAGCAGCATGGTCGTACGGTCGCGTACGACGGTGAAGGGCTGCTCGGCGTCGAAGGCGGAGGTGGCCTCGACACCCTCCCGGCTCCGCTTCCAGGTGGAGGCGTACACGACGAGCCGCCCCGGGTCCAGCCGGAGGGCCATGTTGTGCAGGAAGGCCTGGATGCCGCCCGGCCGGGGCGGGAAGTCGTTGGTGACGATCAGGGTCTTGTGCATTGCTGCCGACCCTACCCAATCGCCGTTGCGCCGCACCCGGCCGCCGGGTCTGTGGCACGCGCACAGGCGGGCACGACATCATGTTCCCTCGACGCGGGAATCGAAGCGCGAATCGAACGTAGGGGGATCACGTGGAGACGAGGGGCACCGGTCGGTCCCTGCCATGGCTGCTCGCGACCTGGGGCGTCACCCGCGTGGTGCTGCTGCTGTTCGTCTTCCGGGTGTTCGTCTTCCCGGGCGCGGACGTCACTTTGGACGTGTCGGTGATCTATCAGGGCTGGTACGAGGTCCTGCGCCAGGGAACGTTTCCGCTGGACGACGTGACCTGGCAGTACCCGCCCGCCGCCGCCCTCGCGATCCTGTCCCCCGCCGCCCTGCCGTTCCTCTCCTACCCGCACGCCTTCTTCGTCCTGGCCTTCCTCGCCGACATGGCCGTCCTGTGCCTGCTCGGGTGTGCGGGCACCCATCCCGACCGCTCCACGCGCGGCGTCTGGATCTGGGTCGTGGGCCTGCCGCTGCTCGGCCCGACGGTGTACGCCCGCTACGACGTGATGGTGACCGCGCTCGCCGTGGCGGCGCTGCTCGCGGGCATCCGCCGGCCGCGTGTGCTGGGCGCGCTGGCCGGGCTCGGGGCGCTGCTGAAGGTGTGGCCGGCGCTGCTGCTGGTGGGTGCCGCGGGGCGCCGGGTGTGGGCGTCGGCGCTGGTCACCGCCACCGGGCTCGCGGCCCTGTTCTCGGTGTCCATGCCGGGCGCGTTCGCCTTCCTCGGCTTCCAGCGGGACCGGGGCACCGAGGTGGAGTCGCTGGGCGCCCTGGTCTTCCACGTGGCCCGGCACTTCGGCTGGAAGGGACAGGTGCTGCTCAACTACGGGTCGGTCGAGTTCCTCGGCCCGCACGTCGAGCTGGTCAGCTCTGTCGCGCTGGTGCTGACCGGGGCCGCCTTCGGCTGGCTGCTGCTGTGGCGGCTGCGCGCGACCCGGTTCACCGGGCAGTCCCTCGCGGACGCGGCGTTCACGGCGGTGCTGCTGTTCACGGTCACCAGCCGGGTGATCAGCCCGCAGTACCTGGTGTGGCTGGTCGGCCTGGCCGCGGTCTGCCTCTGTTTCCGGCCGAGCCGCATGACCGCGCCCGCGCTCATGGTGGTCGTGGCGTCCTTCGTGACGCTCCTGGAGTTCCCGATCGGCTTCTCGCACGTGGTGATGAGCGACTGGTACGGCATCACCCTGCTCCTCGTCCGCAACGGCCTGCTGCTCATCGCCGCCCTCACGGCGGCCCGCTCCCTGTGGCGCTCCACCGTCCTGCCCCTCCCGGACGCCCCGTTCCCGCCTCAGGCGACCCGTACGAGGGAGACCTCGACCTCCACCTGACGCCGCCCGCGCCACAGCAGTACGGCCACGGCCCCGCTCTGCACGGCCATGGCGAGGGCCGGCGCCAGGCAGATGCCGGGCAGGCCGAGGCCGGACAGGGCGTAGGCCAGCGGGACCTGGACGGCGGTGCCGAGCAGGGTCACCCGCAGCAGCGCGGGCGCCGACCCGCTGCCCTCGAAGACGCCGCCGAGCGCGATGAAGCACGCCATCAGCAGCAGGTAGGGGCCGATGCAGCGCAGGAACAGCACGCCCTGGTGGGCGACGGCGGGCCCGGCTCCGAAGGCGGCCATGATCCAGGGGGCGCAGGCGGCGAAGAGGGCCGCCGCCACGAGACCCAGCGTCCCGGAGACGAGCACCGCCTGCCGTCCGATGTCCCGGCGCGCGTCCACACCGGCGCCCCGGGTGTGGGCGGTGTGGATCGCGGCGGCCTGCCGTACCGAGTAGAAGGCCATGGTGGCGACGTACATGACCTTGTAGGCGATCGCGTAGGCGGCCACCGCGGCCACTCCGAGCCGCGCCACGATCGCCACCAGCACCAGGGCCCCGCCCTGGCGCACGGTGAAGTCGGCGGACATGGGCAGCCCGGTGCGCAGGGTCCGCCGCAGGGCCGCGCCGGCGGACTCCGCCGGCCGCGCGTCGGCGGCCCACCGCAGCGAGGCGTTCCGGCGCAGCACCCGCAGCCCGACCGCGAGGGCCGCACCGCGGCACAGCACGGTGGAGGCGGCGGCGCCCCGGACGCCGTAGAGGTGGATCAGGAGGGGGTCGCACAGCAGGATCAGCCCGTTGGCCAGCAGCGCGAGCCGCATCGGGGTCCGGGTGTCGCCGGTGCCTTTGAGGATGCCGTCGACGAGCTGCTGGGCGAAGAAGACGGCCATGCCCGGCAGGGAGATCGCGAAGTAGGCGGTGGCGAGGCGCAGGGCCGCCGGGTCGTCGCCCCCGAGCACCAGCCCGGCCAGTGGCTCACGCAGCAGCAGGCCGGCGGCCACGACCGCCGGGGCGACCAGCCCGAACAGGGCCCAGCCGCCGCGCACGGCGGCCCGTACGGCCCCGGGATCGCGGGCTCCCCTGGCGTGCGCGACGAGCACGGTCGTACCGGAGGCGAAGACCAGGGCGACGCCGAGGAGCACGTTCTCGGTGTTGGTCGTGACGGCCACGGCGGCGACGGCGGGACCACCGAGCCGGGAGACCCAGACGGTGTTGATGATCCCGGAGGCGACCGAAGCCAGGAGCGAGAAGTAGACGGGCCGGGCGAGCGAGACGAGTTGCCTGCGGTGAGTGTTCATCGAGACCCCCTCTTATCGAGCTACATCGTTTAGAGGTAGCTCGATAAGAGGTAGCATGGTCGTCACGTCCGCTGCAAGGAGGAGTCCGCGTGCTGGAGCTGTCGATCCTCGGCTTTCTCGCCGACGAGCCGCTGCACGGGTACGAGCTGAAGGAGCGCATCAAGGCGCTGAGCGGTCATGTCCGCCCGGTCAGCGACGGTGCCCTCTATCCGGCCATCAACCGGCTGGTCGCCGCCGGCAAGCTGGAGCAGCGCACCGAGGAAGGCGCGAGCGCCGCCCCTCGCCGGGTGCTGTCCCTGACCGAGAAGGGCCGCACGGAGCTGCTGGAGCGGCTGCGCAACCCCAAGCCGGCCGAGATCACCGACCACGTCCGCTTCAACACCGTGCTCGCTTTCCTGCACCACCTGCCCGAGCGCGCGGAACAGGCCGCGGTGCTGCGCCGGCGGCTGACGTTCCTGGAGACCCCGGCGAGCTTCTTCTACCGGGACGGTGCGCCGGTGCGTGCGGAGGAAGCCGGGGACCTGTTCCGCGAGGGCATGCTGCGGGTGGCCCGCGCCACCGGGGAGGCCGAGCGGGCCTGGCTGCGCGAGGCCATCGGCACGCTCAGCCGAGCTGAGCCCTGACGTACTGCCGCCAGCGCGCGGTGAACGCCTCCGGCGTGAGGCCGAGCTCCTTCTTCAGTGCCCCGGCAACCGCGCCCGCCCGCTCCTTGTGGGCGCCGACGGCCCGGTAGAAGGCGCCGAGCCGGGGCGGGCCCCACTGGTCGGCGATCATCCGGCAGGCCAGCCAGCCGCCCTCGTAGGCCTCGGCCAGCCGGGTCGGGGCCCCGCTGAAGCCGAAGTCCTCGTCGCCGGGGAGGGCCGACGGCAGGTGGCCGTCCTCGACCGCGTGGGCGAGTTCCGGCGCGATCTCGGTGGGCGAGCGGGAGGTGTCCAGGTAGCCGATCCAGTCGGCGTACCCCTCGGAGAGCCACAGCGGGGTGGCGGCGGTGGTCTGCGCCCGGGTGGCCACATGGGTCGTCTCGTGGGTGATGACGACCTGCCTGCCGAGGGAGCCGAGACCGCCGTACGCGTCCGGGTTGACGATCACCCGGTCCGCGGGGGCCCTGCCGGAGCCGCCCCCCTCGCCCGTGGTGACCGCGGCGATCCCCCGGTAGTTGGCGGCGGGCGCGCCGAGCAGGCCGGCCATGCCCTCCAGCGAGCGGGGCACGAGGAGGACGACCCGCCGGGTCCAGCCGGTGCCCCACCGCCGGGACACGGCCGGCACCGCGCGGTCGGCGAGCCGCACGAAATCCCTCAGGTCACCGACGCGCTGCCCGGTACCGAGGACCAGGCTGTGCGCGCCCCGGACGGCGGTCACCGTGCCCTGGTCCCACAGCTGCTGCCCGGCCCGCCGCGCGGGCCGGTCGGCGGTGACGTACCACTTGCCGTCGGCGGTGCGGCTCAGAGTGAGGGTGCGGCGGGCGCTGACCGGAGCCTGGTCGTAGCCCGCGACGCGATAGCGCAGCTCGGCCTCGGCGGTGGCGCCGGAGCCGGTGCCGCGCAGCCCGGTGACGCGGTAGGTCCAGGAGGTCAGCGGGAGGGCGCGCAGCCGGGTGTACTCGGTCCGGATGCCGGTCGCGGCGTACGCCGTCTCGTCGTGGTCCAGCAGCGCGGCCGACCTGCGGTCCAGCACCCGCTGCACCTGGGCCTGCGCCGAAGCGTCCGCCCGCTGCCCGGCGCAGCCGGCCAGGGGCGGCACGAGCAGCAGACAGAGCCCCGCCGCCGCGGTACGCCACGCCCGCCGGGCCCGTCTGCGAACAGCCATTTCCCGATCGTACGGCGCGCGGGCCCGGCTCAGGGACGGGTGACCGAGGAGACGGGCATCATCCCGACCGGGTCGTAGCGCACCGGAGCCCCCGGGTAGGGCGCGTGGATGACCTGGCCGTTGCCGACGTACATCGCCACGTGGCTGGCGTCGGATCGGTAGACGACCAGGTCGCCGGGGCGTGCCTGGGAGAGCGGGATCCGGTGGCCGGCGTAGCGCTGCTCCTGCGAGGTGCGCGGCAGGTGGATGCCGGCGTGTGCGTACGCCCACTGCATCAGGCCCGAGCAGTCGAAGCCGGAGGGGCCGTTGGCGCCCCACACGTAGGGGCGGCCGAGGGCGGAGCGGGCGGCGGCCAGCGCGGCGGCGGCGCGGGCGTCGGGGGTGCCGGCACCGCCGAGGTCGGGCAGGCCGTCGCGGCTGCCGCGGGAGGCGCGGTCCCAGGCGGCGCGGTCGGCGGCGGTCATCGCGTCGAGCAGCTGCCGGGCCCTGGCGAGCTTCTTCTCCACGGTCCGCTTGTGCGCGGCGACGGCCTTGCGGCTGCGCTCCAGCGCGGCGAGTTTCCCTGCGGCCTCGTTGCGCTCCTGGGCGAGTTCGCGCATCGCGGACTGCAACTCCCGGAGCTGCCCGGCCTGGTGGGCGCCGATGCGGTCGAGGGTGGTCGCCTTGTCGAGGTAGTCGGCGGGGTCGCCGCTGAGCAGCAGGGCGACGGCCGGGTCGATGCCGCCGGCGCGGTACTGGGCGCCGGCCAGCGAACCGAGCTGGTCCCGCATGGTGTTGATGCGCTGCTGCTGGCGGGCGATGTGGTCCTGGTCGTAGCCCACCTCGCGGCGCAGCGTGCCGGCCCGCTCGGCGGCCTTGTCGTAGGCCTCGGTCGCCTGCTCGGCCTGCTCGTAGAGGCGGTCCACCTCGGCCCGGGCGTCCGCGTGCGGCGCGGCGGTCGCCGGTACGGCGCCGAGTGCGCCGGCGGCTGCCGTCAGCACGCACAGGGCGGCGGCGCCCCGGTCGAACCCGGAGGGTGCACGGCGGCGATGAGAGCCCACGGGAAGCCAACGTCCTTCCGCTGACAACAGGTACCGCTCCCCCGGCGCCTGGGGACGGGGAGGCCCCGGCGCCGGGGAAACGCGGCAGACAGTAGCCGTGCGGAAGGGCCTCGGCCAAAGACCTCGGTGGCCACGCAAACGTGACGCCCCGCCTATGACGCAGGTCATGGGCGGGGCGTGGAGTCAGTTTCGCTTGTCAGGATTCGCCCGTTCGGGCGCCCCCTGTCAGCGTTTCACTGGATGCGGACGCCGAACTCGAACGTCATGTCGCTCATCGCCTCGTAGCGCACCACGGCACCGGTGTGCGGGGCGTGCAGCACCTGGCCGTTGCCCGCGTACAGGCCGACGTGGTGGTAGTCGCCGAAGAAGATGACCAGGTCGCCGACCTTGAGGTCGGACTGGTTGTAGATCCTCGTGCCCGCGTTGGCCTGGGCCTGGGAGGTGCGCGGGAGGGAGACGCCGGCCTGGGCGTAGGCCCAGGAGGTCAGGCCCGAGCAGTCGAAGGCGTTGGGGCCCGTGGCGCCGTAGACGTACGGCTTGCCTATCTGGCTCTGGGCGGCGGCGAACGCGGCGGCGGCGCGGCCGGAGGAGGGCGGGGCGTCACCGAGGTTCACCCGCTGGGTGGAGGAGCGGTTGGCGCGCTCCTGCTCGGCGGCGAGCTGCGCCTTCTCCTTGGCGGTCAGGGAGTTGAGCAGCTTCTGCGCCTCGGCGAGCTTGGCCTGGACTTCCGTCTTCTTCTTGCCCAGCTCGGTGCGGGTGGCCGCGAGGTCCTTGAGCTTCTCGGTGGCCTCGGCCCGCTCCTGGGCGAGTTCGCGCTGTTTGTCCTGAATCTTCTTCAGGGCCTCGACCTGCTGGCTGCTCAACTGGTCGAGCGTGGAGGCCTTGTCGAGGTAGTCGTCCGGGTTGGAGGACAGGAAGAGCTGCACCGAGGGGTCGATGCCGCCGGAACGGTACTGGGCGGTGGCCAGCGAACCCAGGCCGTCGCGCAGCTTGTTGAGGTCTTCCTGACCGCGGGCGACGTTGTCCTGGATCGTGGAGATTTCCTTCTGCAGCTTCTGCTGCTTCTCCTTGGCCCCGTCGTACTTCTCGGTGGCCTGCTCCGCCTGCTCGTAGAGCTTGTCGACCTTCGCCTTCACCTCGTCCTTGCTGAGCTTCTCGCTCGGCGCGGCATTGGCGGCGTTCGCGCTGAGAACGACGGCAGCGGCGGCTGCGGTGGTCAGCACGGTGACGCGCGTACGGCTCGGCTGCTTGGGTCGACGGTGGGACGCCACGGAGGCGAACTCCTTCTTGTGAGTGATCACCCGTTCGGAGGTTCGAGCCCCGACCCTAGTGACCCCCTCCTGATCAGATCAAATCCCCGCCGCAAAAAACCACGTGACGCAATGCATTCTTTGCACTCAACACACGTGCAGTGATGCTCGATTGACCCTATGTTGCGTACGAGGTCGGTCAATTCGGGCATTACGCATGTCCATTGGACCTTCAGGACAGTCGCTTCAGAAGTACCGCAGAGGCGACGGGCCGGGCACCGGCGCGCGCGACGCCGTCGGCCACCTCGCGGTCGGTGGAGGCGACGATGACCGGACGGCCGGGCGGCTCGGCGCGCACCAGCTGCCGGATCAGCTCGTCCGCGGTGACCCCCGGCTTGGAGAACAGCACGCGCACTCCGCGCGGCGGCGCGAGCAGCACCGGCGCGGCCAGTTCGGCGCCGTCGAAGACACAGGTCACCTCGGCGCCGGTCTGGGCGGCGAGCGCCGAGAGCTGGCCGAGGAGCCTGAGCCGCTGCTTCTCCAGCGGCATCTGCGGATAGCCGGTCTTGGTGACGTTGTAGCCGTCGACCACCAGATGCGCCTGAGGCAGCGCGAGCAACTGGTCAAGGATCGCGGGGTCGTTCTCGGACAGGGCCCGCGTCGCGATGTCCTTCGGGGTCATCCGCCCCGGCTCGACCGCGTCGACCGTCTCGGCCGGGCGCACGGAGACCGGCGGCAGGGCCAGCTCCCGGCGCAGGCCCTGGGTGGCGTCCAGCAGGGTGTCCAGCAGCAGCCGCACCCGCATGTCCTCCACGCTGCGGCCCTCGCGGGCCGCCTTGCGGGTCGCCTCCAGAGCGGCTTCCGCCTCGCCGAGGCGGCCCTTGAGCCGCCGGGTCTCGCTCTCGGCGGCCGAGATCTGCGCCTGTCCCTCGGCCCGTGCGGCCTCGGTCTCGCCCTGCAGCTTGCGCAGCGCGGCCTCCCCGCGCTTGACGTCGCTGAGCGCGGCGCGCAGCTTGCGGTGAAGCGATTCGGCTTCCTTCTTCGCCGACTCCAGCTCGGCGCGCAGCCGTTCGGTCTCCGTCCGCGTCTGCTCGCGGGCGTGCGCCAGTTCCTCGCGCAGCCGCTCCAGCTCGGCCCGGCTCTCCTCGTCGGCCCGCTCGGCGTCCGCGCGCTGGGCCTCCTCGCCGGCCGCGGTCACGAGCTTCACCCAGCCCGTGGGGCGCAGCACATAGGCCGCAGCCGCCACGTCGAGCGGGTCCGCGGCCGGGGGCGGGGAGCCGGAGTCGAGGGCGCCGGCGAGTTCCGGCTGCGCCTCTCTGAACTTCTCGCCGATCCGCTGCCGGAACAGCGGGTCGGTCTCCAGCGCCGCCGCCATCGCGTTCCCGGCGAACTTGGCCCGCCGGTTCGGGGCGAAACGGGCGTACTGCCTGAGCTGGGCGGGCAGTTCCGTCACCGTCAGACCGCCGAAGCCGTCCGAGACGATCTGCACGACCCGGCGGCGCACACCGTCGGGCAGCGGACGGTCAAGCACCTCAGCGGTGCCGTCGCCCGGCCCCCCGCCTGCGGTCTCCACCATCCGTCACACCCCAATACCTGTACGGGGCCGCCTCCCTCTCAGGAGTCGGCACCCGGCCGATCCACGAGTTCCACCTGATCCACCGCGTTGCACCAGCGGCAGCGCACCGACTCGATGGTCTCACTGACCACCTCGCGCTCCTCCACCGTCGGCTCACCGGCCAGATCGAGGTGGACGTACTCGACGACCTTCGACGAGCGGGTCACGTCGAACCGGGTGAGGTTGCCACAGAGGACGCAGCGCCATCGCGTCGTGGCGGTCGGCAGGGGAACCGTCATCGTGCCTGTTCGCTTCCTTCTCGTGCTGGTGCTCGTCTCGCTCCGCGCCGGTGCCCGACGCGTGTGGCTCGTAACCCTACGGCCTGGCGGGTACTCGTCGCCCGTCCGATCGCGGCGGCGAGGCAGTCTGCCAGCTTGCGTCCCGTTACGTCATGCTCTGTGTTCATGATCAGCAACCGGAGCACGGCGGCCGGCCGGACCCTCAGGGCCGTCCGGGGCGCCTCGGCACCCATGACGTACGGCCTCATCGCCCTGTGCGGCCTGATCTTCATACTGGGACCGGCCTCCGGGCTCACCGGGGCGTACGGCACAGGGGACGCGCTGTTCGCCGCGCAACGGGCGTACTTCCGGCACTGGGGCGTGGTCCCCTCCGACCTGTTCGAGGGGCCCGCCCGGGAGGCCCTCACCCCGGCCACGGCACTGTTCGTGCACGGCAGCTGGGTGCATCTGCTCGGCAACATGCTGTTCCTCTTCGTCTTCGGCGCACTGACCGAGGAGCGCATGGGCCGCGTCGAGTTCACCCTGTTCTACGTCGGCTGCGGCTACCTGGCGCTGCTCGGGTACGCCGCCGCCAACGCCACCTCCGGACAGTCGCTGGTCGGCGCCTCCGGAGCGATCTCGGCGGTCCTCGGAGCGTTTCTGTACCTGTTCCCGCGCGCCCGCGTCACCAGTCTGCTCCCTTTCCTGTTCTTCCTGCCGATGCGGTTCCCCGCGTGGATCGTGCTGCCGTTCTGGGCGGCGCTGCAGTGGGCGGCGGCGGGGCACTCCACGCAGGGGCCGGGGGTGGCGTACCTGGCGCACCTGGTCGGCTTCGGTCTGGGGTTCGTCTATGCGTGGGTGCGCTACGGACGTGGGACTAGAGTGAAAGCCACCCCAGCTCCGGTCACCGAGGGAGAGAAACAACCGTGATCACCGCGATCGTTCTGATCAAGACCAGCGTGGACCGGATCCCGGAGATCGCGGAGCAGGTCGCTTCGCTGGATTCGGTGAGCGAGGTGTTCTCCGTCACCGGTACGTACGATCTCATCGCCATGGTGCGGGTGCGGGAGCACGAGGATCTGGCCGAGGTGATTCCCGGGCGGATCAGCAAGATTCCGGGGGTCGAGGCCACGGACACGCACGTTGCGTTCCGGACGTATTCGCAGCACGACCTTGAGGCGGCGTTCTCGATCGGACTGGAGTCCTGACCGTCTGAACACCGCCTCACCAGGCACTGGGAAACTCACACCGCCGGTACGCAGCGGCCCTCCTGGGTCCGGTACGTCCACTGCGCGCCCTCGGTGATCAGTTCCTTCACCGCGGTGACGAAGCGCTCGACGTGTTCGTCGGGGGTGCCCGCGCCGAAGCTGACACGGATGGCGTTGAGGGACTTCTCGCCGGGTGCGGCTTCCGGCGCGCCGCACTCGCCCTGGGTCTGCGGGTCGCTGCCCAGCAGGGTGCGGACGAGCGGGTGGGCGCAGAAGAGGCCGTCGCGGACGCCGATGCCGTACTCGGCGGAGAGCGCGGCGGCGAAGTGGGAGCTGTTCCAGCCGTCGACGACGAAGGAGAGCACGCCCACGCGCGGGGCGTCGTCACCGAAGAGGGACAGCACCCTCACCTGCGGGACCTCCGCGAGGCCCGCACGGACCCGGGCGATCAGGTCCTGCTCACGGGCGACCAGGGTGTCCCAGCCGGCCTCGGTGAGCGCCTTGCAGGCCGACGCGATGGAGTAGGCACCGATGACGTTCGGGGAGCCCGCCTCGTGCCGGGCGGCGCTCTCGTGCCACTCCACGTCCACACCGCCGTCCTGGCGCCGGGTGACCTTGCGGCTGGCGCCCCCGCCCGCGAGGTACGGCTCGGCGGCCCGGAGCCAGTCGGCGCGGCCGGCCAGGACGCCGGAGCCGAAGGGGGCGTACAGCTTGTGGCCGGAGAAGGCGACCCAGTCGACGTCCAGGTCACGGACGCTCAGCGGGTGGTGGGGGGCCAGCTGGGCGGCGTCCAGGACGATCCGGGCGCCGTGGGTGTGGGCGGCGGCGGCCAGCTCGCGCACCGGCCACAGCTCGCCGGTGACGTTGGAGGCGCCGGTGACGCATACCAGGGCCGGGCCGTAGGGGTCCCGGTCGGCCAGGGCCCGCTCCAGGGTCTCGACGGCCTGCCGCGGGGTGCGCGGGGCGTTGAGGTAGGTGACCTGCGCGTCCTGCCAGGGCAGCAGGGAGGCGTGGTGCTCGGTCTCGAAGACGAAGACCTGGCAGTCGGCGGGGAGCGTGCGGGCCAGGAGGTTCAGGGAGTCCGTGGTCGAACGGGTGAAGATCACCTGGTCGGTCTCGCGGCAGTCGAGGAACTCGGCGACGGTCTTGCGGGCGTTCTCGAACAGGTCCGTGGAGAGCTGGGAGAGGTAGCCGGCGCCGCGGTGGACACTGCCGTAGTAGGGCGCGTAGGCCGCCACGTCGTCCCAGACGCGCTGGAGGGCGGGGGCGCTGGCCGCGTAGTCGAGCGCCGCGTAGGTGACTTCGCCGCCCGTGACGAGCGGGACGGTGACATCCCGGCCCAGAACAGGCAGAGGGGCACAAACAGACTGGTCGGCGGCAGCGGTGGAGACGGACATGGCGAACTCCCGTGAGAGGCAGGCGAGAAGAGCCCGTGAGAGACGGGCCGGAAAGAGAAAAAGGGGATGCGGAGGCGGGGCTCGGCGGCCCTATCGCATTCGCTTGCTCACGGAAGGCTCCCTCGATGACCAGGACCCCTGGCCCCACACTTGTCGAAAGCGTGCGAGGGGTCCGCGCTTGCCGTAGACCTCACTGCCTACGACCTGGTCTTCACCCGGGGCACCCCGCCACGGACGGAGGGTTGCCGGACAGTCGGCCGGGGCCTCATGACTGTCACTCATGACCTGGTACAGGAACGTACGGGAAATGATCGTCGTCCCGCAACCCGTGTCCGGATCGCGGGACGACATATGGAACTCGGTGGACGACCGGGCCTAGGCGTTGCTGGCGGACACCCAGCGCTCCAGCACCCGCTTGGCCGCCCCGGAGTCGATCGACTCCGCCGCCTTGTCCATGCCGGCCCGGAGCTGCTCGGCCAGCGGGGCGTCCGTCGGGTTCAGGGCGACCAGGGCCGCCGCCGAGTTCAGCAGGACGGCGTCGCGTACGGGGCCCCGCTCGCCGTCCAGCAGCCGGCGGGCGACGTCGGCGTTGTACGCCGGGTCGCCGCCCTGGAGCGCGGACACGGGGACCAGCTCGATGCCGACGTCCCGCGGGTCGAAGGACTGCTCGGAGACCTTGCCGTCCCGGACGACCCAGACGTGCGAGGTGGAGGTGGTGGTCAGCTCGTCGAGGCCGTCGTCGCCGCGGAAGACCAGGGAGGAGTTGCCGCGCTCGGCGAGCACCCCCGCGACGATCGGTGCCTCACGGGCGACGGCGACCCCCACCGCCTGTGCCTTCACCTTCGCCGGATTGGTCAGCGGACCGAGCAGGTTGAACACGGTCCGGATGCCCAACTGTCCGCGCGCCGCGCCCACATGACGCAGTGCCGGGTGGAACTTCACCGCGAAGCAGAAGGTGATGCCGGCCGCCTCGGCGACCTCCGCCACCCGCTTCGGGGTCAGGTCGAGGTTGACGCCCAGCCGCTCCAGGACGTCGGACGACCCCGATGCCGAGGACGCGGCCCGATTGCCGTGCTTGACGACCTTCGCGCCCGTGCCGGCGACGACGAGGGCGGACATCGTGGAGATGTTCACCGTCTTGGCTCCGTCGCCGCCCGTGCCGACGATGTCGACCGTCCGGCCGGGCACCTCGATCACGTTCGCGTGCGCATACATCGTCCGGACCAGGCCGGTGATCTCCTGCACCGTCTGTCCCTTGGCCCGCAGTGCCACGGCGAACCCGGCGATCTGCGCGTCGGTCGCCTCACCGCGCATGATCCGGTCCATCGCCCACGCGGTGTCGTCGGCACTCAGGTCCCGGCCGTCGAGCAGGCCGTTCAGCAGGGCGGGCCAGGAACGGCCCGCCGCGGTGTCGCCTCCAGCGGGGGTCACAGCGCTCATCAGCCGCTCCTAGTGAGTACCAGTACAGGGTCGTACAAAGTTGTACTCCCACCCTATCGATCCTCGAGCACAGCGAAGGGCCCCGTCCGTGTTGCGGACGGGGCCCTTCACCGTGGCGTGGCGACGCGGGGATCAGTGGTGGCCGTGACCGGCCGTGATCTCCTTGTATTCCTCGACAGTCGGCTTCTCGATCTGGTTGTCCTCGCCGTAGTAGGCGTTGCTGAGCTTGACGCGCAGCTTCTCGGACCCCTTCACCTTCCGCTCGACACCGTTCTTGTCGACCGTCGGGCCGAGCGCGAGCGGCTTGTACTGCTCGTGCGCCGTGAGCGTGTGCAGCTGCTCCTGGCTGAGCGGCTCGTGCACCTCGATGAACTCACCGTGCGGCAGGCGCTTGATGATGCCGGTCTCGCGGCCGTGCAGCACCTTCTCGCGGTCGCGGCGCTGCAGACCGAGGCAGATCCGCTTGGTGAGGAGGAACGCGATGACCGGTCCGACGAAGAAGCCGATCCGGACGAACCAGGTGACGGCGTTGATCGACAGGTCGAGGTGGGTGGCCCACAGGTCGTTGCCACCGCCGACCAGCGTGATCATGTAGATCGTGACCCAGGCGACACCGAAGGCGGTGCGCGTCGGCGCGTTGCGCGGGCGGTCCAGGATGTGGTGCTCGCGCTTGTCGCCGGTGAGCCAGGACTCGATGAACGGGTAGACCGCGATCGCCGCCAGGACCAGCGGGAAGAGGACCAGCGGGATGAACACGCCCAGGACGAGCGTGTGGCCCCACAGGTTGATCTCCCAGCCCGGCATGAAGCGGATCAGACCCTCGGCGAAGCCCATGTACCAGTCGGGCTGGGCGCCGGTGGACACCTGGTCCGGACGGTAGGGGCCCATGGCCCAGATCGGGTTGATCTGCGCGACCGCGGCGATGCCCGCGATGACACCGAAGACCAGGAAGAAGAAGCCTCCGGCCTTGGCCGTGTAGACCGGCAGCAGCGGCATGCCGACGACGTTCTTCTCGCTGCGGCCCGGACCCGCGTACTGCGTGTGCTTGTGGTAGAAGACCAGGATCAGGTGCGCCGCCACGAGGCCGAGCATGATGCCCGGCAGCAGCAGGATGT
This sequence comes from Streptomyces sp. NPDC002676, assembly GCF_053592455.1. Classification (NCBI taxonomy): domain Bacteria; kingdom Bacillati; phylum Actinomycetota; class Actinomycetes; order Kitasatosporales; family Streptomycetaceae; genus Streptomyces; species Streptomyces sp. NPDC002676. Next base: position 1,090,911 of record NZ_JBSFVT010000001.1, on the reverse strand, counting down.
GGATCGAGTAGAACCGCCCCACGAAGTCGTGGCCCGGGAACTCGCCGCCGTAGAGGAAGTACGACAGGTACGTGCCGACGATCGGCACGGACAGGATCGCGCCCTCCATGAAGCGGACACCGGTGCCGGAGAGCAGGTCGTCCGGGAGCGAGTAACCGGTGAAGCCGGTGAACATGCCGCAGACGAACAGCGTGAAGCCGAACAGCCAGTTGACCTCACGCGGCTTGCGGAACGCGCCGGTGAAGAAGACGCGCATCATGTGCACGAACATGCCGGCGAGGAAGATCAGCGCGGACCAGTGGTGGATCTGCCGGACGAGCAGACCACCGCGCACATCGAAGGAGATGTGCAGCGTCGAGCTGAACGCCTCCGACATCAGCTGACCCTGCAGCGGCACGTACGAGCCGTGGTAGACCACCTCGTTCATCGACGGGTGGAAGAACAGGGTCAGGTAGACGCCCGTGAGGATGATGATGGTGAAGCTGTAGAGGCAGACCTCACCCAACATGAACGACCAGTGGTCGGGGAAGACCTTCCGCATGTTGCTGCGGGCCAGGGTGTAGAGCCCGACGCGGCCGTCGACCCAGTCGGCGACGCGCTGGCCGCCCGAGGCCTTCCCGCGCGAAGACTCAGTGGTGGTAGTACTCATCCGCGCTCCCAGAATGCAGGACCGACCGGCTCCTCGAAGTCGCCGAGCGCCTGGAGGTAACCCTCGTCGTTCACGCCGATGCGCAGCTGCGGCAGGGCGTGACCGGCGGGACCGAAGATGACTCGGGCCCCGTCGGAAAGGTCGAAGGTGGACTGGTGGCACGGGCACAGCACGTGGTGCGTCTGCTGCTCGTACAGCGAGATCGGGCAGCCGACGTGGGTGCAGATCTTCGAGAAGGCGACGATGCCCTCGTGCGACCAGTCGAGTTCCCGCTTGTCCTTGATGTTCTCCGGCTGCAGCCGGACGATCATCAGGGCCGCCTTCGCGATCTGGTTCTGGAAGTCCTCGTCGGTCTCCTCCAGGCCCTCGGGCTTGGCGAAGGTCAGCGAACCGACGGCGACGTCCTCGGGACGCAGCGGCTCGTTGGTGTTCATGTTGACGAGGAGCTTGCCCTTCGCCCACAGCGTGTGGCGCAGGGAGGTGCCGGGCAGCGGACCGAGGTCGCGCAGCAGCACGACACCGGCGAGCGGAACCACGGACAGCGCGCCGATCATCGTGTTGCGGATCAGCTTGCGCCGGCCGAGACCCGACTCCTGGGTGCCCAGCTGGAAGTCCTCGATGATCTTGGCCCGCGTCTCGGGATCGGCCTCGATCGCGTGCCGCTGGTCGGTGATCTCCACGTCGGACATCAGCGTGCGGGCCCAGTGGACCGCAGCCGCGCCGGTGCAGAACAGCGACAGGCCCAGGGTCAGACCCAGCGCGAAGTTCATCGCGCTGAGGTGACCGATCGGGAACACGAAGATCGACTTGTCCTTCGGGATCCCCACGTACGCGGCGATGAAGCCGACCGTGCCGATCATCGCCAGCGTGAACAGCATGGCGACCGTGCGCTCGGACCGCTTGGCGGCCCGCTCGTCGATGTCCTGGATCCGGTGCTCGTGCGGCGGCAGGCCCGGGTCCGCGAACGGGTTCTCCTCGTCCGCGACGGTTACCGCAGCGTGCGCGTGGTCCTGCTCAGCGGGCAGGTTCTCTTCTGGAATGTCTTTGCTACTCATGACTTCTTGGCCTTTGCGGTCCGAGCGGCGATCCACACGGCGACCGCGATCAGCGCGCCGAGACCGAAGATCCAGGCGAACAGACCCTCGCTGACCGGCCCGATGCCGCCCAGCTCCAGACCGCCAGGGTTCTCCGTCTTGTCGCCGTTGACCGCGTTCAGGTACGCGATGATGTCCTTCTTGTTCTTCGAGGACAGCGTGGTGTCCGGGAAGGACGGCATGTTCTGCGGGCCCGTCTGCATGGCCTCGTAGATGTGCTTCGGGTCGACGCCCTCAAGGCTCGGCGCGAACTTGCCCTTGGTGAGGGCACCACCCTTGCCGGTGAAGTTGTGGCACTGCGCGCAGTTGGTGCGGAACAGTTCGCCACCCTTGCCGATGTCCGCGCCGTCCGGGCCGTACTGCGCCTTCGTCGGCACGCTCGGGCCGGCGCCCAGCGACGCGATGTACGCGGCGAGCTGGTCGATCTGGGCCTGCGTGTACACGGGCTTCTTGCGCGGGATCTGGGCGCCCTGCGAGGTGGCCGCGGGCATACGGCCGGTGCCGACCTGGAAGTCGACCGCCGCAGCACCCACACCGACCAGGCTCGGCCCGTCGGAGGAGCCCTGGCCACCGGTGCCGTGGCAGCTGGCGCAGCCGACCTGGTAGAGCTTCTTGCCCTCCTTGATCGTCAGGGACTGGGCGGTTTCATCGGCCTGCGCCTTGCCCGCGGGTGCGAACGCGGCGTACAGCCCCCCAGTGGCCGCCAGCGCGAAGAGTAGGACGACGACCGCCGCCAGCGGATGGCGTCGTCGTGCGGAGAGCTTTTTCACGGATTACCCCGGTGTCAGGATCTTCTGCGTCGATGCTTCTGGAATGGATCGGTGGCCGTCTGCGGCCCGCCGACTTACTTGATCAGGTAGATCGTGGCGAAGAGGCCGATCCAGACCACGTCGACGAAGTGCCAGTAGTAGGACACGACGATGGCGGCGGTCGCCTGCTCGTGCGTGAACCTCTTGGCCATGTAGGTGCGGCCGAGGACCAGCAGGAAGGCGATCAGACCGCCCGTCACGTGCAGGCCGTGGAAGCCGGTGGTCAGGTAGAACACCGAGCCGTACGGGTCGGAGGACAGGGAGATCCCGTCCTTCTTCACCAGCTCCGTGTACTCGTAGATCTGACCGCCGACGAAGATGGCACCCATGACGAAGGTGAGGATGAACCAGCCACGGAGCTTCTTCACGTCACCGCGCTCGGCCGCGAACACGCCGAGCTGGCAGGTGAGGGAGGAGAGCACCAGGATCGTGGTGTTCGTCGCGGAGAAGGGCACGTTGAGCGCGTGCGCCATCTCCTTCCAGTGATCCGGTCCGGTCACCGATCGGAGGGTGAAGTACATCGCGAAGAGGGCCGCGAAGAACATCAGCTCGGAACTCAGCCAGATGATGGTTCCGACGCTGGTGAGGTTCGGCCTGTTGACCGACGGGTGCGCGTGCCCGGTTTCTACTGTCGTTGCTGTCGCCACGACCGACATTATGTCGGTCGCTTATCTCGCGCTCACTCCGGGGGGTGCCGTTCGGAGTGTTGCTGCCGTCCGAACCGGTGTTGACGTGGTGTTCATGGGAGTAACATCCGCCCCAAACGGCCCTGTCCGTACGACGCTGACGTCTCGGAGGAACAATGCAGCCGACCGCCACTGTGCTGGTCTACAGCGACGACTCCAACACCCGCGAACAGGTACGGCTGGCCACCGGGCGCAGGCCCGCACCGGACGTGCCCCAGGTCGAGTTCGTGGAGTGCGCGACTCCGGGCGCCGTCGTCAGGGAGCTGGAGAAGGGCGGCATCGACGTCTGCGTCCTGGACGGCGAGGCCGTGCCCATGGGGGGCATGGGGGTGTGCCGGCAGATCAAGGACGAGGTGTTCAACTGCCCGCCGGTGCTTCTGCTCATCGGCCGGCCGCAGGATGCCTGGCTCGCCACGTGGAGCCGGGCCGACGCGGCGGTCACCCTGCCGGTGGATCCGGTCGAGTTCGCCTCTGCGCTGGCTTCCCTGCTGCGTCAGCAGCGGTTGCTGAGCGCCTGACAGCTCGGGGCGCGGGGGTTCGTTCCTCGCGCCCCTCAGCCTGCTACAGCGCTGCCGGCTGGAGGCGCAGCGCGTCCGTCGAGGCCGAGCCGTCCGGTTGGCCGTTGACGAGGGCCGAGCCGGAGCGCCACTTCTTCCAGTCGACGTTCCAGTCGCCGAAGCCGTTGCCGAAGGGCTCCATGGGGTCGCCGTTGGAGTTGACGACCTTGACGATGTCACCCTCATGGATGGTGTTGAAGAACCATCTGGCGTTCTCGGTGCTCATGCCCGTGCAGCCGTGGCTGACGTTCGCGTAGCCCTGGGCGCCGGTGGACCAGGGGGCGGCGTGCACGAACTCGCCGGACCAGGTGACCCGGCTGGCGTAGTAGACCGGCAGGTCGTAGGAGTCGGAGCTGCCCTCCGCAATGCCGATCGTGGTGCTGCGCATGCGTACGAAGTACTGCTTGGCCAGGACCACCTTGACGCCGTTGCGGGTCTCGAAGCCGGGCTTGCCGGTGGTGACGGGGAGCTGCCTGATCGCCTCGTCGTCCTTGTAGACCGTCATCTTGTGCGCCGAGGCGTCCGTGACGGCCACGATCTTGTCGCCCGTGGTGAGCTTCAGCGGCTTGGAGGCGCCGCCCCACAGCCGGTCGCTGATTTTGATGCCGTCCAGGTTGCTGTGCACCTGGATGGTCGCGTGGGTGGGCCAGTACTCCTGGGGCCGGTAGTGGAGTTCCTTGTCGCTCACCCAGTACCAGGAGCCCTCCACGGCCGGCGTCGAGTCCACCCTCAGGGCGCGTTCCACGACGGCCCGCTGCGCCTTGCCCTTGATTTCCTGGTCCAGTTGGGCGGTGATGGGCTGTCCGACGCCGTACTGGCCCGCGTCCGGCCCGAACGTGACGTTCAGGCGCTTCTTGGCGGTCGGCATGCTGGTGTCGAAGCTGAGGACCTCACGGCCGGGGGCACCATCGTCGTCCTCCGTGCTCACCCGGACCGTGTAATGGGCGTTGGCGGCCAGCGGGGAGGTGCTGTGCCACTGGCTGCCGTCGGCGGAGAGTTCGCCCGCCACATAGCGCCCTGTGGCGTCCTGGGCGGTGACGTCCGTGATACGGCCGTCACCGTCGGAGGTGATCTCCAGGGGCTTGTCCGGGTCGGCCCGCTTCCCCGCACCGGTGGGGCCGTTGAACGAGATCTGGCCCGCTGCGTCGTACGGCTTGGCCGACAGGGGATTGCCGTCCGAACCGCAGGCGGTGACGCCCGCGCCGAGGGCGGTCACCAGCAGGGTGCAGCTGACGACGGTGCGGGTCCGCGGAGAGTGGTTCATATGATCACGCTATGAGCCGCTGACATTATGAGCGCGTCATGTAACCCGAACGAGGGACGGGCGCTGCGGCAAAGGGCTGGCGACGGCAGAGGCTGGAAGCGGCAAGAGCCCGGAAACGGCAAGAGCCCGGACGCTCCCTCAGGAGAGTCCGGGCTCTTGGTGCGCTCGGCGCGTGTCACCCGCTGCCGGATGTGCTACTGGGTGCGGTTCTCACCGTGGTAGTACTCGAACACCCAGCCGAACAGGCCCATCACGATGAACGGGGCGGAGAAGTAGATCAGCCACCAGCCGACCGCGACGCTGAGGAAGGCGATCGCACCGCCGAAGCCCAGCATGAGCGGCTGCCAGCTGTGCGGGCTGAAGAAGCCCAGCTCGCCCGCGTCGTCCGCGACGTCGGCCTCCTTGTCGTCCTGTGCACCCGCGTCGACCCGCCGGGCCGTGAAGCCCAGGTAGAAGCCGATCATGATGGACAGGCCGAAGGCCAGGAAGAGCGCAGTGGTACCGGCCGGCTCCTTCGACCACACGCCGTACACGACGGCCATGATCAGGATGAAGGCGCTCAGCCACATGAACATCCGGCCCTGGATCTTCACTTGCCGGCCTCCTTGCCGCCCGTAAGTGCGTCACCGGCGAAGGCCTGCTGCTCAAGCACAGCCAGCTGCGGGTGGTGCAGGTCGAACGCCGGGGATTCGCTGCGGATCCGCGGCAGGGTGAGGAAGTTGTGCCGCGGCGGCGGGCAAGAGGTCGCCCACTCCAGCGAGCGGCCGTAGCCCCACGGGTCGTCCACGCCGACCGGCTTGCCGTACTTGGCCGTCTTCCACACGTTGTAGAGGAACGGCAGGATCGACATGCCGAGCACGAACGAGCTGATCGAGGAGACCGTGTTCAGGGCGGTGAAGCCGTCGGCCGCCAGGTAGTCGGCGTAACGACGCGGCATGCCCTCGGCACCCAGCCAGTGCTGGACCAGGAAGGTGCCGTGGAAACCGAAGAACAGCGTCCAGAACGTGATCTTGCCGAGGCGCTCGTCGAGCATCTTGCCGGTCATCTTCGGCCACCAGAAGTGGAAGCCGGAGAACATCGCGAACACGACCGTACCGAACACCACGTAGTGGAAGTGGGCCACCACGAAGTACGAGTCGGAGACGTGGAAGTCCATCGGCGGCGAGGCCAGGATGACACCGGTCAGACCACCGAAGGTGAAGGTGATGAGGAAGCCCATCGCCCACAGCATCGGCGTCTCGAAGGACAGCGAGCCCTTCCACATGGTGCCGATCCAGTTGAAGATCTTCACACCGGTCGGGACCGCGATCAGGAACGTCATGAAGGAGAAGAACGGCAGCAGCACGCCACCGGTGACGTACATGTGGTGCGCCCACACGGTCACCGACAGACCCGCGATCGCGATGGTGGCCGCGATCAGGTTCATGTAACCGAAGATCGGGCGGCGGCTGAAGACCGGGATGACTTCACTGATGATGCCGAAGAACGGCAGGGCGATGATGTACACCTCTGGATGGCCGAAGAACCAGAAGAGGTGTTGCCACAGCAGTGAGCCGCCGTTGGCCGGGTCGAACACATGGGCACCGAACTTGCGGTCCGCCTCCAGGGCGAACAGCGCGGCGGCCAGCACCGGGAAGGCGAGCAGGACCAGCACACCGGTCAGCAGCACGTTCCAGGTGAAGATCGGCATGCGGAACATGGTCATGCCCGGCGCGCGCATGCAGATGATCGTGGTGATGAAGTTGACCGAGCCGAGGATCGTGCCGAAGCCGGAGAAGGCCAGACCCATGATCCACATGTCGGAGCCGATACCCGGGCTGCGGACCGCGTCCGACAGCGGGGAGTAGGCGAACCAGCCGAAGTCGGCCGCACCCTGCGGGGTGACGAAGCCGCCCACCGCGATCGTCGAGCCGAACAGGTAGAGCCAGTAGGCGAACATGTTCAGCCGCGGGAACGCCACGTCCGGCGCACCGATCTGAAGCGGCATGATCCAGTTCGCGAAGCCGGCGAACAGCGGCGTCGCGAACATCAGCAGCATCACGGTGCCGTGCATCGTGAACGCCTGGTTGAACTGCTCGTTCGACATGATCTGCAGGCCCGGCCGGGCCAGCTCGGCGCGCATGAGGAGCGCCATCACGCCGCCGATCAGGAAGAACGCGAACGACGTGACGAGGTACAGCGTTCCGATCGTCTTGTGGTCGGTGGTCGTCAGCCACTTCACCACGACGTTGCCGGGCTGCTTGCGCCTGACCGGCAGCTCGTTCTCGTACGAGGCCTCAGCTGCCGCGGCACCCTGGGGTTCGTTGAGGATGCTCACAGGTTGTTCGTCTCCCGGTTCTTCTCGTGGCTCGTCTGCGCGATGCCGGCGGGAATGTAACCGGTCTGCCCCTTCTTGGCGAGGTCCTTGAGGTGCTGCTCGTACCGCTTCGGGGAGACGACCTTCACGTTGAACAGCATCCGGGAGTGGTCGACACCGCAGAGCTCCGCGCACTTGCCGAGGAAGGTGCCCTCACGGTTGGGGGTCACCTGGAAGGCGTTGGTGTGGCCCGGGATGACGTCCTGCTTCATCAGGAACGGCACCACCCAGAAGGAGTGGATGACGTCACGCGAGGTGAGGATGAAGCGGACGGTCTTGCCCTTGGGGAGCCACAGGGTCGGACCGGGGTTGCCGGTCTGCGGGTTCCGCGTGCCCGGCGTGCCGACGTCGTAGACGCCACCGGCGTTCGCCGGGAACTCCTTCAGGAACCGGTCCGGAATGGCGGCCAGGTTCTTGTCGGTCTTGGCGTCACCCGTGGAACCGGGGACGTTCTCGACGTAGTTGAAGCCCCAGCTCCACTGGAAGCCGACCACGTTGACCGTGACGTCGGGCTTCTTGTCGGTGAGGCTGAGGAGCTTCGATTCGTCCCGGGCCGTGAAGTAGAAGAGCACCGAGATGATGATGATCGGGACCACTGTGTAGAGGGCCTCGATCGGCATGTTGTACCGGGTCTGCCGGGGGACCTCGACCTTGGTACGGCTGCGCCGGTGGAAGATGACGCTCCACAGGATCAGGCCCCACACCAGCACGCCGGTGGCGAGCGCGGCAGCCCAGGAGCCCTGCCACAGGGAGAGGATCCGCGGAGCCTCTTCCGTGGTCGGGGTGGGCATGCCAAGGCGGGGGAAGTCCTTGTATGTGCAACCGGTTGCGGTCGCCAGGACCAGGCCCGCGGTCAGTGCCTGCAGCAGCTTCCGCCGCATCGGGCGCCGCGGCGAGCGGTCGGAGCCGTTGGGACTCACGTAGCGCCTTCCCGAGAGTCTCGCCCGCGCGGTTGGCTGCGGCCTGCCTTCTCGCTGGTCGGTCGCCGCCCTGCGTCGGGCAGGGGTTTGGATGTTTATGCGGACCAAACCCTAGCCGACGCTCTCCGGGGGTTCGCGGGGAGGGGGGCATACGCGCCGCGTCTCACTCCGTAGGAGTGGGAATGGGCGCCTAATAGCTCGGGTTGTCGCAGTTTGCGCTGCGGGTGCGGGTGGGTTGTGGCTGGTCGCGCCCACGCGGCGGAGCCGCATGTCGGACACGGCCCCGCGCCCCTTGGGGAGTTGCAGGGCGGGCACGTTCTACCGTTGTTGTGTGTCCTACTTCGACGCTGCCTCCGCCGCTCCCCTTCACCCTGTCGCCCGTCAGGCGCTGTTGGCCTCTCTGGATGACGGGTGGGCCGATCCCGCTCGGCTGTACCGGGAGGGACGCAAGGCGCGGATGCTGCTGGATGCGGCTCGTGAGGCGGCTGCTGAGGCTGTGGGGTGCCGGGCGGACGAGGTGGTGTTCACCTCCTCCGGGACCCGGGCCGTGCACACGGGGATCGCGGGGGCGTTGGCGGGGCGGCGGCGGGTCGGGCGTCACCTGATCGTGTCAGCCGTCGAGCACTCCTCCGTACTCCATTGCGCCGAAACGCACGAGGCGGCCGGCGGCACGGTCACCCGAGTGGGCGTCAACCGGGCGGGAGCGGTGGATCCCTCGGCCTACGCCGCCGAGCTCCGGCAGGACACCGCGCTGGCCTGTCTGCAGTCGGCCAACCACGAGGTGGGCACCGTGCAGCCGGTGGCCGAGGTGGCCGAGGCGTGCCGGGCGGCCGGGGTGCCGCTGCTGGTGGACGCGGCGCAGTCGCTGGGGTGGGGGCCGGTCGAGGGTGACTGGTCGTTGCTCACGGGCAGTGCGCACAAGTGGGGCGGGCCGTCCGGGGTCGGGCTGCTCGTCGTACGCAAGGGCGTGCGGTTCGCGGCCCAAGGGCCGGTGGACGAACGGGAGTCGGGGCGGGCCCCCGGGTTCGAGAACCTTCCGGCCATCGTGGCCGCCGTGGCGTCGCTGCGGGCGGTGCGCGCCGAGGCGGCCCAGGAGGCGGTACGGCTGCGGGAGCTGACGGCGCGGATCCGGGCGCGGGTGCCGGAGCTGGTGGCGGACGTGGAGGTCGTGGGCGACCCCGAGCGCCGGCTGCCCGGGATCGTCACCTTCTCCTGTCTCTATGTCGACGGAGAGGCGCTGCTGCACGAGCTGGACCGGGAGGGCTTCTCCGTCTCGTCCGGCTCGTCCTGCACGAGCAGCACGCTGACGCCCAGCCATGTGCTGAAGGCGATGGGGGTGCTGAGCGAGGGCAATGTCCGGGTGTCGCTGCCGGCCGGGGTGGCCGGGGAGGACGTGGAGCGGTTCCTGGAGGTGCTGCCGGGGACGGTGGCAGGGGTCCGGGAGAAGCTGGGGGCACCGGCTCCCGCGACGCAGGTGCGGGCGCGGGAGCTGGTCGTCGACTCGCTCGGCAAGCGCTGCCCGATCCCGGTCATCGAGCTGGCCAAGGTGATCGGGGACGTGCCGGTGGGCGGCACGGTCCGGGTCCTCTCCGACGACGAGGCGGCCCGCCTGGACATCCCGGCGTGGTGCGAGATGCGGGGGCAGGAGTACGTCGGAGAGGAACCGGCGCAACGGGGTACGGCGTACGTGGTACGCCGGGTGAGCTGACTCAGCCGAGGTGCGCCCGGACCTCCCGGGCCGCGTCGTCCCCGTACGCCTTCGTGAACCGGTCCATGAAGTGCGCCCGGCGCAGCTGGTACTCCTGCGTGCCCACGGTCTCGATGACGAGCGTCGCCAGCATGCAGCCGACCTGCGCGGCGCGCTCCAGCGAGACGCCCCACGCCAGGCCCGAGAGGAACCCCGCGCGGAAGGCGTCGCCGACGCCCGTGGGGTCGGCCTTGCGCTCCTCGTCCGGGCAGCCGACCTCGATCGGGTCCTCGCCGACCCGCTCGATGCGCACGCCCCGCGCGCCGAGGGTGGTGACGCGGTGGCCGACCTTGGCGAGGATCTCGCCGTCGCTCAGGCCGGTCTTGGTCTCGATGAGGCCCTTCTCGTACTCGTTGGAGAAGAGGTAGGTCGCGCCCTCCAGCAGTATCCGGATCTCCTCGCCCTCCATGCGGGCGATCTGCTGGGAGAAGTCCGCGGCGAAGGAGATGTTCCGGGAGCGGCACTCCTCCGTGTGGCGGAGCATCGCCTCGGGGTCGTCGGCGCCGATGAGGACCAGGTCGAGACCGCCCACGCGGTCGGCGACGGTCTTCAGCTCGATCTGCCGGGCCTCGCTCATGGCGCCGGTGTAGAAGGAGCCGATCTGGTTGTGGTCGGAGTCGGTGGTGCACACGAAGCGGGCGGTGTGCAGGGTCTCCGAGATGCGGACCGACTCGGTGTCCACGCCATGCCGGTCGAGCCAGGCGCGGTACTCGTCGAAGTCGAAGCCGGCGGCGCCGACCAGGATCGGCCGCGTGCCGAGCTGGCCCATGCCGAAGGCGATGTTCGCGCCTACGCCGCCCCGGCGCACGTCCAGATTGTCGACCAGGAACGAGAGCGAGACCGTGTGCAGCTGGTCCGCGACGAACTGGTCGGCGAAGCGGCCGGGGAAGGTCATCAGGTGGTCGGTTGCGATGGAGCCGGTGACTGCGATGCGCACGGCGGACATTCTCCTGCGGGGAGGCGGGATTGACAGTTCACGCTACCCGCTCGGCGCGGGCTGCTGAAGCCGACAAAACTACCCGATAGTAGATCTTTCTTCGCGCACCCCGGCGTGTCTACGGTTCCGTCATGACGAACCTCAAGGTCGACTCCACCGCTCCGGCCGGCTTCGCCGGCGACCTCGCCGGCGACTTCGAGGGCGATCTCGCCTCGCTGCGCTGCGACTGTGCCCGGATGGCTCCGCACTGGAGGGTGCCCGAGCACGCCCAGGCCCGGCCGGTGCCTCCGTCGCTGATCCATGGCGTGTCCGTGCCGGCGCGCTCCGCCCGGCTGCTGGACGCCATGTCGGACTACGGCGACTGACGCGGGAGCGCGTCCGCCGGGAACCGTGCGCTCCCCTGCCGCGTCCCATCGCCGTCCCCCGTGACGGGGAGGCGGGACACGACCAGCGAGGAGCGAAGCTGTGAACACCGAGCGACCCGAGAATGACGATGCTGCCGGGGCGGCCAAGAGCGCGGCCCCGGCGGACGGCGACCCGGGCGAGGACGCGGGTCGGCGGTCCCGGCGCCACTCCGCCCTGGTCGTCGTCTCCGTCGCGGCGGCCGTACTGCTGATCGGTGGCAGCGGCGCGTACCTCGCCGCGAGGGGTGGCGGGCACGGCCGTACGAACCGCTCGGCGCCGGGGGACGGCGGCACTCCCCCGCCGCTCACCCTGGACGGCTGGGTGCCCGGGGCGCCGTACGGCGTGAAGTACGTGGCCTCGGGTGAGCTGCCGACCGGTCCGGGTTCGGCGGCCGTCTACGCGCCCGCCGGTGAAGTCGGCAAGGACGCGGTGGCCCGGCTGGCCAGGGCGCTCGGCGTCGAGGGGGCTCCGGTGGCCGAGGGCGGGCACTGGCGGGTCGGACACCCCGGGGACGGGCCGAGCCTCCAGGTGAACCGGGACGCACCCGGGAGCTGGACGTTCAGCCGGTACGCCCCCGGCACCGACGACTGCCGCAAGATCACCGTCTGCACGCACGACCCGGCCAACCCGGCCGGCCGCACCGTGAGCGTGGCGGCGGCGAAGAAGTCCGCGGTGCCCGTGCTGAAGGCGCTGGGGCAGGACGACGCGAAGATCGACGCGAGCCAGGTCATGGGCGCCCAGCGCGTGGTCGACGCCGATCCGGTGGTGGAGGGGCTCCCCACGTACGGCTGGACGACCGGGCTGATGGTGGACCGGCAGGGCGAGGTGGTCGGCGGCCACGGTCTGCTGAAGGCGCCGGTGAAGGGGGACACGTACCCGGTCCTGGGCGCGAAGAAGACGCTCGAGCTGATGAACGCGGCCCCGAAGGGCGACCACCGGATGGGCATCGGCGGCTGCGCCGCCCCCGTGCCGCTGAAGGACCGGCTGGAGAAGCCGTGCGGCGCGTCCAAGGCGGGTACGGCCTCCACGGTCACGGTCGGCAGGGCGGTGTTCGGGCTGGCCGCGCACTCGGTCCACGGGCGGCAGACGCTGGTGCCGTCCTGGCTGTTCGACGTACGGGGGTCACAGTCCGGGGCGCTGGACGCCTCCACGGTGACGTATCCGGCCGTGGACCCGAAGTACCTGGCGACGCCGAAGTCCAGGCCCGTACCCGGGCCGACATCGGACCCGAAGCACCGGAAGGTGCGGCGGGACGTGAGGGCGGACAGCTACCGCGCCGTCGGCCGGGAGCTGAGCGTGAACTTCTCGGGCGGGGTGTGCGCCGACTACAAGGCCTCGGTGAAGGAGAGCGACGGCAAGGTGACCGTCCGGGTCGTCGAGACCTCCCGGACGAACACGATCTGCGCAGCGGTCGCCGTGCTCTACGGGCAGACCCTGCGGCTGCACGCACCGCTCGACGGGCGGCAGGTGGTCGGTACGGACGGCAAGCCGGTCCCGAAGGCGGACCCGAGGTCGCCGCGACCGCACGCCCCGCGGGCGGCGCGCTAGCGGCCGATCCATACGCGAGAGGCGGCGGCCCCCTTCACAGGGACCGCCGCCTCTTGCGTCAGGCCTTGGCCGACTCAGCTCTTGGCCGACTCAGCTGAAGGAGTCGCCGCAGGCGCAGGAGCCGGTCGCGTTCGGGTTGTCGATCGTGAAGCCCTGCTTCTCGATGGTGTCCACGAAGTCGACGGTGGCGCCGCCCAGGTACGGAGCGCTCATGCGGTCGGTGACGACCTTGACCCCGCCGAAGTCCTTCTCCACGTCGCCGTCGAGCGAGCGCTCGTCGAAGAAGAGCTGGTAGCGCAGGCCGGAGCAGCCGCCGGGCTGAACGGCGACGCGCAGCGCGAGGTCGTCACGGCCTTCCTGGTCGAGCAGGGCCTTGACCTTGGCCGCGGCGGCGTCGGTCAGGATGATGCCGTCGGTGACGGTGCTGGTCTCGTCCGATACGGACATCTACATCTCTCCCGGGTTGTACGGAGACTGCTTGCCGACGAGTGCAACCGGCACTTCCGCGGATTCATTCCGGGCCGGGGCCATCGCGTGGGCGCGTTCTTGCTTCTTTCTTCATGCTCGCACATGCCGGACCAGGGGCACAGTGACCCCAGGGGCGCCATCGACGGAAGGGCGGCGGGATTCATGTCACATCGACGCTATGGCCGTCGTCAAACTGACGTGAAGCAGATATGATAGATAGCGTCAGTTAGACGAAAAGTAGAAAGGGTGCGTGTCGTGACGACCACCGCCCAGAGCCAGGACCTCGACGTTCAGCCGACTCCCCTCGCCCTGCTGCTGCTCGGCCGCGAGGCCGACCCGAAGAGCGAGCGGGGCGTCGAGTGTCCCGGCGACCTGCCCTCGCCGTCCGACCCGGACCTGGTCGCGCGCGCCCGTGCCGCCAAGGAAAAGCTCGGCGACAAGGTCTTCGTGCTCGGCCACCACTACCAGCGCGACGAGGTCATCCAGTTCGCCGATGTCACGGGCGACTCCTTCAAGCTGGCCCGGGACGCGGCGGCGCGCCCGGAGGCCGAGTACATCGTCTTCTGCGGTGTGCACTTCATGGCCGAGTCGGCGGACATCCTGACGTCCGACGACCAGAAGGTCGTGCTGCCCGACCTCGCCGCCGGCTGCTCGATGGCCGACATGGCGACGGCCGAGCAGGTCGCGGAGTGCTGGGACGTGCTCACCGAGGCGGGCGTCGCCGACCAGGTGGTCCCGGTCTCGTACATGAACTCCTCCGCCGACATCAAGGCGTTCACCGGCAAGCACGGCGGCACCATCTGCACCTCGTCCAACGCCAAGCGCGCCCTGGACTGGGCCTTCGAGCAGGGCGAGAAGGTCCTGTTCCTGCCCGACCAGCACCTGGGCCGCAACACCGCCGTCCGTGACATGGGGATGTCCCTGGACGACTGCGTGGTCTACAACCCGCACAAGCCGAACGGCGGGCTGACCGCCGAGGAGCTGCGGGCCGCGAAGATGATCCTGTGGCGCGGGCACTGCTCGGTCCACGGCCGCTTCAGCCTGGACTCGGTCAACGACGTGCGCGAGCGCATCCCCGGCGTGAACGTCCTCGTCCACCCCGAGTGCAAGCACGAGGTCGTGGCCGCGGCGGACTACGTCGGCTCGACCGAGTACATCATCAAGGCCCTGGAGGCCGCCCCGGCCGGCTCGAAGTGGGCCATCGGCACGGAGCTGAACCTGGTCCGCCGCCTGGCGAACCGTTTCGCGCCCGAGGGCAAGGAGATCGTCTTCCTCGACAAGACGGTCTGCTTCTGCTCCACCATGAACCGCATCGACCTCCCCCACCTGGTCTGGGCCCTGGAGTCCCTGGCCGAGGGCAAGCTCGTCAACCGCATCGAGGTCGACAAGGAGACCGAGGCGTTCGCGAAGCTCGCGCTGGAGCGGATGCTGGCGCTGCCGTAGCCTGCGGCGCCTTCGACGAAAGAGGCCCGGTCCGCATCCACCCGCGGACCGGGCCTTTCGTGCCGACGGCCGCGCTCAGTCCACCCGCGGGCGCACCAGCCCCGACTCGTACGCGATCACGACCAGCTGCGCCCGGTCCCGCGCGCCCAGCTTGCCCATGGCCCGGTTGACGTGCGTCTTCACCGTCAGCGGGCTGACCTCCAGGCGCTCGGCGATCTCGTCGTTGGAGTGACCGCCGGCGACCTGGACGAGGACCTCGCGCTCGCGGCCGGTCAGCGCCTCCAGCCGCGCCGAGCGGGCGGTGTCGTGGCCGTCGCCGTCGTCGCCCCGGGCGAGGAAGCGGGCGATCAGGCCCTTGGTGGCGACCGGGGAGAGCAGGGCCTCGCCCGCCGCGGCGACCCGGATGGCGCTGAGCAGCTCCTCCGGTTCACTGCCCTTGCCGAGAAAACCGGAGGCGCCCGCGCGCAGCGCCTCGACGACGTAGTCGTCGACCTCGAAGGTGGTCAGGATGACCACGCGGACCTGGCCCAGGGACGGGTCGGCGCTGATCAGGCGGGTGGCGGCTAAGCCGTCGGTGCCGGGCATCCGGATGTCCATGAGGACGACGTCCGCGCCCTGCTCCTTGGCCAGGCGGACCGCCTCGGCGCCGTCGCAGGCCTCCCCGACCACCTCCATGTCCGGCTCGGAGTCGACGAGCACCCGGAACGCGCTGCGCAGCAGTGCCTGATCGTCGGCGAGCAGGACACGGATCGTCATGCGGGCTCCCCCTGGGCCGTCGTACGGGTCGTGACCGGCAGGATCGCATGGACGCGGAAACCGCCGCCGAACCGGGGCCCCGTGGTCAGGGTGCCGCCGAGGGCCGCGACCCGCTCCCGCATGCCGAGCAGCCCGTGCCCGCCGCCGGCCTCCGGTTCACCGCCCGCGCCCGAGCCGTCGTCCAGGACCGTGACCTCGATGTCCGGTCCGACGCGTACGACGCTGACCTCGGCCTTCGCCTCCGGGCCCGCGTGCTTGCGCACATTGGTCAGGGCCTCCTGGATGATCCGGTAGGCGGCCAGGTCGGCGGCGGCCGGGAGTACGGTGCCCTGGTCGGCGCGGGCCACCTCGACGGGCAGGCCCGCGCTGCGGAAGGTGCCGACGAGTTCCTCCAGACGGGCGAGGCCCGGGGCGGGTTCGGTGGGGGCCGCGGGGTCGCCGGACTGGCGGAGCAGGCCGACGGTGGCCCGCAGTTCGTTCAGCGCGGAGCGGCTGGCCTCGCGGACGTGCGCGAGGGCCTCCTTGGCCTGGTCGGGCCGCTTGTCCATGACGTGGGCGGCGACCCCGGCCTGCACGTTGACCAGGGCGATGTGGTGGGCGACGACGTCGTGCAGATCACGGGCGATGCGCAGCCGCTCCTCGGCGACCCGGCGGCGCGCCTCCTCCTCGCGGGTGCGCTCGGCGCGTTCGGCGCGCTCCCGCATGGCCTGGACGACCGCGCGGCGGCTGCGCACGGCGTCCCCGGCGGTGGCGCCGATGCCGGTCCAGGCGAGCACGCCGAGGTTCTCCTGGGCGTACCAGGGCAGCGGACCGCCGAGCATGGCGGCGGCGGTCAGCACGGTCATGGTGAGCAGCCCGACCCAGAAGGTGGTGGTGCGGTCGGTGGCCGAGGCGACCGTGTACAGGGCGATGACGGCCGACATCGCGACCGGGGCGCGTGGATCGCCGGTGACGCACTCGACCAAGGAGACGGTGCCGGTGACGGCGAGGACGGCCATGCAGGCACGGCGGCGCAGGACGAGCGCCGCGGCGCCGACGGCCATCAGCAGGATGCTGAGCGGGGCCGGGGTGCGCATGACCCAGGTGGCACCGTTCTCGCCCCGGGGATCCACGAAGGACCCGGCGACCATGCACACCAGGACGCCCGCGGCGACGGCCGCGTCCAGCGCGAGCGGGTGGGCCTTCAGACCGCACCGGGCGCGTTCGAGAGTGCTCACGCAGGGAACAGTACGGGGCGGCGGCGGTTGCCGGAATCGGCCGAGCCGGACCTCACCGGCCGCCGGCCGTGGAGCGCTGTTCGCGGGCGGGGCGGCTGATCCCGGGCTGACCCGCACCACCCGGTCCACCCGGGCCGAGCGGGCTCAGCCCGGGATCAGTCCGTCGTCGCTGAGCATCTCCCGGACCTCCGCCAGGGAGGCGTCAGAGGCCGGGAGGATCAGTTCCGAGGGTTCCAGCGCGTCGTCCGGCAGCGGGGTGCCGAGCCGCCGGACGGCGTCCAGGAGGGTACCGAGCGTGCGCCGGAAGCCTGCCTCGTCGCCGCCCTCCATCTCCACCAGCAGCTCGTCGTCCAGCTTGTTCAGCTCGGCGAAGTGGGCGTCGTCCAGCCTCACCTGGCCTTCGCCCATGATCCGTACGATCACGTCGGCCTCCTCGGCTCGGGTCCCGGCGCCGGGCTACTGCTTGTCGAAGCGCGGGGTGTCCTGCGGCTGCTGCTGGGACTGCGCCTGGCCGGTGCCGCCCTCGATGGCCTGCTGCGGGGCGCCTCCGGCCAGCTCGGCCTTCATGCGCTGCAGCTCCAGCTCTACATCCGTACCACCGGAGATCCGGTCCAGCTCGGCGGCGATGTCGTCCTTGGCCATGCCGGAGGGATCGTCCAGGGCGCCGGAGGCGAGCAGCTCGTCGATGGCGCCGGCCCGGGCCTGGAGCTGGGCGGTCTTGTCCTCGGCGCGCTGGATGGCGAGGCCGACGTCGCCCATCTCCTCGGAGATGCCGGAGAAGGCCTCGCCGATACGGGTCTGGGCCTGGGCGGCGGTGTAGGTGGCCTTGATGGTCTCCTTCTTCGTGCGGAAGGCGTCCACCTTGGCCTGGAGGCGCTGGGCGGCCAGGGTGAGCTTCTCCTCCTCGCCCTGGAGCGTCGCGTGCTGCGTCTCCAGGTCCGTGACCTGCTGCTGGAGGGCGGCACGGCGGGACAGCGCCTCACGGGCCAGGTCCTCGCGGCCCAGCGCGAGCGCCTTGCGGCCCTGGTCCTCCAGCTTGGAGGACTGCTGCTGCAACTGGTTGAGCTGGAGTTCCAGGCGCTTGCGGGAGGTGGCCACGTCGGCCACTCCGCGGCGCACCTTCTGGAGCAGCTCCAGCTGCTTCTGGTACGAGTAATCCAGGGTCTCGCGCGGGTCCTCGGCCCGGTCAAGGGCCTTGTTCGCCTTCGCGCGGAAGATCATCCCCATACGCTTCATGACACCGCTCATGGGCTTCGCGCGCCCCCTTCTGACGGACTCCAGCTCACAGATCCTGCGACAGAACCCACAGTACGGGCCCTGCCTCCATTACCGCACTGTTCGGGGAGTGATGCGCTCATCCCCTAGGACGACTACGGACGGTGCGGCTCCGGCCCAGGGAGTAGGTGATCCCCTGCCGGAACGTCCCCTCTGTCCCCCTCCGGACGTCTGTACAGACGCCCGGTGTTGCCGGATCGTTCCCCGGTCGGCTGGGGTCCATGCCGGTGCAGCCCGTACCCTTGGGTTTTGTGTTCCGTAGCCGTGCCAAGGAAGAGAAGGCCCCCGCCGACAAGGCGCAGGTGACCGACTCCAAGCAGCCCCGTGACCCGCAGGCCAAGAAGGGCAGGCCCACGCCCAAGCGCAGTGAGGCCCAGGCCCAGCGCCGCAGCGTCGCCAGCACCCCGACGAACCGCAAGGACGCCGCCAAGCGCCAGCGCGAGGAGCGCCGCCAGGCGCTGGCCCGCCAGCGCGAGGCGCTGGCCAGCGGCGACGAGCGGTACCTGCCGGCCCGTGACAAGGGCCCGGTCCGCCGGTTCGCCCGGGACTGGGTCGACTCGCGGTTCAACGTGGCGGAGTTCTTCCTGCCGCTCGCCGTGGTGATCCTCGTGCTGACCGTCGTGCGGGTCCCCGCCATCCAGACGGTCGCGCTGCTGATGTGGCTGATCGTGATCGTGCTGATCGTGCTCGACGCGGCCTTCAGCGGCTTCCGGCTGAAGAAGCGGCTGGCCGAGCGCTTCCCGGGCCAGAACACCAAGGGCGCGGTCGCCTACGCCCTGATGCGCTCCCTCCAGATGCGCCGGCTCCGGCTGCCGAAGCCGCAGGTCAAGCGCGGAGAGCGGCCCTGAGCGCAGACGCTTTCACGGGCGGCGCGGCCGAGTCGTGGCTGAAGATGCTGGGCGGGCTGCGTGAGGTCGTACGGCAGGAGCTGGTGGCCCGGCAGCTGGACGAGCAGATAGCCGGGCGCTTCCCGGTCGGGCAGCGACTGCGCGTGCTCGACGTGGGCATGGGCCAGGGCACGCAGGCCCTGCGGCTGGCCCGGCTCGGCCACCAGGTGACGGGTGTCGAGCAGGACGCGACGATGGTCGCCGCCGCGCGCGAGGCCCTGGCCGCCGAGCCGGAGGGCATCCGCGAGCGGGTACGGCTGGTGCAGGGCGACGGCCGGGACACCGGCGTGCACTTCCTGCCCGGCAGCT
The DNA here is from genome assembly GCF_053592455.1 of Streptomyces sp. NPDC002676. Classification (NCBI taxonomy): domain Bacteria; kingdom Bacillati; phylum Actinomycetota; class Actinomycetes; order Kitasatosporales; family Streptomycetaceae; genus Streptomyces; species Streptomyces sp. NPDC002676. The sequence continues at coordinate 1,071,584 of NZ_JBSFVT010000001.1, read as the reverse complement.
TCGACGTGGTGCTGTGCCACGGCGTCCTGATGTACGTCGAGGATCCCGACCTGCTGGTGGGCGGGCTGGCCCGGATGCTCGCCCCGGGCGGGCTGCTGTCCCTCCTCGTGCGCAACGGCGACGCGCTCGCCATGCGGCCCGGCCTGTCCGGGGACTGGGCGGGCGCCCTGGCCGCCTTCGACACCACTGCTTATCGCAATCGCCTGGGCCTGGACGTACGCGCCGACCGGCTGGCCACCCTCACCGCCACGCTCGCCGGGATCGGGGCGCCGCTGCACGCCTGGTACGGCGTACGGGTCTTCACCGACACGGCGGCGGACGACGCGCCGATCCCCGCCGACCTGGACACCCTGCTGGCCGCCGAGGAGCGGGCCGGACGCACGGACCCCTACCGCCGGGTGGCCGCGCTGCTGCATCTGTGCGGGGTACGCGGCTGAGCCCGCTGGGCGAGCAGTGAGGAGGGGAGTGGGAGGGTGCCCCTCCTCACCTCGGTCAGCCCAGGGGCCTACGCGTCGGCGTGCAGGCTCATCGGGCCATAGATCTCGGTGCCGTCCTCGTACAGCCGCACCTGGTCCGCGCCGCCCTCCAGCAGCGCCTTCCACTGCTCCCCGATCCAGGACTCGGCGTCCCCCTGCGTGGTGAACTCCTCCGGCTCCACCGCGGGCTGGACCTCCGTCCCGTCGGCCTTCTCGAACCGCCACGTCCATGCCGCCATGTAGGCCTCCTTGTGATCCAACTCCTGCTGAGAGCCTAGTCGGATGCGCAAGACCTGCAGGGACTGTTGAAAGGGAGGGAAAATCAGTTCGTGGAAATCACTCTGCTCGGTACCGGAGCCCCCGCGGGACTGCCTCGCCCCGACTGTCCCTGTGCCGTCTGCGCGACGACGCTCGGGCCGAACGCGCGGGCGGCCACCGCGGTGTTGGTGGACGGGGCGCTGCTGCTCGACCTGACGCCCGGGGCGGCGTTCGCGGCGGCGCGGGCCGGGCATTCGCTGGGCGGGGTGGCACAGGTGCTGCTGTCGCATCCGCACGAGGGGCCGGTGGTGGACGTGCCGGCCGGGCTGCCGCAGCCGGGCCGGGTGCCGGACGGGCGGGAGTTGGCGCTGCTGACGGGGCATCGGGTGCGGGCCGTGGCGATGGACGCCGGCGGTACCGGGTACGCGGTGACCGGCCCGGACGGGCAGCGGCTGCTGTATCTGCCGCCGGGCGGGGCGCCGGCCGGTCTGGAGGAGGCGCGCGCGGAGACGTACCACATGATCCTCGCCGACGTCGTGGACCGCCCGGACGCGCTGGCCCGGCTGCGCGAGGTCGGCTCCCTCACGCCGACCACGGACGTCGTGGCCGTCCACCTCGACCACGACGTGCCGCAGGGCACGGAGCTGAGGCGGCGGCTGGCGGCGGCCGGGGCGCGGGCGGTGCCGGACGGTACGACGCTGGTGGTGGGCGCGTACGAGGAGGTGCCGGACGTGCCGCGCCGGACGCTGGTGCTGGGCGGAGCGCGCTCGGGGAAGTCGGTGGAGGCCGAGCGGCGCCTGGAGGCCTTCCCGGACGTGCTGTACGCGGCGACCGGCGGGACGCGCGGCGGAGACGGCGAGTGGGCGGAGCGGGTGGCCGCGCACCGGGAGCGGCGGCCGGGGTCGTGGCGTACGGCGGAGACGACCGACCTGGTGCCGCTGCTGGCCGAGGACGGACCGCCGCTGCTGGTCGACTGCCTGTCGCTGTGGCTGACGGACGCCATGGACGCGGTGGGGGCGTGGGACGACGCGGAGTGGGCGGGCGGCGGGGAGAAGGCGCTGCGGGAGCGGGTGCGGGAGCTGACGGAGGCGGTACGGGCCACCCGGCGGACCGTGGTCGCGGTGTCCAACGAGGTCGGCTCGGGCATCGTCCCCGCCACACCCTCGGGACGGCGCTACCGGGACGAACTCGGGCGGCTGAACGCGGCGTTCGCGGCGGAGTGCGAGCAGGTGCTGCTGGTGGTCGCCGGACAGGCGCTGGTGCTGCGGGGCTGAGAAGTCGCCGGCGGCGGCGTTACCGGGCGCCCTTGCGGGCGATGATGCGGGAGCTGACGGAGGCGGTACGGGCCACCCGGCGGACCGTGGTCGCGGTGTCCAACGAGGTCGGCTCGGGCATCGTCCCCGCCACACCCTCGGGACGGCGCTACCGGGACGAACTCGGAAGGCTGAACGCGGCGTTCGCGGCGGAGTGCGAGCAGGTGCTGCTGGTGGTCGCCGGACAGGCGCTGGTCCTGCGGGGCTGAGAAGTCGCCGGCGGCGGCGTTACCGGGCGCCCTTGCGGGCGATGATGCGGTACGCGTTCGAGAAGCGGGTGCGGCGGAGGACGGGGGCCAGGATGTGGTCCACGGCCGTGGCCGCGGCGAGGACCGGGGGTGTCGCCCAGCGCAGCGGGCCGTGGGCCAGGGCCAGGGAGACGGCCGCCGAGAAGTCGTAGGGGATGTGCGGGGCCCTGCGGTCGGTGGTGACGATCGTGCAGCCCTGGGTCTCCAGTTCCGTGTGGAGGTTGCCCAGGGGCATCAGGTGCAGGTGGCTCGGCTGGCCGTAGGGCAGCCACCACTTGCCCAGCAGGGTCGCGAACGCGCTGTGCGGGTCCGGGACTTCGACAAGGAGGTGGCCGCCGGGCCGGAGCGCGCCGAGGGCCGCGTGGAGTTCGGCGCGCGGGTCGGGGGTGTGCTCCAGGTGGTGGAACATGCTCACGACGTCGTAGCGGGAGCGCAGCCGGGCCCGCACCCGGGGATCGGTGAGCCGGCCCTGGTGGGCCTCCTCGACGCGGCCTGCGAGCCGGGCCCTCTCGACGCGGGGGGTGAGGTCGAGGCCGTCGAAGGAGGTGTAGACGAAGACCTCTTTCGCCGTCTCGGGAAAGCGGGCGTGCCCGGTGCCGACGTCCAGCCAGCTCTCCGGCTCGCACAGCGGCAGGATCGCGCGAGCCGCGGCCCGGTGCCGGCGGCGCACCGCCCGGGTGGAGAGGATGCGTTCGGCGAAGTCCTCCAGGTGGCCCTCGTAGAAGTCGCGGTGGTGGAAGGCGAGTCCCTCCGCCGTGAGCCGGGGGTTCTGGAAGGCGTGCCCGCAGTCGCGGCACTCGTCCACGACGAAGGTGCCGGGATTGCGCCGGCCGGGGGCCGGGCCGCGCAGCCGGGTGCGCAGCTGCCCGGAGCCGCACCAGGGGCAGTCCTCGCGGCGCGGCTCGTGGAACGGGCCGGCGGCCTGCGGGACAGAGGGTGTGGGGGGCGAGGTCGGCATGGGCGGCTCCCTGTGCGACATTCCGCTGTAAAGCGGAACGTATGGGATACCGATCTTGGGTGCAAAGACGTGGTGGGTGTGTGGTGGAGATGTGGCGCGGAGGCGCCGGTCCGCTGCCGGTACTGTTCGGCGAATGAGCAGCCTTAATCTGGACGACTTCACCGATCTGATCGAGCGCCCGGACGGCGGCGTGCGCCGTGACGCCGAGTCCCGGCGTGAGCGCCAGATCGTGCCGCCCGGGTCGCTCGGGCGCCTCGACGAACTCGGCGAGTGGCTCTGCGCCGCGCAGGGCACCGTACCGGTACGACCCGTCGAACGGCCGCGCGTGGTCCTCTTCGCCGGTGACCACGGCATCGCCTCCCTCGACGTCTCCGCGCGCCCCGCGGGCAGCGCCGGGGAGCTGGTGCGGGCGGTACTGGAGGGCGGCAGCCCGGTGGCGGTGCTCGCGCGGCGGCTCGGCGTGCCCGTGCGGGTCGTGGACATGGCTCTGGACTGCGCGCCGGACGCCTTCCCGGAGGAGGTCGTACGGCACCGGGTGCGGCGCGGCAGCGGTCGTATCGACATCGAGGACGCGCTGACGCTGGAGGAGGCCGAGGCGGCGTTCCGGGCGGGTGTCGCGGTCGCCGACGAGGAGGCCGACTCGGGGACCGACCTCGTGGTGCTCGGCGACGTGAGCGTGGGCGGGACGACGGCGGCTGCGGTGCTGGTCGCGGGGCTGTGCGGGACCGACGCGTCCGTGGTGACCGGGCGGGGCGGACTCGCGATCGACGACCTGGCGTGGATGCGCAAGTGTGCGGCGATCCGGGACGCGCTGCGGCGGGCCCGGCCGGTGCTCGGGGACCAGTTGCAGTTGCTGGCGACGGTCGGCGGGGCGGATCTGGCCGCGATGACCGGGTTCCTGCTGCAGTGTGCGGTACGGAAGCTGCCGGTGGTCCTCGACGGGGTCGTGGCCGCCGCGTGCGCGCTGGTCGGGCAGCGGATCGCGTTCCGGGCGCCGGACTGGTGGCTGGCGGGGCACGACAGCGGGGAGCCGGGGCAGGCGAAGGCGCTGGACCGGATGGCTCTGGAGCCGCTGCTGGACCAGGGCGTGAAGGTCGGCGAGGGCGTCGGCGCGCTGCTGGCGCTGCCGCTGGTCCAGGCCGCCGCCGCGCTGGCGGCCGAGCTGCCGGAGAAGCCGGAGGCCGGGAACGAGCCCGAGGACGAGAAGGAGCCCGAGGACGAGAAGGAACCGGAGGGGCAGGAGCAGCCGGAGGGGCAGGAGTAGAGGACAGGAGCAGCCGGAGGGGCGGGCGCAGCCGGCGGGGACCCGAGCCCGGCAAGGCCCGCCGGGCGATTAACGCGGCTCACAACCGGGGCGCCCATATGATCCTCCCTCATGGGAGATGCCCGAATTGCCGTTGTGCAGCAAGCCGAGCCGGAGCGGTCCAGTGAGCAGGGGCGGCCGGGCGGCGGGGCCTCTCGGCGTGCCGCCGCCTTCGCCGTCTGGTACTTGCGGGCCGTCGCCTTCGTCAACTTCCTCAGTGCGGCCTGGGTCTCGCTGGGCCAGGACGTGCGCCGGCACAACCAGGAGAACTACTTCACGCCGTACCTGCTGACGGCCGGCTTCGCCTCCGGGGTGTTCACCGCGTTCCTGGCGATCACCATGCGGCGCAGGAAGCGGGCCGCGTGGATTCTCAACCTCGTGCTCAGCGGGGCCTTCCTCGCGCTGTTCGCGTTCGCCATGGCGTTCCCGGAGATCCGGCAGTACGCGCAGAACTGGATCTCGCTGGTGCTGACGGCCGTCTTCGTCGGCGCGCTGCTCGTCGGCCGCCGGGAGTTCTACGCCAAGGGCGACCGGTCCAACCCGCGGCTCGCCGCGTCCGTCGCCGTCGGCGGCGGGCTGCTCGCCTCGCTGCTGGCCGGGCTGCTGGTGACGGTCACCAACCAGGCGCCGGACGCGGGCCGTTCGACCTTCCTGGAGCGCTGGCACTACGGCACCCTGCGGCTGGTGTCGGTGGCCGCCGACGAGAACCACTTCCCCGGCATCGCCCCGCCCAACTGGGTCAACGTGGCGATCAACGTGCTCAGCACGGTCCTCGTCCTCGCCGTGCTGTACGCCGCCTTCCGCTCCCGGCGGGCCGTCGACCCGCTCACCGAGGACGACGAGAAGCGGCTGCGGGCCCTGCTGGAGCGGCACGGCGACCGGGACTCGCTCGGCTACTTCGCGCTGCGCCGGGAAAAGAGCGTGGTGTGGTCGCCGACCGGGAAGGCGGCGGTCGCCTATCGCGTCGTCGGCGGGGTCAGCCTCGCCTCCGGGGATCCGATCGGGGATCCGGAGGCCTGGCCGGGGGCGATCACACCGTGGCTCGACCAGGCGCGGGCGCACGGGTGGATCCCGGCGGTGATGGGGGCGAGCGAGGAGGCGGGGACGATCTACGCCCGGCACGGTCTCGACGCCCTGGAGCTCGGGGACGAGGCGATCGTGGAGGTCGCCGAGTTCACGCTGGAGGGACGGGCGATGCGCACCGTCCGGCAGGCCTACAACCGGGTCAAGCGGGCCGGGTACGAGGTGCGGATCCGGCGGCACGAGGACATCCCGGTCAGCCCGGCGGACGAGATGGCGTACCTCGTCAGACGCGCGGACGACTGGCGGGACGGGGCGACCGAGCGGGGCTTCAGCATGGCGCTGGGGCGGCTCGGGGAACCCGAGGACGGGCAGTGCGTGATGCTGGAGTGCTCGGACGCCGAGGGCCGGCTGCGCGCGCTGCTCTCCTTCGTGCCGTGGGGGCCGCACGGGCTCTCGCTCGACCTCATGCGGCGCGACCGGGACTCCGACAACGGGCTGATGGAGTTCATGGTCATCGAGCTGCTGCGCCGGGCCCCGGAGCTCGGGATCACGCAGGTCTCGCTCAACTTCGCGATGTTCAGGTCGGTCTTCGAACGCGGCGCGCGCCTCGGCGCCGGTCCGGTGCTCAGGCTGTGGCGGTCGCTGCTCAGCTTCTTCTCCCGGTGGTGGCAGATCGAGTCGCTGTACCGTGCCAATGCCAAGTACCGGCCGATCTGGGAACCGCGGTTCCTGCTCTTCGAGAAGAGCGCGGACCTGCCACGCATCGGCCTCGCCTCGGCCCGCGCGGAGGGCTTTCTGGGGGGCCTGTCGCCGGAGTCGCGTCGTCCGCCCGCAGGGCGGGCCCCGCGGCGTCTGGTGCGTGCGATCGCAAGGCGCCGGAGCGGCCGCGATGGGGGTCCCCCCGCGCGAGCGTGTTCGAGCGTGGGGGAGGAGTCACGTGGACGCTCCGGCAACGCGGCTGGGGGTGCCCCCTCTGGGGGAGTGCGTGCCAGGCGTCGCGGGGCAGACGGGAATCCGGCGGCAGGCTCCGCGGCGCCGGGCCTGCCGAAGTGGCTGCACCGCAGGCATCTGGACACGCACCGATGAGGAACTCCCGATGAACACGCTCGCCCGGTGGGCCAGGGCCGAGTGGGAGCTGTTGTACGTCACGGCACGCGAGCCCCTGGCGAAGCGGGGTCTGCAGGCGCTGCCGATGACCGTCGGGGCGGTGTGCCTGACGGCGCTGCTGCAGGTCGTGCAGAACCAGCCGTGGGGCTACCGGCCCGTGCAGGGCCTGGGCGCAGTACGGGCCGCGGACCCACTGGTGCTGGCCCTGCTGCGCACTCCCCTGTCGCTGTTCGTGCCGGCGCTGGACCTGCCGGTGTGGGGCGCGCTGGCGCAGGTCCTGGTCGTGTTCGGGATCGCCGAGCTGTGCCTGGGCTGGTGGCGGACTCTGGTCATCGCGTACGTCGCCACGCTCGCCGGGACGCTGTACGCGCGCGTGGGCATCGCCCTCGGCCCGCACGCGCCGTTCGGACTGCCCGCCACGGACGCGCAGGTGGTGGACACCGGCCCGTCGGCGGCCGTCGTGGGGCTCGCGGTGTTCCTGGCCTGGCGGTACGGCGCCTATGTCACGGCGGGTGCGGTGACCCTGTCGATAGTGGTCGAGGTGCTGGTCAAGGAGAACCTGGCGGGCAAGGAGCACCTGGCCGCGCTGACCGCCGTGGGCGCGCTGTGCCTGGCGGCCGCGTTGCGGCACCGCCACCCGCACCGGTTCCGGCACCGGCTGCGGTCCGGTCACCGTCGGTGGGGCAGACGCACCGGGCGCGGGTCGGGCTTGCCGCCGATCCAGTCCTGAAGGGCGCGCCGTGGCCGTGCCCAGCGGCGGTCGTGGCGGTAGGCGCGCAGGGACGCCTTGGCGCGGGCGCGCGGGCGGTTGCCGTAGAAGCGGCGGGCCCACACGGAGCCGGGGCGGGCCAGCCGGACGGCGCCGAAGAGGGCGACGAGGGGCACGACCACCCCGAAGACGGCGAGGCGGGCCTTGCCCTTGCTCAGCGCGACGACCGAGAAGAGGAAGTTCCCGGCGATGTTGCTGATGACCGTGCCCCGGCTCTGGAGTTCCTCCTGGGACAGGTCGTTGACGCCGAACGGTGAGAACCCGGCGAGCAGCAGCCCGACCAGGGCCGCGGTGAGCACGACCACCTCGACGCTCTTGCGGCCCTCCTCGGTCCAGTAGACGTCGTGCAGGTGCAGGATCAGCGCGAACTCGTCCAGGACGAGGCCCGCGCCCATGCCGAAGAGGACGGCCGAGACGGCCCCTCCCACGCCCTGCCGGCCGGCGGCGACGGCCCCGAAGCCGCCGATGAGGGTGAGCAGGACCCCGGGGACGACATGGTGGATGTGCAGCCCGCCCGCCTTGACGTTGCCGAACGGGCCCTTTCCGGCCCGGATCAGCCGGGTGATGACCCGGGTGACCACGAAGGTGAGCACGAACGCGGTGAGGGCGAGCAGCAGCGGGAGCTTGCCCGGCTCGATGATGTTCCGCTGCAACCAATGCCCCATATGCGCACTGTATCCCGGCCCTTGGGGAGGGGCCCCGTGACTCCCGGGTACCCTGCGCCGGTGACCGAGACCCCTTCGACCTCGCGTTCGACCTCGCGCTTCGACGGCCTGCGCTTCGCATTCGGCACGCTCACCGTGCTGCCCGTCCCGGTGTACCGCTGGGACCGGCGGGCCGCACGCGGGGGCATGCTGGCCGCGCCGGTGGCCGGGCTGGTCGTGGGCGGCTGTGCGGCCGGGCTCGGGCTGCTGCTGCTCTACCTGGGTGCCGGCCCGCTGCTCGCCGCCGTCGCCTCCGCCGCCGTACCGGCCGCGCTCACCCGGGGCCTGCACCTGGACGGGCTCGCCGACACCGCGGACGGGCTGGGCAGCGGCAAGCCCGCTGAGGACGCGCTGCGGATCATGAAGCAGTCGGACATCGGCCCGTTCGGCGTGATCACCCTCGTCTTCGTGCTGCTGGCCCAGGTGGCCGCGCTGGCGCGGGCGTACGACGGCTCGTGGGCCGAGGGCGCGCTGGCCGCCGTCGTCTCGGCGAGCGCCGCCCGGCTCGCGCTGACCCTGGCCGCCCGCACCGGAGTGCCGCCCGCCCGCCCGGAGGGGCTGGGCGCGGCGGTCGCCGGGGTGGTGCCCCGGGGCACGGCGGTGGCCGTGGCGGCCGGGGTGGTCGCGGCGGCCGGGGCGGCGGGCGCCTGCCTCGGCGGGTACGAGAGCGCGCGCGCCGCGTTCGCCGTGATCGGCGCGGTGTTCGTGGCCGAACTCCTCCTCGGGCACTGCACGCGCCGCTTCGGCGGGGTCACCGGCGATGTCTTCGGTGCCCTCGCGGAGACGGCCGCGACCACCGCGTTGGTGGTGCTCTCCTTCGGCCGTTAGGATCTTCGCCCGTACACGGACAAGACGGGTGTGATCGGGGGATTTTCCGTGCTGAAGCTGCGCCGTGCCGTGGCCTGGTTCATCGACTTCGGGCTGGTGGTGGCAGCGGCCTCGCTGCTCGCCGTGCTCACCTTCCACCGGATCACCGCCCTCGTCACCGACGTGCCGGAGCTGGCCACGCGGGGCGGCTTCGACCTGCTGACCTCGCGCGGCGACGTCGTGGACGCCTCGCGGACGCTCGGTCTGTCGCTGTGGGACAAGGCGGTGCTGGACGTGGAGGAGGCCTTCGCGGCGCTGGTCGTCGTCACGTTCCTCTACCAGTGGGCCTGTCTCGGCCTGCTCGGCCGCACCCTCGGCAAGGGCCTGCTCGGTCTGCGGGTCAGCCCGCGCGTGTCCCGCCGCGCCGCGCGCCGGGCCGCCGTCACCACCGCCGCCGACGTCGCCGTGTACGCCCTGGCCTGCGTGCTGCTGATCGAGGGCCAGTTCATGCTCTCGGCGCTGGTGTGGGCGGCGGCGGTGCTGCTGTTCCTCGGCAACGCGCTGTCGGTCCTGCTGCCCAGCCGCCGCTCCCTCGCCGACCGGCTGGCCGGCACCTCGGTCGAGGGCGCGTTTCAGCGGGCCGGGGCCACTCCGTAGGGCAGCGTGCCCCAGGGGTGAGCGCCCGCGCCGGGCACCGCGCAGTGCACGGCGGCGCCCCAGGCACGGGCCGGCCCGGCCACATCGGCGCCGGGCGGAACGCCGTACACCAGGTGGCAGAGCCGGGTGCCCGGGTAGTTCCGGGGCTGGGCGGGGAGCCGGAGGTACGTCGTCCACAGGCCCTCGAAGGTGACCAGGAGCTCGGCGAGCGCCGCGTACGCGGGATGCGGCGGGGTGCCGTGGTTGAGGGCGATGGTGGCACAGCCCAGGGCCCGGGCCACCAGGGACAGCCGCTCGTAGTGCGGGAACTCGCCGGTGCCCGAGGCCACTTGGTCGTAGAAGCAGCCCTGGGTGCCGTACCAGGCGCGGTGGCGGGCCAGGTCGCGTACGACGTCGCCGTACGGCCGGTGGCCGTAGCCGGTGTCGACGTAGCCGAACAGCGTCACGCCCGCCGTCCGTAGTTGGTCGGCCGTCTCGGCGAAGGCCGGGTCGGGGCGGTCGCCGGGGCCGCTGGCCGGGTTGAGAACGACGCCGTACAGGCGGGGCGCGGCGTCACGGATCGCCGCCCATTCGGCGGGGCGGACGGACGGGTGCTCGTAGTACGGGACCAGCAGGGTGCTCATCGGTGCGCGGTCGCCCTTCCCAACAGTCCCCGGACGAGGGCGGCCTGGGCGAGCGCCGCGGCGCCGTACACGGCGAGGGCGACCACGTGCGGACCGGCCGCGTGGGTGAGCAGGGCGAGGGTCTGGGCGAGGGCCGCCGCGCAGCACACGGCGCTCGCGCCGAGGAGCGCGCCGAAGGACTGGAGCACCAGCCCCGTCCACAGCACCACACCGAGCGCGAGCAGCCCGGCGAGGCGTACGCCGGAGGGGGCGGGGGTGTGCGGCCACAGGGCGATGGTGGCGAGGGCGAGGGCGAGCAGGACGGCCAGGTAGCCGGAGAGGCAGCGGGCCAGGGTGGCGCCCGTGGCCCGCCGGAAGGCCCGCGCGCTGCCGCTGGCCCGCAGGGCGGCCAGACCGCCGCTGCGGAAGCGGTACAGCAGCCATTCGGCGGGTCCCATGCTGAGCGTGAGCGACACGGTCGCGGGGGCCGCGACACCGCTGCGCCCGGCTCCGGCCAGGATGTCGCCGAGGGCCGCGTAGACGACCAGGACGCCGCTGGCGAGGCCGAACACGGCGTAGGGCAGGGACGCCAGGAGACGGGGACCGCTCCCCTTCAGGGCGCTCGTCTTCAGGGCGCTGGTCTTCAGGGCGTTCGCCTTCGGGGCGCTGCCGTCCCGAGCCACCTCGAGGAAACCGAGCACAGCCACTGCGGTGAGCGAGGTAAGGAGGAGGAGCAGGCGCGCGGGCATCGGGATCGGGTGGGTCAGGGCCAACAGCGCGCCCAGTGTCATCGGGAGCAGAGCCGCCAGCAGGGCCCGGTCCCGGCCCATCACCAGCAAGGTCCCGGACGCGCCCAGGTAGCAGGACTGCCCGGCGGCGAACGCGACGGCCGCCGGGTGCCCGGTGCCCGCCGCGGCGAAGGCGGCCAGCGTGCCGAGGAGCATGCCCGCCGGGGTGCCGAACAGCAGGCAGCGGCGGGCGGCCGGGCGGTCGCCCAGGCCCAGCCAGGAGTAGGCGCGGTGGGCGAGCCCCTGGTTCCAGGCCCAGTCGCACAGGGCGCCGGCCAGCAGGGTGCGGGTGCCGGGCGGGAGACCGGAGACGTCGTGCGGGCCGGCGAGCAGCGGGGCGCCGAGGACGTAGGCGAAGCCGGGCAGGGCGAAGACCAGCCCGCGCAGCAGGCAGCCGGGCAGACCGATCCGCCAGGGGTCCGGGGGCGGGCCCTCCGGCTCGGGGTGGCGGCGCGGGGTGCGTGCGTACAACTCCTCGGCGAGCGCGAAGGAGTTGGCGACGCCGTAGCGTTCGCGGATCTGCTCGTCGGACAGGCCGTCGGACTCCAGCAGGGCCGCGATCTCGTCGGGGTGGACGGCGGCCGAGACGAACTCCTCAAGGTCCCGGGAGAGTTCGCCGATCGGGTCGGACTGGGCCCCGCCGGGTCTGCTGCGCCGGGGGACCGCGGGCAGCGTGCGGACTGCTTGGCTCACCAGGCGGTCCCGTCCGTGGCGACGGCCGCGTACCAGGGGTCGTGCAGTTCCGCGGTCCAGTCGGCGACCGTCTCGACGCTGGGCTCGTACCGCTCGGGGAGCCCGGCGAGTTCCTGGTAGATGGTGCGGAAGTTGTCCACCGAGCGGCGCAGGGTGAACCGGTCGACCACCCGCTGCCGGGCCGACTCCCCCAGCCGCAGCCGCCGTTCGTCGTCGCGCAGCAGGGTGAGCGCGGCGGCGGCCATCTTCTCGGGCTCGCGGGGCGGGACGACGAGGCCGGTGTCGCCGACGGCCTCGCGCACCCCGCCGACGTCCGTCGAGACCGTCGTACGGCCGCAGGACATGGCCTCGATGATGGAGAACGGGAAGCCCTCCGAGACGGAGGACAGCATCACGATGTGCCCGGCCGCGTAGGCGCGCCAGACCTCGCTGATGCGGCCCTCGAAGGTGAGGCCGTCGGTGACGCCGAGTTCGGCGGCGAGCTTCTCCAGACGGGTGTGGTAGGCCTCGCCGCCGGGCGGGACCGGGCCGAACAGGCGCAGCCGGGTCTCGGGAAGTTCGGCGCGGACCAGGGCGTAGGCGCGCAGCAGGGTCTCCAGGTCCTTGATGGGGTCGACCCGGCCGCACCAGGTGAGGGTGGGGGTGTCGGGTTCGGGTCCGGCGTGCGGGAAGGCGTACGGGTCGACGCCGTTGTAGACCGTGCGGATCCGGTCGGCGTCGGCGCCGCCGCGCTCCTCCCAGCGGCGGTTGTACTGGTTGCACGGTGTGATCAGATCGGCCGCGCGGTAGCCGTGTGAATTCAGTTCACGGTAGAAGCCGAGCATGAACGCCTTCACGGGCCAGCGCTGCTGGTCACGGCCGTAACCGAGGTAGCGCTCGCGCAGATAGATCCCGTGCTCGGTGAGCAGGAACGGCACGCCGTCGAAGTGACGGGCGGCGAGCGCGGGCAGGGTCGCCAGGCCGCTGCTGACGGCGTGCGCCACAGAGTCCTCGGGGATCCGCACCCCCAGCGGGCGCAGGGCGTGTTCCAGCAGGTCGGTGGCGGTCAGGGCGTCGTGCACGGTGGGCCGGGCCGCCGCCGTCGGCAGATGCGGCATCGTCCAGATCCATTGCAGCGAGCGCAGCGCGGACTCGCTGCTCAGGGCCGCCGCGAGGCGCCCCGCGCGGGCGAGTTCGGCCAGCTCGTACAGCGCCTCGCCGAAGTCGCAGCCCGCGGCCGGGTCGAGGAAGGACATGAGGAAGCGCTCGTAGGCGTCGGTGAAGCGGCGCCGGGCACTGCCGTACGGGGCGCGGGCCCGGCCGGGGCGGGGGCCCCAGGTGGGCACGTTGGTGTGCCGGTAGACGTTGGGCGGCAGCTCCCAGCTCACGGGTTCCCGGCCGCTGCCGGTGAGCGAGACGAGATGGAAGCGGACTTCCGGCATGCCCTTGACGAGTTGGTCGCACCAGGTGCTGACCCCGCCGTGGACGTGCGGGTAGGTGCCCTCGGTGAGCATGGTGATGTGACGGCCGTTGCGCATCGCGCAATCCCCCCTGTGCTGCTTCCCCCTGGCCTACGGCAGTTGCAGCGTGAGAGCGGACTGGAGCAGGCCCGGTGTCGCCCACGCCGAGCGCTCGCCGGCGTACGCCGTGCCGAACGTCGTCGTGCCCAGCAGCAGTTGCTGCTCGGTGCCCTCCGGTGCCGTCACCGGGATCTGGGTCCCGGCGGGTGCGGTGACCGTCACCGTGTCGCCGATCCGGTAGGCGGTGACCTTGCCGTTGGCCAGCACGGTCTGCCACTTGGCCCGGTTGCTCAGCTCGGTGCCGATCGCGCTCTCCCGCAGGTTCACGATCGGGGTGTTGGCGGCGAACAGCGCCTGGTAGTCGGCGAGGACGCGGTCGAGGACCGGGTAGAGGATGCGGTCCTCGGCCAGGTTGGACTGGTGGGCGTAGTGCGGGCGCGGGTCGTTGCTCAGCACGTGCCCGAGATCGGTGTGCGCCTCGGCGGGCACGATGTGGTCGGTGTAGCCGGTGGCGGTGTCCAGCGGACGGTCCAGGCAGGTGGAGGTCGGGTTGTTCTCGCACAGCCCGCTGCCGCCGTCCGCCCTGGACGTGTAGACCCAGTTGTACTCGTCGGCCATCTCGGCCCTGGTGCCGGCGTTGTAGTACACGTTCATCGGATAGCGCGGCACGGTGAGCGTGCCGCTGCCCACGGCCCGCTGCTCGGGTTCGCGGGAGTTGTCCGAGCCGGTCCACTTCACGCCGTTCGCGGCCAGGGCGGGCGCGAGGTTCGGGTTGTCGTCGGGCTGCTGCGGCAGGGTCTTCAGGCCCGAGTGCTCGCCGGTGACGAGTTCGCTGCGGTCCACGGAGAGGCCGTGCCGGAGGGCCCAGCTGTAGTTGTCGTAGACCTCGGCCGAGATGTCGGAGCGGCTCACCCAGCGCGTCGAGCCGTCCGCGTTCTTCGCGCAGCTCCACGGGACGGTCGAGGTGTCCTGCACGCAGCCGAGGAACTCGTGCGTGTAGGTGTGGTTCACCCAGCGGTACGCGGCCCGGTCCGCGAGCAGCTGGTCGGTCAGGGCGTCGGTGCCGCCGTGCTCGCTCTTCCACTCCTCCCCGGCGCCCGCGTTGAAGAGCAGGTCCAGGGTGAAGCCGTGGCTGCGTTCCCAGGAGGCCGCGTACCGGGCGTCGGCCGCGGTCATACGGATCTCGGTGGTCGTGTCGGTGCCGCCGGCGGAGCAGTCGAGGTCGCCGGGCGTGCACTTGCGCACGGTGTCCCAGCGGGCGTCGGGCGCGAAGACGTCGTCCACGTGCACGGCGAAGTAGTTGCGGGCCTGGCCCAGGTGCACGCCCTGGGTCAGCCACTCGACCATGCCGCGGGCCAGCACCCGGAACTGCTGCTGGTACTGGTTGTAGGCGAAGGTCACCACCAGCTCGCGGCGCCCGTCGTGGGCGTACTCGCCGAGCAGGCTGCCGGTGCCGGTGCCGCCGGGGACCGGGGTGTCCACATAGCTGGTGAAGCCGGTGCGGGACCGGGCGACATAGCCGTAACTCTCCTGCACCGAGGACGAGTTGTCCTCGAAGGAGAAAGCGCCGGCGAGATACCCGAAGGGCCCCGCCTGGCCCGCGGCGGTGACGGTCGCCGTCCGCCCGTCGAGGCCGCCCGCGTAGCCGCCCGCGTCGGTGTAGTCGAGGCCGACCTCGGGGTGGGCCCAGGTGTAGGCGTCGAGCTGCGGGATGCCGTACGTCCGCTCGTACGACTCCAGGGCGGTCTGCTCGGCGGAGCCCGCGCCGAACGGGGCCTCGTCCGGCAGGACCACGCCCTGGAACTTCGCTCGGGGCCGGCCGCCCACGGTGTCGCTCAGGAAGGCGTCGGTGAGGGTGGGCCGGCCGCTGTCGCCCAGGTCGACGGTGGTGTACGGGACGCCCTCGTTCCTCAGCTGTGCCGTGATCGCGGCGACCTGGCTGCCGCCGTCGTCGACCACCAGCACCCTCAGGTCGATGCGCGGCTCGGCCGCCGCCCCCGCCCCGGGCGCGGCGAGCCCCAGGGTGATCAGTCCCGCCGCCGAAGCGGTGACGGTCGCGGTTCTCCAGCGGCGCGCGCGGTGTGCCATGACGGGTTCCTCCCCCAGCGGGTCCCCGGGGCCGAACCCGCGCGGGACCGTGAAATCAAGCGAAACGGCGGCCGAACGGCCCACCGGAACGCGACGAGTGTGGCTCAGGGCACCGGTGTGCCGGGGGCGGAAGTTGCGACGACGCCACGGACAGGTGAACGGCCGTAGGAATGAGCGAACGGGCGTACGCGCGTAGTCTCGTCCCGGGTGTTCGCCGACAGGGTGAAGGCCCCGGTGCCACGTATCCCCAGGCCTGGACCTAGGGTCGGCTCTCGGGCCCGGTCGACCCACCCCACATCGGCCACAGCAACTTCACATCGGAAGCGAGAATTCACCACCGTGACTGCTCTGACTCTCAGCACCGCCGCGGCGCCCGGCCTCCGGGCCGACGCGATCGTCATCGGCGTCGCCAAGGGCGCCAAGGGTCCCGTCGTCGCCCCGGGCGCCGAAGCCGTGGACAGCGCGTACGACGGCAAGCTGGCCGGTCTCCTGGAGACCCTCGGCGCCTCGGGTGCCGAGGGCGAGCTGACGAAGCTGCCCGCCCCGGCCGGCTTCAAGGCGCCGCTCGTGCTGGCGGTGGGCCTGGGCGCGCAGCCCGAGAAGGACGCCGAGTACGAAGCCGAGGCGCTGCGCAAGGCCGCCGGTGTGGCCGCCCGTGCCCTCGCCGGCGCCAAGAAGGCCGCGTTCGCCCTGCCCGTCGACGGCCCCGACGCCATCGGCGCGATCAGCGAAGGCGTGCTGCTCGGCGCGTACTCCTTCGACGCCTACAAGGAGAACGGCAAGGACGGCAAGGCCAAGAACGGCAAGGCGCCGCTCGCCGAGGCCGCGCTGCTCGGCGGCAAGCCGCGCGACGCGGCCCACAAGGCGGCCGTCGCCCGCGCGCTCGCGGTCGGCGAGGAGCTGAACCGCGCCCGTGACCTGATCAACATGCCGCCGAACGACCTCACCCCGGAGGCCTTCGCCGCCGTCGCCCAGACCGCGGGCAAGGAGCACGGCATCAAGGTGCAGGTGCTCGACGAGAAGGCCCTGACCAAGGGCGGCTACGGCGGCATCCTCGGCGTCGGCGGCGGCTCGGTCGCGGCCCCGCGCCTGGTCAAGCTGTCGTACACGCACCCGGCGGCGGAGAAGCACCTGGCCTTCGTCGGCAAGGGCATCACCTACGACTCGGGCGGCATCTCCCTGAAGCCCGCCGGGCACAACGAGACGATGAAGTGCGACATGAGCGGCGCCGCCGCCGTGTTCGCCGCGGTCGTCGCCGCCGCGCGGCTCGGCCTGGAGGTCAACGTCACCGGCTGGCTGGCGCTGGCCGAGAACATGCCCTCCGGCAGCGCCACCCGTCCCGGTGACGTGCTGCGCATGTACAGCGGCAAGACCGTCGAGGTGCTCAACACCGACGCCGAGGGCCGGCTGGTCCTGGCCGACGCGCTGTGGGCGGCCTCGCTGGAGAAGCCGGACGCGATCGTGGACGTCGCCACGCTGACCGGCGCGATGATGCTGGCGCTGGGCAGCCGGACGTTCGGTGTCATGGCCAACGACGACGCCTTCCGCACCGCGGTGTACGAGGCGGCGGAGGAGGTCGGCGAGCCGGCCTGGCCGATGCCGCTGCCGGAGCACCTGCGCAAGGGCATGGACTCCGCGGTCGCCGACATCGCCAACATGGGCGAGCGGATGGGCGGCGGCCTGGTCGCCGGCCTCTTCCTGCGCGAGTTCATCGGCGAGGGCATCACCTGGGCGCACCTGGACATCGCCGGGCCGGCCTTCAACGAGGGCGGCGTGTTCGGTTACACGCCGAAGGGTGGTACGGGCAGCGCGGTGCGGACGCTGGTGCGGCTCGCGGAACTCACCGCGGCCGGTGACCTCGGCTGAGGTTGATTGCTTTGCCGTAACGGCTCCGGGGTGTTCTTCACTCCGGAGCCGTTTTGTCCGGTTGCCCTCTCCCAGTGCGATGTGTCACACCCTGGCCCCGCGTCTCGTCCGCCTCGAACAAGTGCAAAGATGGAGCCCGGCAGGACAGGGCCCCCACCGAAGGGCCGAAGCATCAAGCGGCCGGACACCAGCCGCCTGTCGGTCATCGAAGACCGGCTCACGGCGCACATGCATGGAGGACGTGACGTGGCGAACGACGCCAGCACCGTTTTCGACCTAGTGATCCTCGGCGGTGGTAGCGGTGGTTACGCCGCGGCCCTGCGCGGGGCGCAGCTGGGCCTGGACGTCGCCCTGATCGAGAAGGACAAGGTCGGCGGCACCTGCCTGCACCGGGGTTGCATCCCCACCAAGGCCCTGCTGCACGCGGGCGAGATCGCCGACCAGGCCCGCGAGAGCGAGCAGTTCGGTGTCAAGGCGACCTTCGAGGGCATCGACGTCCCGGCCGTCCACAAGTACAAGGACGACGTGATCTCGGGCCTCTACAAGGGTCTGCAGGGCCTCATCGCGTCCCGGAAGGTGACGTACATCGAGGGTGAGGGCCGCCTGTCCTCCCCCACCTCCGTGGACGTGAACGGCCAGCGCATCCAGGGCCGCCACGTGCTGCTGGCGACCGGCTCCGTGCCGAAGTCGCTGCCCGGCCTGGAGATCGACGGCAACCGGATCATCTCCTCCGACCACGCCCTCGTCCTGGACCGCGTGCCGAAGTCCGCGATCATCCTCGGCGGCGGTGTCATCGGCGTCGAGTTCGCCTCGGCGTGGAAGTCCTTCGGTTCCGACGTCACGGTCATCGAGGGTCTGAAGCACCTCGTCCCGGTCGAGGACGAGAACAGCTCGAAGCTTCTCGAGCGCGCGTTCCGCAAGCGCGGGATCAAGTTCAACCTCGGCACCTTCTTCCAGAAGGCCGAGTACACCCAGGACGGCGTGAAGGTCACCCTGGCGGACGGCAAGGAGTTCGAGGCGGAGGTCCTCCTCGTCGCCGTCGGCCGCGGGCCGGTCTCCCAGGGCCTGGGCTACGAGGAGGCCGGGGTCGCGACGGACCGCGGCTACGTCCTCGTCGACGAGTACATGCGGACCAACGTTCCGACCATCTCCGCCGTCGGTGACCTCGTCCCGACCCTCCAGCTCGCGCACGTCGGCTTCGCCGAGGGCATCCTGGTGGCGGAGCGTCTGGCCGGTCTGAAGGTCGTTCCGATCGACTACGACGGTGTCCCGCGGGTGACGTACTGCCACCCGGAGGTCGCCTCCGTCGGTATCACCGAGGCCAAGGCCAAGGAGATCTACGGCGCGGACAAGGTCGTCGCTCTGAAGTACAACCTGGCGGGCAACGGAAAGAGCAAGATCCTCAAGACCGCGGGCGAGATCAAGCTCGTCCAGGTCAAGGACGGTGCCGTCGTCGGCGTCCACATGGTCGGCGACCGCATGGGTGAGCAGGTCGGCGAGGCCCAGCTGATCTACAACTGGGAGGCGCTGCCGGCCGAGGTCGCTCAGCTCATCCACGCCCACCCGACTCAGAACGAGGCGCTCGGCGAGGCCCACCTGGCGCTCGCCGGCAAGCCGCTGCACTCCCACGACTGAGCCTTCGGTCAACGGGCGCGACGACACAGACTTCCGTAATTCGTAAGGAGCAACCGAAACCATGGCGGTTTCCGTAACCCTTCCGGCGCTCGGTGAGAGCGTCACCGAGGGCACTGTCACCCGCTGGCTGAAGGCCGAGGGCGAGCGCGTCGAGGCCGACGAGCCGCTGCTGGAGGTGTCGACCGACAAGGTCGACACCGAGATCCCCTCGCCCGTCTCCGGTGTCCTGTCCTCCATCAAGGTCGCCGAGGACGAGACCGTCGAGGTCGGCGCCGAGCTGGCCGTGATCGACGACGGCACGGGCGCGCCTGCTGCCGCCCCGGCCCCCGCCGCTGCCGAGGCCCCGGCTCCGGCCGCCGAGCCCGCCCCGGCCCCGGTCGCCGAGGCCCCCGCGGCTCCGGCCCCCGCTGCCGCCCCCGCCGCGGCCCCGGCCGGTGCCGCCGTCGGCACCGACGTGGTCCTGCCCGCGCTCGGTGAGTCCGTCACCGAGGGCACCGTCACCCGCTGGCTGAAGGCCGTCGGCGAGACCGTCGAGGCCGACGAGCCGCTGCTCGAGGTCTCCACGGACAAGGTCGACACCGAGATCCCGGCGCCCGCCTCCGGCGTGCTCCTGGAGATCGTGGTCGGCGAGGACGAGACCGCCGAGGTCGGCGCCAAGCTCGCCGTCATCGGCGCCCCGGGTGCCGCTCCGGCCGCTGCCCCTGCCCCGGCCGCCCCGGCTCCCGCCGCCGCTGCCCCGGCCGCTCCGGCCCCGGCTCCGGCCGCCCCCGCGGCTCCGGCTGCCCCGGCCCCCGCCGCCCCGGCTCCGGCGCCCGCCGCCGCTGCCCCGGCTCCGGTGGCCCCGGCCGCTCCGGCTCCGGTCACCCCGGCCCCCGCCGCCGCTCCGGCCGCCGCCCAGGCGACCGACGAGGGCGCGTACGTCACCCCGCTGGTGCGCAAGCTCGCCGCCGAGAACGGCGTCGACCTGGCCACCGTCACGGGCACCGGCGTCGGCGGCCGTATCCGCAAGCAGGACGTCATCGCCGCCGCCGAGGCCGCGAAGGCCGCCGCCGCCGCTCCGGCTCCCGCCGCTGCCGCTCCGGCCGCTGCCGCCGCGAAGAAGGCCCCGGCGCTGGAGGTCTCCCCGCTGCGCGGCCAGACCGTCAAGATGCCTCGCATCCGCAAGGTCATCGGCGACAACATGGTCAAGGCGCTGCACGAGCAGGCGCAGCTGTCGTCGGTCGTCGAGGTCGACGTCACCCGCCTGATGCGCCTGCGCGCCCAGGCCAAGGACTCCTTCGCCGCGCGCGAGGGCGTCAAGCTCTCCCCGATGCCGTTCTTCGTCAAGGCCGCCGCGCAGGCGCTGAAGGCCCACCCGGTCATCAACGCCAAGATCAACGAGGCCGAGGGGACCATCACCTACTTCGACTCCGAGAACATCGGGATCGCGGTGGACTCCGAGAAGGGCCTGATGACCCCGGTCATCAAGCACGCCGGCGAC
Organism: Streptomyces sp. NPDC002676; assembly: GCF_053592455.1. Lineage (NCBI taxonomy): Bacteria > Bacillati > Actinomycetota > Actinomycetes > Kitasatosporales > Streptomycetaceae > Streptomyces > Streptomyces sp. NPDC002676. The sequence continues at coordinate 1,051,310 of NZ_JBSFVT010000001.1, read as the reverse complement.
CTCAACATCGCGGGCATCGCCAAGGCCACGGCGGAGCTGGCCGGCAAGGTCCGCGCCAACAAGATCACCCCGGACGAGCTGTCCGGCGCGACCTTCACCATCTCCAACACCGGTTCGCGTGGCGCGCTGTTCGACACGATCATCGTGCCGCCGGGCCAGGTCGCGATCCTCGGTATCGGTGCCACGGTCAAGCGTCCGGCCGTCATCGAGACCGAGGAGGGCACGGTCATCGGCGTCCGCGACATGACCTACCTGACCCTCTCCTACGACCACCGCCTGGTCGACGGCGCCGACGCGGCCCGTTACCTGACGGCGGTCAAGGCGATCCTGGAGGCGGGCGAGTTCGAGGTCGAGCTCGGCCTGTGACGGGGTCGAGGATCTCAACGAAGTAGAGCTCGGCTGTAACCCCCTGGCACCCTGTGCCTTGTACGACGCCCCGTCCGGAGCCACTCCGGGCGGGGCGTTCGTGTTTGCCGGCACACGTTGCGTGTAAGTCTCGTCTCACCTGCAGAAAAGCACCCCCGTCGGCCCTACCCGCGGAGCGAACCGGCCTTATTGTCTAAACGTCAAAGCCCTCCCTAAGGAGCCCTCATGACCGCGCCCGTCGTCCACTCGCTGCGCGAACAGATCCGCGAGCACATCGTGGAAGGAATCGTCAGCGGGCGCTGGCAGCCGGGCGAGCGCATCGTGGAGCGGCGTATCGCCACCGAGCTGGAGGTCAGCCAGACCCCGGTCCGCGAGGCACTGCGCGAGCTGGAGTCCCTCCGCCTGATCGAGTCCGCCCCCAACAAGGGCGTCCGCGTACGCAATCTGACCGCGGCCGACCTGGAGGAGAGCTACCCCGTCCGAGCCGGCCTGGAGGCCATCGCGGCGGAGCTGGCGGCCGACCGCCTCGCCGAGGACTGCTCGGCCCTGGAACCGCACGTCCTCGCCCTGTACGAGGCCGACCGCAAGGCCGACGGCACGGCCCAGGTCCGCCACACCGTCGGCTTCCACCGCGAGCTCGTGCGCGCCGCGCACAACTCGGTGCTGCTGCACACCTGGGAGGGCCTCGGCATCGAGGTCTTCACGGCGCTGTCCATCCGCTGGCTGGGCACGGTGCAGCAGTCGTACGCGGAGGAGCACGAGGAGCTGGTGCAGGCGTTCAAGCGACGGGATCCCCGTATCGCCGAGCTGGTGAAGGCACACGTCCTGGGCTGTGCCCCGCGGGCTTGATTCAGTCGAGCATCCTCACGCTCACCTGCGAAAACCTCCCCAAAACACGGCACCGGGTGCCCATATCGAAGGCACTCGGTGCCCACTTTCTCCAAATCGAGAGGTTTTCCCCCTCAACCCTTTGATCGATCATCGATCAGGGAGTTACAGTCGCCGACGGACTTCCACCGAAGTCCGCTGCCCTGTCCTGCCAAAGACCAAGGGCACCCCGAAACCCTCACAGGGAACCCCCTTCGACTGAGGAAGGCGGCGACATGACCGACCCCAACGCCATCCAGCCGAGCGCGCTCGACCAGCTCCCGGACCGCGACCCGGAGGAGACCGCCGAATGGCAGGCCTCCCTGGACGCCGTGGCCAGGGAGGCCGGGCCGCACCGTGCCGCGTACCTGATGCGCCGCACGCTGGAGCGTGCCGAGGCGGGCGGCATCGCGCTGCCGAAGCTTCTGGAGACGGACTACGTCAACACCATCCCCACCTCCGCCGAGCCGGGCCTGCCCGGTGACCCGGAGATGGAGGCCCGCATCACCGCGTGGAACCGGTGGAACGCCGCCGCGATGGTGACCCGGGGCAGCAAGTACGGCGTCGGCGGCCACATCGCCACCTTCGCCTCCGCCGCCTGGCTGTACGAGACCGGCTTCAACCACTTCTTCAAGGGCAAGGAAGCCCAGGATGCCGCCGGCTCCGGCGACCAGCTGTACATCCAGGGCCACGCCTCCCCCGGCATCTACGCCCGCGCCTTCCTCGACGGCCGCCTGAACGAGGCGCACCTCGACAACTTCCGCCAGGAGGCCGGCGGCAACGGCCTGCCCTCCTACCCGCACCCGCGCCGCCTGCCCTGGCTGTGGGAGTTCCCGACGGTGTCGATGGGCCTCGGCCCGCTCTCCGCGATCTACCAGGCGCGCTTCAACCGCTACCTGACCAACCGCGGCATCAAGGACGTCTCCGCCTCGCACGTGTGGGCGTTCCTCGGCGACGGCGAGATGGACGAGCCGGAGTCGACGGCGGCCCTCGCGCTCGCCGCCCGTGAGGAGCTGGACAACCTCACCTTCGTCATCAACTGCAACCTGCAGCGCCTCGACGGCCCGGTCCGCGCCAACTTCAAGATCGTGCAGGAGCTGGAGGCCCAGTTCCGCGGCGCCGGCTGGAACGTCATCAAGACGCTGTGGGGCTCCGCCTGGGACGAGCTGTTCGCCCTCGACACCACGGGCGCGCTCGTACGCCGCCTGCGCGAGGTGCCGGACGCGCAGATCCAGACGTACCAGACCCGCGACGCCGCCTACATCCGCGCCGACTTCTTCGGCAAGGACCCGGCCCTCGCCGAGATGGCGAAGCTGCTGAGCGACGACAAGATCCTCGAGTGCTTCCACCTCTCGCGCGGCGGCCACGAGGCCCGCAAGGTCTACGCCGCGTACAAGGCCGCCGTCGAGCACAAGGGCGCGCCGACCGTGATCCTGGCCCAGACGGTCAAGGGCCACACCCTCGGCGAGGGCTTCGCGTCGAAGAACGCCAACCACCAGATGAAGAAGCTGACGGTGGACGAGTTCAAGACGATGCGGGACCTGCTCGGCCTGCCGATCAAGGACAGCGACTTCGCCGACGGCGTGGTCCCCTACGGCCACCCGGGCGCCGACTCCCCCGAGGTCCGCTACCTCCAGGAGCGCCGCGCGGCCCTGGGCGGCCCCGCCCCGGCCCGCCGTACGCACGCGCTGGCCCCGCTGCCCGCCCCCGCCGACAAGGCCTTCGCCTCCTTCGACAAGGGCTCCGGCTCCCAGAACGTGGCCACCACCATGGCCTTCGTCCGTCTGGTCAAGGACCTGGTCCGCGACAAGGAGACGGGCAAGCGCTGGGTGCCGATCGTCCCCGACGAGGCGCGCACCTTCGGTATGGAGTCGCTCTTCCCCTCCCTCGGCATCTACTCGCCCAAGGGCCAGACGTACGAGCCGGTCGACCGCGACCAGCTGATGTACTACAAGGAGGCCAAGAACGGCCAGATCCTCAACGAGGGGATCACCGAGGCCGGTTCGATGGCCGACTTCATCGCCGCGTCGACCGCGTACGCGACGCACGGCGAGGCGATGATCCCCTTCTACATCTTCTACTCGATGTTCGGCTGGCAGCGCACCGCCGACCAGATGTGGCAGCTCGGCGACCAGCTCGGCCGCGGCTTCCTCGTCGGCGCGACCGCGGGCCGTACGACCCTGACGGGCGAGGGCCTCCAGCACGCCGACGGCCACTCCCCGGTCATCGCCGCGACCAACCCGGCCGCGCTGACGTACGACCCCGCGTTCGCCTACGAGATCGCGGTCATCGTCAAGGACGGTCTGCGCCGCATGTACGGCGAGGCGGCCCCGGGTGAGGACCCGAACGTCTTCTACTACCTGACGGTCTACAACGAGCCGCTGCCGCAGCCCGCCAAGCCGGCCGGTCTCGGCATCGACGAGGGCATCGTCAAGGGCCTGTACCGCTTCAACACGGCGGAGTCCGCGGGCGTCACCGTCCCGGCCAACGCCCCGCGCATCCAGCTGCTGGGCTCCGGTACGGCGATCCACTGGGCCCTTCAGGCACAGCAGCTGCTGGCCGAGGAGTGGGGCGTGGCCGCCGACGTGTGGTCCGCGACCTCCTGGTCGGAGCTGCGCCGGGACGCCATGGAGGCCGACGCGGCCCTGCTGCGCGGCGAGGAGCGCGTGCCGTTCGTCCGCCAGGCCCTGCAGGGCGCCGAGGGCCCGGTCCTCGCGGTGTCCGACTACATGCGCCAGGTCCCGGACCAGATCGCGCAGTGGGTCGAGCAGGACTACTCCTCGCTGGGTGCCGACGGCTTCGGCCTCTCGGACACCCGCGAGGCCGCCCGCCGCCACTTCGGCGTCGACGCCCAGTCGATCGTCGTGGCGGCCCTGGCCCAGCTCGCCAAGCGCGGCGAGGCCAAGGCCACGGCGGTGAAGGAAGCCCGCGAGAAGTACGGGCTGTAAGAGCAGACCAGTGAGGCCCCCGCTCCGGCGGGGGCCTCACTGCATGATGGCGGTATGCGCGCAGCCCGCCTCATCAAGATGGTGCTCCTCCTCCAGTCCCGCCCCGCCATGACCGCCGCCGAACTCGCGCGGGAGCTGGAGGTTTCGGAGCGGACCGTCACGCGCGACGCGCAGGCGCTGTCGGAGGCCGGGGTGCCGGTGTACGCCGACCGGGGGCGGGCCGGGGGGTACCGGCTGGTCGGCGGGTACCGGACGCGGCTGACGGGGCTGGCGCGGAGCGAGGCGGAGGCGCTGTTCCTGAGCGGGGTGCCGGGGGCGCTCAGGGAGATGGGGCTGGAGGATGCCGCCTCCGCGGCCCGGCTGAAGGTCTCCGCCGCGCTGCTGCCCTCCCTGCGGGACGCCCCGGACAGCGCCGCTCAGCGCTTCCACCTGGACGCTCCGGCCTGGTTCCGGGAGCCGGAGACGCCCGCACTGCTGCCCGTGATCGCGGAGGCGGTGTGGGACGACCGGCGAGTGCGCGCCGCCTATCGGCGCGGGGACGCGGAGGTCGAGCGGGAGTTGGAGCCGTACGGGCTCGTGCTCAAGGCGGGCGTCTGGTACCTGTGCGCCCGGGCGGCCGGAGGTGACTCCTTCCCGACCTTCCGCACCTACCGGATCGACCGCTTCACCTCCGCCGACGCCCTCGCCGACCGCTTCACCCGCGACCCGGAGTTCGACCTGCCCGGCCACTGGGCGGCGCAGGCCGAGCGGTTCGCCCGGTCGATCCTGCGCGCCGAGGTCGTCGTGCGGCTCTCCCCCGAGGGCGTGCGCAGGCTGCCGTACGCGGTCGATCCCCTGGCCGCACGCGAGGCGCTCAGGGCTGCGGGCGAGCCGGACGCCGAGGGGTGGGTGACGCTGACCCTGCCCGTGGAGTCCGAGGAGGTGGCGCACACGCAGCTCACCGCGCTGGGGCCGGAGGCCGAGGTGCTGGCGCCGGCGGGACTGCGGGAGCGGTTCGCGGCGGATGCGGCCCGGATCGCGGAGCTGTACCGCCGGCAACGATCTGTCGATAACGATCCGCCGCACGAAGCCGTACTTCGCGGTACTCCACGTGCGCCCCACCCGCTCAGGACCGATGCTTGACCCGTGATGGAAGAGTCGGAGTTCTGGGAGCTGGTGGACGGCGCCCGCGAGGCCGCCGAGGGCGACCCCGAGGAGCAGGCCGACGTGCTCGTGGAGCGGCTGCTCCAGCTGGACCCCGAGTCGGTCCTGGACTTCGCCCGTCACTTCGAGTCCCGGTACAACCGCGCCTACCGCTGGGACCTGTGGGGCGCCGCCTGGGTGCTGCTGGACGGGGCGAGCGACGACGCGTTCGACTTCTTCCGGTGCTGGCTGATCGGGCAGGGCCGGGAGGTCTTCGAGGGCGCCCTGCACGAACCGGACGCGCTCGCCGACCTGCTCGGCGACTTCGACGAGGAGATCGACGGCGACGGCGAGGAGCTGGGGTACGCGGCCGACGAGGCGTACGAGCAGCTGACCGGCACGGTCGCCCCCGACCTCGGCATCGCGCCGGGGCCCGCCGAGCCGGAGGGCACCCCGATCGACTTCGAGAAAGAGGCGGTCCTCGCCGAGCTCTATCCCAGACTCTGGGAACGGTTCAAGGACTGAATCCGCCGCTGAATCCGTCACGGAAATCGACCTCCAGGCAACGACCTCCGGGCAACGACCTCCGGGCAACGACCTCCGGCTATGACTTCGCGGCGGGCGCGCGGCCCTGGAGACGGGCTGCCGTCTCCCTGATCTCCGGGAGGCGTGCGGTCAGGGCGGCGCCGGGGCAGGTGGTCATGTAGCCGTCGTTGTGGCCGGCCACGGCGGGCAGGATGGCGGCGGTGCCCGCCGGGAAACGGCTCAGGCTGTTGCTGGAGAGCAGACGGGCGTAGCCGCGCGGGTCCACGTCGGCGAGGCCGAGCTTCCAGGCGGCGAGGGCGGCGATCGCGTCGGTCATGGCCTGCGGCACGGTCTCCCCTTCGGTGAAGGTGCCGAGGGCGGCGATGCCGGCGGTGCGGTGGTTGAAGCCCTGGGTGTGGGCGCCGATGACGGGCCGCTCGACGCCTCCGGCGCGGCCCTCGTAGATGGTGCCGCAGCGGTCGACGAGGAAGTTGTAGCCGATGTCGTCCCACTGGCGGGCGCCGGTCTGGCCCGTGTACAGGTGGCGGATGATGTCGGGCACGTCGGCGCAGTCGTAGAGGTTCGGCGAGTCGGTGTGGTGGATGAAGACGGCGACCACGCGGTCGTCGTAGCGCGGGGGCGGCTGGACCCGCCGGGTGGTGCTGTCCAGCCAGACGGAGCGGGGCACGATGTGCGGCTGGGCGGCGCGGTGGGCCGCCGGCTGGGCGGCAGGGGCCCGGACCGTGTCGGCGGGGCGGTCGAGGTCGACCGCGGCGACCTCTTCGACACCGCGGGCGCACAGGGCCAGCGCGACGACGGCGGTCAGGGCGGGCAGACAGCCGAGCACCACCAGCACGGGGCGGGGTATGCGGCGGGTTCTTCGAGCAAGAGGCATGGTCCCACTGTCGGACTGTCCCGCCGTGCCCGCGATGTGCACTGTGCCACCTGGCGGAACCATCATCCGGGTTCAGGACGTTTCTGGTGATACATGCTCGACACAGATGGATACAGGCTCGCGCGACTGATCGTCGGGCCCGTCCCGCCCGTATGAGGGGGCCCGAGAGGAAGGCGGCTCCGTGGACCTGCTCGACCTGTTGCTCGTCCTGGTGATGCTCGGCTACGCGGTGTCCGGTTACCTGCGCGGACTGGTGGCCGGCTGCGTGTCGCTGGCCGGGTTCGTCGGCGGCGCGGCGGTCGGTGTGTGGGTGCTGCCGTGGGTGACGGGCCTGGTGGCGCGCGGGTCGACGGCGGCGATCGTGCTCGCGGTGCTGACGGTCCTGGTGCCGGCGGTGGTGGGGCACGAGCTGGCGGGCCGGCTGGCGCTGCGGCTGCGCGGGGAGCTGGACCAGGGCCCGCTGCGGGTGGCGGACGGGCTGGGCGGGGCGGTGGCCAACTCGGTCGCGGTACTGATCGTGGCCTGGGTGGCGGCGAGCGTGCTGGGCGCGTCCGCGTCGCCGATGCTGACGACGGCGATCCGGAACTCGACGCTGCTGGGCGCGGTGCAGCAGGCGATGCCGGAGACCACGCCCGGGTGGTTCTCGCGGGCCACGTCCGCGCTGACGGAGGCGGGGTTCCCGCAGGTCTTCAACCCGTTCGAGAACGAGTCGACGGCCCGGGTGGCCCGGCCCTCCGGCGACAGCGTCACGCCCGCCGCGACGGACGCCGCCCGGCTGAGCACGGTGAAGATCGAGGGCGCAGCCGGGAACGAGGGCCGGGAGGGCAGCGGCTTCGTGTACTCCACGGGGCATGTGATGACCAACGCGCACGTGGTGGCGGGCATCGACCGCCCGAGCGTGCGGGTGGGCGGGACCGGCCCGTCGTACGCGGCCCGGGTGGTGCTCTTCGACCCGGACCGGGACGTGGCGGTGCTGTATGTGCCGGGGCTGCAGGCGCCGGTGCTGCGCTTCGACACGAGCGCGGTGCGCGGGGACGCGGCGGTGGTCGCGGGCTATCCGCAGGACGGGGGCCTGAACCTGCAGGCGGCGACCGTGGCGAACCGGGTGCGGGCGAGCGGCCGGAACATCTACGGCGACCGCACGGTCATCCGGGAGATCTACTCGATCCGTTCGACGGTCCGGCCGGGCAACTCGGGCGGACCGCTGCTGACCACCGACGGCCGGGTGTTCGGCGTGGTCTTCGCTCGGTCCACCTCGGACGCCGAGACGGGGTACGTGCTGACGGCGGACGAGGTGGCGGGCGACGCGTCGCTCGCGGCATCGGCGACGGTGCCGGTGGACACGGGCGAGCTGGTCAGTTCATAGCGGTCGTCAGCTCGTGGGGGTCACAGGGCACGACCCATGAAGATGTCGTCCACGTACGCGCCCTGGAGCAGGAACTCCTCCGGCAGCACGCCCTCCACCACGAAGCCCTCGGACTCGTAGAGCCTGCGCGCCGGGGTGTTGTGCCCGAGCACGCGCAGGGTGAGGCGCCGCGCGCCGCGCCTGCGCGCCTCCTCGACCGCGGCCCTCAGCAGCGCGCGGCCGACGCCCTTGCCGCGGGCGTCGTCGGCGACGGCCAGGCCCTGGATCTGGCGCACGTGCGCGTTGGAGGCGAGCCGGGTCGGGTGGCCGAGGCGGGTGTAGCCGACGAGGCGCCCGTGGAGTTCGGCGACCAGGAAGTCGTCCGGGGTGTGGCGCTCGTCGAAGATCGGGCTGTACGGCGGCTGCGGTTCGGGGGACACCGCGTGCAGGGTCGACCAGGTGGCCCGGTCGAGGGCGGACAGTTCCTCTTCGTCGTCGGCGACGGCGATGCGGGTGGAGAGCTGTTCGGACATGGCGGTCACCCTATGACGGCCGTTCGGGAAACCCGCCGGGATTTACGGGGATCCGGCTCGCCGGACGGCATGCTGGGCTCATGCCACTTTCACGAATCGCGGTGGCCGGGGCGTCCGGTCTGATCGGCAGCGCGCTGGTGCGGTCCCTGACCGCGGACGGGCACGAGGTGGTGCGCCTGGTCCGCCGTGCCGCGCGGGGAACGGACGAGGTCTGCTGGGACCCGGAGGGGCGGTACGTGGACGCGGCCGGGCTGGCGGGCTGCGACGTGGTGGTCGATCTGGCGGGGGCCGGGGTGGGCGACCGGCGCTGGACGGCGGAGTACAAGCGGCGGATCCGGGACAGCCGGGTGCTGGGCACGGCGGCGCTGGCCGAGGCGGTGGCCGCGCTGCCCGAGCCGCCGCGGGTCTTCGTGAGCGGCAGCGCGATCGGCTTCTACGGCGACACCGGGGACCGGGCCGTGGACGAGGACGCGCCCGCGGGCGAGGGTTTCCTGCCCTCGCTCTGCGTGGAGTGGGAGGCGGCTGCGGCACCCGCGCAGGAGGCCGGCGTACGGACGGTGTTCGCGCGGACGGGTCTGGTGGTGGCCCGCAGCGGCGGGGCCTGGGGGCGACTGTTCCCGCTGTTCAGGGCGGGGCTCGGGGGGCAGTTGGGCAACGGGCGGCAGTACTGGTCGTACATCGCGCTGCACGACGAGGTCGCCGCGCTCCGGCATCTGATCGACAACGAGGCGCTGTCCGGGCCGTTCAACCTGACCGCGCCCGAGCCGCTGACGAACCGCCAGATCACCGAGGCGATGGGGCGGGTGCTGCACCGGCCGACGCTGTGCGCGGTGCCCGCGCCGGTGCTGCGGGTGGTGCTGGGCGAGATGGCCGGGGACGTGCTGGGCAGTCAGCGGGTGCTGCCGAGGCGGCTCTTGGAGTCGGGGTTCGGGTTCGCGTTTCCGGGGATCGACGACGCCATTCGCGCCGCGAGTTGAGCGTGTGACCGTATGCGACCGCCATGCGACCGTGCTCTGTCGATGCGCGACTGATTATGACCGAGCACAGGCCTAACCTCGACGCGAACTGGAGTATCGCTGGAGCTCGTTGGGGGCATGACGTCTCCACCGGCCAGCGCAACCACAGGAGGGCCTCGTGCTTGAGCCCGCGAACCAGGTGGACGTCGTCATCGTGGGAGCCGGCACCGCCGGTCTCTCGGCGGCTCACCGGCTGACCAGCGCAGGAGTCACGACCGCGGTCCTGGAGGCCGCCTCCTGCCCGGGCGGACGCATGTCGACCGAGAAGATCGACGGCTTCCGGCTCGACCGCGTCGGACAACTGCTGTCGACGTCCCATCCCGAACTCCGCCGCGCTCCGGGCCTCGACGGCCTGGTGCTGCGCCGTTTCGCTCCCGGGGTCCTGCTGCACCGCGACGGCCGCCGGCAGCACGCGGGCGCTCCGGCGGGCGCAGGGAGCACACGGGGCGCACTCCATGTGGTGCGCGCCCTCGCGAGCGCCCCCAGGGGTACGGCGGTCTCGCCCGGCCGGTCCGCGGCCCCGCTGGGCGGCGCGGTCGACCAGGCCCGGCTCGGCGCCGCGCTGGGGAGGATCGCCGGCACGCCCGTGGAACGCCTCCTGGCCCGCCCCGAACTGCCCGCCGCGCAGGCCCTCGCGGCCCGCGGGGTGCCCGCCCGCACGGTCGACGGCTTCCTGCGCCCGCTGCTCGCCGCCCTGTTGTGCGACCCGGAGCTGACCACGTCCAGCAGGTGCGCCGACCTCGCGCTGCGCGCCTTCGCGAGCGGCCGGCTGTGCGTGCCGGAGGGCGGTGCGGAGGCGCTGCCGGAGCTGCTGGCCCGCGCGCTGCCGCCCGGCACCGTGCACACCGGGGTGCGGGTCACCTCCGTGTCCACCACGTCGGTGACCACCGCCGAGCACGGGGAGATCCGCTGCCGGGCGGTGCTGCTGGCGACCGACGCGCGCGCCGCGGCCGAGCTGCTGCCGGGCCTGCGCGTGCCGGACTTCCACCCGGTGACCGTGGTCCACCACACCACGGACGAGCCGGCGGCGGCCTTCTCGACGGGCACCTCGCTGCTGCTGGACGCGGACCGCGGCGGGCCGGTCGCGCACACGGCGGTGCTGAGCAACGTGGACCCGAGCCGGGCGCCCGCCGGCCGGGTGCTGATCTCCTCGACCGTGCTGGGCCCGCCGCAGGACGGGATCGACACCGCGGTACGCATCCACCTCTCCCGGCTCTACGGCGTCTCGACGCGCCGCTGGGAGACGCTGGCGGTGCATCACACCCCGGAGGCCGTACCGGCGATGCGCCCCCCGCACGACCTGCGCCGCCCGGTCCGCCTGCTGGCCGGCCTGTACGTCTGCGGCGACCACCGCGACACCAGCACGGTCCAGGGCGCCCTGCACTCCGCCCACCGCGCCGCGTCGGCCGTTCTGGCGGACCTGGGCGCGGCGGGCTCGATGCACACCGCGGACCCGGCCCCGACCCTGCCGAGGGCGGCATGACCCACCCGAACCCTGCTCAGCCCAGCGCCGCCACCTTCTCCCGGTAGCCCCGGGCCGGGGCCGCGTCCTTGTACGGCTCCAGGCGGCGCTCGAAGTCCCTGACGTACTCGATCGCTCGGGCGGACCGCATCTCGGCGGCCTGCCCGGCGGCTTCCGCGGCCAGCACGCAGGCCTGGTCGAGTTCGCCGAGGCCGAGCCGGGCGGTGGCGAGGACGACCCGGCAGAACAGGCGGCTGCGGGCGTAGGCCGGGGCGCGCAGCTGGAGGGAGCGTTCGGCGTGCTGGGCGGCTGCGCGGAACTGCTGAAGGTCGCGGTGGCAGTGGCCGAGCTCGTCGGCCAGCTGGGCCTCGTCGAAGAACGTGGCCCAGTACGGCACCTCGTCCCCGGGCCGGGCCGCCTCCAGGGCGCGCTCGGCCCGCACCAGTGCGCCGGTGCACGCCCGCACCTCGCCCAGGACACCGTGCGCCCGCGCTTCGCAGGCGTGCAGCAGCGCCTGCACTACCGGCGGGGCGCCGGTGCCGACCCCCTGCTGGGCGACCCGCGCGAGCTGGACCGCCTCCCTGCCGTGCCCGAGGTAGACGGCCTGGCGGCTCATGGTGACCAGGACGTAGGAGCCGTAGGCCCGGTCGCCGGCCGCCTGGGCGAGCCGCAGGGCCTGGACGAAGTAGCGCTGGGCGAGCCCGTGCGCGGCGATGTCGTACGACGTCCAGCCTGCGAGCCGGGTGAGGTCGGCCGCGGCGGCGAACAGGCGGCGGCCGGTCTGCTCGGCGTAGCTGCCGCGCAGCATCGGCTCGCACTCGTGCTCCAGGTAGCGCACGAGGGCCTGCCGGGCGTGGCCGCCGCCGAACTGGTCGTCGAGGGTGCGGAACAGCCCGCCGACCGAGCGCAGCGCCGAGATGTCGCCGGCGCTGACCCGGTGGCCGGGGGCCCGCTCGGCGTGCGGGCGCGGCCGGGGCGTGAGCATCACGGGCTGCGGCAGGGTCCTGAGGATGCCGGTGCGGCCCTGGGCGGGCACCCGGGGTGCCGGCTCGCGGGCCACCTTGTCGTCGGCCTTGCCGATCAGCCAGTCCCGGCTGGGCACGACGAGCCCCGCCGGGGTGAACGCGATCTTGCGCAGCTCGGCATGGCTGCCGGAGTCCTTGCGCCACAGCCCGCTGACGATGTCCACGGCCTCCTCGGGGGTGGCCGCGAACTCCAGCCCGGCGTACACCGGCGCACAGGCGTCCAGGCCGAGATCCTGGGCCGTGAGCCGGCGCCCGAGCCGGCGTGTGAAGACCTCGGCGATCAGGGCGGGGGTCGTGCCGCGGGGCTGCTGGCCGCGCAGCCACCGGGTGACCGAGGTCTTGTCGTATCTGAGGTCCAGCCCGTGTTCCAGGCCGAGCTGGTCGACGCGACGGGCCAGACCCGCGTTGGAGAACCCCGCTTCTGCGATGAGCGCGGCGAGCTGGCGGTTGGGGGTGCGCTGCGCGGGTCGTTCCGTCATCTGCTGTGCGGTCTCCTGCCTTCCAGGCCTCTGAGGTGCCGGGATTGCCTGTGAGCAGCCCTTTCGGCCTCACGAACGGCGCGAATGTAGCGGAGAGTGAGCAGGCGGTCGCACGCTTCGACGTGTATTCATCCGATCGTGTGAGGATTGCCCACAGGGCTGACGTACCCCGACCGGACGTACAGTGGCGTGGGCGCTTTACGTGCCTGACACACCCATCCCCGTCGCCGGGGAAGCCGAGGGAGGCGCTTGCCGTGAGTGAGTTGCGGTTCGTCCGCATGGGGTTCGGCGCGGATGCCGTGGAGTACCAGGAGGCCTGGGACGAGCAGCGCCGGGTGCACGCGGCCCGGTTCGCCGACGAGGCCCCCGACACCGTGCTGCTGCTGGAGCACCCCCCGGTGTACACCGCCGGCCGCCGCACCGCGGACAACGAGCGCCCGCTGGACGGCACCCCGGTCGTCGACGTGGACCGCGGCGGCAAGATCACCTGGCACGGCCCCGGCCAGCTGGTGGGCTACCCGATCCAGAAGCTGCCCCGCCCGGTGGACGTCGTCGCGCACGTCCGGCGCCTGGAGGAGGCACTGATCCGCACCTGTGCCGAGTTCGGCCTGGAGACCACCCGGGTCGAGGGCCGCAGCGGCGTCTGGGTGCTCGGCGACCCTCTCGAACAGCGCCCCGGGCTCGGCGGACTCTCCCTCGACTTCGACCCGCGGCTCACCGACGAGGAGTTCGACCCCCGGCTGAACGGCCCCGAGTACGCCCCCTCCAACGCGGGCCAGCGGCGCGAGGACCGCAAGATCGCCGCGATCGGCATCCGGGTCGCCAAGGGCGTCACGATGCACGGCTTCGCCCTCAACGTGAACCCGGACAACGCCTGGTTCGACCGGATCATCCCGTGCGGCATCCGCGACGCCGGCGTCACCTCGCTGGCCAACGAGCTGGGCCGGGACATCTCGATCGAGGATGTCCTGCCGGTGGCCGAGCGCCACCTGAAGGACATCCTGGAGAACGCGGACCTCAAGCCGCGTGTGATCGAGAAGGCAACTGCCTGATCTGGGGAATGTGCCCTGCGGGTACGAGGTTGGCCTCACAAGCAGGGCTCAGTTAACACGGGCGTACGCTGGTGTACGCCGAAGAATCGAAGATTACTCAAGCAATCAGCAGGGAGCCGGTCGTGTCCGCAGTCGCACCCGACGGACGCAAGATGCTGCGCCTGGAGGTCCGCAACAGCCAGACCCCCATCGAGCGCAAGCCCGAGTGGATCAAGACCCGGGCGAAAATGGGTCCCGAGTACACGGAGATGCAGAAGCTCGTGAAGAGCGAGGGTCTGCACACGGTCTGCCAGGAAGCCGGCTGTCCGAACATCTACGAGTGCTGGGAGGACCGCGAGGCGACCTTCCTCATCGGCGGTGACCAGTGCACCCGGCGCTGTGACTTCTGCCAGATCGACACCGGCAAGCCCGAGGCGCTCGACCGTGACGAGCCGCGCCGCGTCGGCGAGTCCGTGGTCACCATGGACCTGAACTACGCCACCATCACCGGCGTCGCCCGCGACGACCTGGAGGACGGCGGCGCCTGGCTGTACGCCGAGACCGTGCGCCAGATCCACCAGCAGACCGCGGAGCGGGAGAGCGGCCGTACCAAGGTCGAGCTGCTGGCCCCCGACTTCAACGCGGTCCCGGAGCAGCTGGCGGAGGTCTTCGCCTCCCGCCCCGAGGTCTTCGCGCACAACGTGGAGACCGTGCCCCGGATCTTCAAGCGCATCCGCCCCGGCTTCCGCTACGAGCGCTCCCTGAAGGTCATCACCGAGGCCCGCGACTTCGGCCTGGTCACCAAGTCCAACCTGATCCTCGGCATGGGCGAGACCCGCGAGGAGGTCAGCGAGGCGCTGAAGCAGCTGCACGACGCGGGCTGCGAGCTGGTCACCATCACCCAGTACCTGCGCCCGTCCGTGCGCCACCACCCGGTGGAGCGCTGGGTGAAGCCGCAGGAGTTCGTGGAGCTGAAGGAGGAGGCCGAGCAGATCGGCTTCTCCGGTGTGATGTCGGGCCCGCTGGTCCGCTCCTCGTACCGGGCCGGCCGCCTCTACCAGATGGCGATCGAGAAGCGGGGCACGTACGTCGCCACGCAGGCTGTGTGAATTCGCGCACAAGTAATTACCGGCCAGTAATGGCCGAGTCGACGCGGTCCTGACCGTCCTCGCTGATGAGGGCGTACGTCAGGGCCGCGTCAGTGTTTCAAGGCTCCGCCAAGGCTCGGCGTCAAGGTTTCATTGGTGTTTGACCGGTCGGACACGCCCTGGTAACACCAATCAGTGACCCTGACATCACAGGACGTACACCCGTACCGAGGGGGGACCTCGATCATGCAGGCCGCGCACGTTCGCGCCACCGCCATCCCGTCCTTCACCGACGCGCTCCGCGCCGTCGAGTCCCTGCTCATGAGCGGCGGTCAGCGCACCGCCCGCCGCAACGCCTGGACCTCCGTCCTGGAGGACCGCCGCCGTGCGAAGGACCGGGTCGAGACGCAGCGCGTCCTGGACCAGGCCGCCGCCCGCTCCTGACCTCGCAGGCCCGGGGACTCGCGGGCACTGGCGTCGTCGGCACTCCCGAGGCCACGTAGACTTCGTGGCATGGCGAGGAAGGAACCCGCGGCGGACGCCGCGAACGCAGGGCGACTGAAGCAGATCGCTCTCACGTACAAGATGACCCGCAAGGCCGACAAGACGATCGGTCTTGTACTCGCGGCCGTCGGCATCGGCACGCTCGGTGTCTTCCTCGCGATCGGATTCCTGATCGGTCACCCGGTCTATCTGGGCATCTTCGGCCTGCTGGTCGCCCTGCTGACGACGGCGATCGTGTTCGGCCGCCGTGCCGAGCGGGCCGCCTTCGGTCAGATGGAGGGCCAGCCGGGCGCCGCCGCGGCCGTGCTGGACAACATCGGCCGGGGCTGGACGACGACGCCGGCGGTGGCGATGAACCGCAGCCAGGACGTGGTGCACCGCGCGGTCGGCAAGGCCGGCATCGTGCTGGTCGCCGAGGGCAACCCGAACCGGGTGAAGAGCCTGCTGGCCGCCGAGAAGAAGAAGATGAACCGCATCGTGGCGGACGTGCCGGTGCACGACGTGATCGTGGGCGACGGCGAGGGCATGGTCGAGCTGAAGAAGCTGCGCACGACCATGCTGAAGTTCCCGCGCGTGCTGACCGGCGCCCAGGTGACGGCCACCAACGACCGGCTGCGCGCCCTGGGTGACCTGATGAGCAACATGCCGCTGCCCAAGGGGCCCATGCCCAAGGGCATGCGGATGCCGAAGGGCCGCTGAGGCGTCACCGACGTCAAAGCGGACGTCGGAACCGATTTCAGAGACGGCGGAACTGGGGGCCGTAGTGGCCCGGTGCGTCGGGGATCTTGATCTCCATCAGCTCCACGGCAGGGGCCTCCAGTCCGCGCATGGCGTGGATCGCCGCGCCCAGTGAGCGCCCGCCGCCGTCGCCCCAGGCCGCGTCGAGCGCGTCCAGCACGGCGTTGTACGTGCTGTCGAACTGGTCCAGCAGCCGCTGGACCCGCGCCGGCGGGTGGGGCCAGCCGCCGGCCGGAACCCGGGCCATGGGGTGCGCGGCGGGGAAGGGCACGGCCGGGCCGGTGAAGCGCCAGCCGCCGCCACCCTCGCGCAGCCGCCGCCCGTGGTAGATCTCGCCGAAGGCGTAGTAGTGCGCCGGGTGGTCGTCCTTGAAGGCATCGTCCGGGGAGCTGTCGGTGCCCTCGCCCTGCTCCTTGATGATCTCCAGTGAGTGCTCGACGTCGTCGAGACTCCGGACCGGCTGCAGTACGTCAGAGCCGATCCGGCTGGACAGCTGACCCCGCGTCGACAGTTGCGGAGCCACGACCTTGAACGCCCGCAGCAGGTGGCCGTAGAAGTCGCCGATGCTGGGCGCGTCGCGTGTCGCGTCCGACTCGCGGGTGAGCGGGATGTCGGGGGCCTCGATGGCCATCATCACGTCGTGCACGAAGGACCTGGTGAGGCCCGACAGGTACACGTTCACCCCGCGGTGCACACCGCCGGGCAGCGGTCCGGGATAGGCGAGCGCCGCGTCCTTGATCCGCGGCCGGCCGCCCACGGCCACGAGCAGGTTGCAGACGACACCCAGGTGGTACATCTCGTCGAGGACGACGCGCCGGATCAGCCGCGCGGCTTCGCAGCCGGGATCCTTGACCGACCACAGGGCGCACAAGTACGGCGGGATGGTGGACAGTTCGAGCGCCACGGCGACCTGCAGGGCCTTCCTGAGCCAGTCGACTCCCCGGTGGGTCTCGAGTACGGCCAGCAGGTGTGCCACGGAATGGCAGCCGGGCGGGTCGGGCGGCCCGCCGGCCGGCAGCGCGGCGGCCTGCGCGGGCTCGGCGGCGGCCACCGGCGCGGTGGCCGCCAGGGCTGCCG
Organism: Streptomyces sp. NPDC002676; assembly: GCF_053592455.1. Classification (NCBI taxonomy): domain Bacteria; kingdom Bacillati; phylum Actinomycetota; class Actinomycetes; order Kitasatosporales; family Streptomycetaceae; genus Streptomyces; species Streptomyces sp. NPDC002676. Next base: position 1,034,289 of record NZ_JBSFVT010000001.1, on the reverse strand, counting down.
ACGCCAGGAAGCTCCTGCGTCTGAACGGGGCGGGTGCCAGGCCGTCCGAACCGTCCGCCGCTGCCCTCGTACCGGTCACCGCCGCCTCCGCTCCCAGCCTTGTCCCCGCCCCGGTCCGAGACGTCCGGGAACCTTCGACAGCGGGCGAAACTAGCAGCCGGGGCCGCCGTTCCCGGGGTGCACAGGCCGGGGGCTGGAGGACACGCCGCCGAATGGCGCATCCGGCTGGTCATCGGCTCATGCACTCCTAGCCTTCAGAGTGTGACAAAACGCCATATCACATACCTCACATGCACCACGGCGCTTCTCACCGTGGCCTGCGGCAGCACCGCGGCCTCGGCCGCCCACCGGACCCATGTGGTGCATCCGGGTCAGTCGATCCAGAAGGCAGTGAACGCCGCCGAGCCCGGCGACACGGTGCTCGTGCTCGGCGGCACGTACCACGAGAGCGTCACGGTGAACACGCCGGGAGTGACCCTGCGGGGCGTGGGCCCCGGTACGGTGATCATGCCGACGGCCGCCCAGACGGCCGCGGCGGCCACGGCGAGCGCAAGCGCGACCGCGACCGCGACCGCGACCCCGAAGGCCACGCGAAGCGCCGTGCAGGCCTCCGTCAGCTGTCCCGACGGCGGCAACGGCATCTGTGTCGTCGGGACGAAGGGCACCACCCTCAAGGACGTCACCGTCACCGACCTGACCCTGAAGGGCTTCCCCCGGATCGGCCTGTGGTCCATGGGGACCGACCATCTGACCGTGAGGCGGGTCGTCGCCGACAAGAACGGGCAGTGGGGCATCGCCCAGGAACACTCCACGCGCGCCGTGTTCCAGCAGAACGTCGCCCGGAACAACGGTGACGCGGGCCTGTTCCTCGCCAACGACGTGAAGGCCGAGCAAGGTGCCATGGACACCCAGGGCACGGTGGTCGACCGGAACAACCTGGAGGGCAACCGGGTCGGCATCACGGTCCGCCGACTGCGCAACGTCACCGTCAAGCGCAACTCCATGACCGGCAACTGCACGGGTGTGTTCGTCGTCGGCGACGAGAACAAGCCGAAGACGTCCGCCGTGACCGTCATCGACAACCGCGCCAACCAGAACAACAAGTACTGCAAGAAGACCGCCCGGCTGCCCTTCCTGCAGGGCTCCGGCATCGTCCTGACCGGCGTCGACGACACCCTGGTGACGCGGAACGTGGTCCACGGGAACTCCGGCACCTCTCCCCTCTCGGGCGGCATCGTCCTGTTCAAGAGCATGGTGGGCGTCACGAGCGAGCGGAACCGGATCACCGGCAACCAGCTGGCGGCCAACACCCCGGCGGACCTCGTCAACCAGGAGGCCACCAAGAGCGCCAACACCTTCCAGGGCAACTCCTGCCGGGCTTCCAAGCCCGCGGGTCTGTGCTGACCGGACGGCCGTAACCCACCCACGCAAGGAAAGAAGGCGGCACATGACCGCGCCAACTGCCCCTCCGCCGTCGATGCGGCTGAGAGAGCTCGTGTTCGGGGCGGCCTGTGCCGCCGCCGTCCGTACGGCCGCCCGGCTGGGCGTCGCCGACGCACTCGGGGACGCCCCCATGACCGTGGAGTACCTCGCCGCCGCGGTGAAGACCGAGCCGAAGCCGCTGCGCCGGCTGCTGCGCGCTCTGTCCTGCTACGGCGTCTTCGCCGAGCGGCCTGACGGAACGTTCACTCACACCGACATGTCCCGGCTGCTGCGCGAGGACGACCCCAACAGCCTGCGCTACATCTCCCTGTGGTGCACCGAGCCCTGGACCTGGGACGCCTGGCCGAAGCTGGACGAGGCGGTGCGCACCGGGAAGAACGTCGTCGAGGACCTCTACGGCAAGGAGTTCTTCGTCTACCTGAACGAGGACGCCCCGGAGTCGGCCGACGTCTTCAACCGCGCGATGACGACGTCCAGCGAGCAGTCGGCGCGCGAGGTCGCCGCGCTCCTGGACCTGTCCGGCAGCAGGTCCGTCGCGGACCTCGGCGGCGGGCAGGGGCACGTGGTGGCGAGCCTGCTGGACAAGTACCCGGCGATGCAGGGCTATCTGCTGGATCTGCCGAGGGTCGTGGAGAATGCCCTGCCCCGGCTGCGCACGGGCGGCGATCTCGCGGACCGGGCGCACATCGTGCCCGGCGACGTGCGCGTGTCCGTCCCGGTCAAGGCCGACGTCTACATCATCAAGAACATCCTGGAGTGGGACGACCGGTCCACCGCCCGGCTGCTGCGCAACGTCGTCGAGGCGGGCGGTCCCGGAACTCGGGTCGTGGTCATCGAGAACCTCGTCGACGACACCCCGTCGATGCGCTTCAGCACCGCCATGGACCTGCTGCTCCTGCTGAACGTCGGCGGGGCCAAGCACACCACCGACAGCATGACGGCGCGGCTGACGGACGCGGGCCTGACCATCGACGGCATCCGGCCGGTCAACCCCTATCTGCACGCGTTCGACTGCACGGTTGCACAGTGAGCCGACTCCCTGCGGAACACACCGGTGCCGGGCCCGCGTCCGTCGCGGGCCCGGCACCGGTGTGTTCCGGCCTCGGCTCAGGCGCCGGCGTCGCGCTCCCAGAGGTAGAAGCGCTGGGCCATCGCGTCCTTCGGGGACCGCCAGGTCTCCGGGTCGTACGCGCTGACGTAGGCCGAGAGGCGGTCGCTGACATCCTTGAACTCGGGGTGCGAGGTGACCTTGGCGATGGCCGGTCCGGGCTCGCGCTCGGACTCGATGAGGTGCATGTACACATCGCCGAACTGGAAGAGGCTGCGCCGCACGATTCCGACGAGGTGCGGCAGCTCTCCCCGGTCGGAGTCCGCGAACACCTTGGCGATGTCGGGGGCGGAGCCCGGGGCCATGCGGGCGACGATCAGGGCCTGGTGCACGTGTGTCTCCTCCGTCCGGCTCAGTCGGCCAGGACCGAGGCGGGCCGCTGACCGGCCGCCGCCCGCTCGATCTTGTCCCGGATCAGACCCATCTGGATCTTGGAGTTCTTGTTGATGTTGTCGGTCATCCAGGCGTCGTCGACGGGCGCGTCCGGCTTCATCTCGAAGTCCTGCGTCCAGACCATCCGGGTGCCGGCCGGTACCTCCTCGTACTGCCAGTGGATGTTCATGTAGGCGAAGGGGCCCGTCTCCACGCGGCGGGCCTTGACGGCGAGGTGGGCGCGGTCCGTCTCCCGCTCCGAGACCCAGCTCCACACCTTGCCGTTGTCGTCGGGGTGCATGGTGAGCCGGAAGGTGGTCTTGTTCCCCTCCACGGCGAGGATCTCGGCGGTGGCGTACTCGGTGAACAGCTGCGGCCAGTTCGCCACGTCGTTGGTCATGTCCCAGACCAGGTCGACGGGCGCGGCGATGGTGATCTCGTTCTGGGTGTGTCCGGACATGTCAGGCTCCCGCGGGCAGTGCGCTGTTGACGAGGTCGAGGAACTGGCGGGGCGTCTTGCAACGCTCCGCGTCGGGGGGCATCGGCGCTCCGTGCCGGTTCTCCAGCTCGCCGACGATGCCGAGCAGACCGAGCGAGTCGACGCCGATGGCGTCGAAGCCGGTGTCGCACCGCTCCTGGAGTTCGTCCGGCGGGACGGTGACTCCGGCGGCCTTCTTCATCAGCTCGGACAGCTCTTGCACGGTGATGCGGTCACTCATAGGTTCCCTCTCCTTCGGACGTGCTCCGGACGCCCCGTCACGAGGCTCCGGCGGCGCCGTGCCGCAGCACGAGCGCCGAGTTCGACCCCATGAGTCCCCGGCTGAGGACCAGCGCCGTACGCAGTTCGGCGGCGCGGGCGCGGCCGGTCACGAGGTCGAGGTCGTGGCAGATGTCGAAGACACCCGGGGTGGGCGGGATCAGGCCGTGTTCGAGCGCGAGCACCGCCGCGGCGGTGTCCAGCACGGGTGCCGCGCAGTAGCCGCGGCCGATCCCGGTCTTGGGCGCCGTGACGGGCACGCGCCGGCCGTGCGCGCCGAGCGCGTCGGCGATGGCGAGGGCCTCCGCCCGGTCGGCCTCCGGCACGCCGAGGGCGTCGGCGAAGACGACGTCGACCTCCTCCGGGGCGCACCCCGCCTCGTCCAGGGCGCCGCGGATCGCGTGCGCGAGCCCTTCCCTGGACTCCGCCCAGCGGGAGGCGCCGGTGAAGGTCGCCGCGTGTCCGTCGAGGGTGGCCCGCACGGGCAGCCCTCGCCTCTCGGCCGAGGCCGCCGCCTCCACGACGAGCATGGCGCCGCCCTCGGCCGGTACGAAGCCGCAGGCGCCGTCGGTGAACGGGCGGTAGGCGCGGGCCGGGTCCGCCTCGGGGCTCAGCTCCTCGTAGCCGAGCTGGCACACCATCGAGTAGGGGGCGAGGGGCGCCTCGGTGGAGCCGGCCACGATCACGTCGGTGCCGCGCCGCACGGCGCGGGCCGCGTGGGCGAGCGCGTCCAGGCCGCCGGCCTCGTCGGCGGCGACCACCGAGCAGGGGCCCTTGAAGCCGCGCCGGATGGAGATCTGGCCGGTGCTGGCCGCGTAGAACCAGGCGATGGACTGATAGGGGCCGACGAACCGGCTGCCCTTGCCCCACAGTTGCTGCAGCTCCCGCTGGCCGAACTCGCCGCCGCCGGAACCGGCAGCGGTGACCACGCCCACGGACATCGGCGCGGCTTCGGTGTCGGCCCGGCCGAGCCGGGCGTCCTCCAGCGCGAGGTCGGCCGCGGCCATGGCGAAGTGCGTGAAGCGGTCGGTCTGGACCAGGAAACGCTCCTCGACCGCCGCCGTCGGCTCGAAGTCGCGGACCTCGCCGGCCACGCGCAGCGGCAGGTGTTCACAGCCCTCGCGGGTGACCCGGTCGAGGACGCTGATGCCCTCCTTGACCGACTTCCAGTAGGTCTCCGTGCTGGTTCCGTTGGGTGCGACCACGCCGATGCCGGTGACGGCCGCGCGCCGCGAATGCGGTTCGCTCATCGTGTCCTCATCCCCCTGCCAGGTTCAGGTTCGTCGGGTCAGTACCACCGCGGACTGGAAGCCGCCGAAGCCGCTGCCCACGGACAGAACACCGTGCAGCGTCCGCTCACGGGCGGTGCGCGGCACGTAGTCCAGGTCGCACTCGGGGTCGGGGGTCTCGTAGTTGGCGGTGGGCGGTACGACCTGGTGGGCCAGGGCCAGCACGCAGGCCACGACCTCTATCGCGCCGATGGCCCCGAGGGAGTGGCCCACCATGGACTTGATGGAGCTCATGGGGGTGTCGTAGGCGTGCTGTCCCAGGGCCCGCTTCACCGCGGCGGTCTCGTGGCGGTCGTTCTGCCGGGTGCCAGAGCCGTGCGCGTTGACGTAGTCGATGGCGGTGGGGTCGAGGCGGGCGTGGTCGAGGGCGACCTCGATCGCCTGGGCCATCTCCAGGCCCTCGCTGGTCAGACCGGTCATGTGGTAGGCGTTGCCGAAGGTGGCGTAGCCGCCCAGTTCGCAGTACACGTGGGCACCGCGGGCCCGGGCGTGCTCCAGCTCCTCCAGGACGAGCACCGCGCCGCCCTCGCCCATGACGAAGCCGTCACGGTCGTTGTCGAAGGGCCTCGACGCGTGCGCGGGGTCGTCGTTGTTGGGGGACGTGGCCCTGATCGCGTCGAAGCACGCCATGGTGATCGGTGAGATCGGCGAGTCCGAGGCACCGGCTATGCAGACGTCGGCGCGGCCTTCCTGGACGGTGTGGAAGGCGTAGCCGACGGCGTCCAGGCCCGAGGTGCAGCCGGTGGACACCGTCTGCACCGGCCCCTGGGCGCCGAAACGTTCCGCCACCGCCGAGGCGAGGGTGCTGGGCGAGAACGCCCGGTGCAGCTGCGCACCCGCCTGCCGATGGTCCACGTCCCAGCGCTGCCCGGCGCTGCTGACCAGGACGTAGTCGTGCTCCAGGCGGGTGGTGCCACCGACGGCGGTGCCGAGCGAGACACCGACCCGCCAGGGGTTCTCCCGGCCGAGGTCGAGACCGGAGTCCCGGACCGCCTCCTCCCCGGCGACCAGGGCGAACTGTATGTAGCGGTCCGCCCGTTCGACCTGCTCGGCGTCGAGTCCGTACGCCGCCGGGTCGAAGTCGCACTCGGCCGCTATCCGCGACCGCAGCCCCGCCGGGTCGAAGAACGTGATGCCGCGCGTCGCCGTACGGCCTGCCGAGAGCAGGTCCCAGAACGCCGGTGCCCCGATCCCGCCCGGGGCGACGACGCCTATGCCGGTGACGGCCACCCGCCGGGTCATGAACGGACCTTCGCCCGGTCGGCCGGCTCGGCGGCGACGACGGCCGAAAGTGGTGTCTCCTCCGTGTCGACATGGCCGAGGCTCGGACGCGGGGCCAGCGGCCCCAGGTGGAAGACGATCCGCGCCTCCACGTTGCCCACGTTGCGGAACCGGTGGCGCATGTGGGCGGGGATCATCAGCCCCTGCTCCGGCTGGAGCGGGTGCGGCTCGCCGTCCAGGTCCACCTCCAGCTGCCCGCAGACGACGTACACGAACTCCTCGGAGTACGGGTGGTAGTGCTCGCCGATGCGGTCGCCGGGCTGCACGATGGCCACGCCCATGAAACCGCTGGTGGAGCCCACCGTGGCCGGGGTGAGCATGGCGCGCAGATCACCGCCGCGCCGGGTGTTGGGCTCGACCTCGCTGAGGTCCACGATCTTCGGAAGGGGTTTGATCACGACGTTCCTCCGTGGGTGTGCTGCGCCTGGTGGGGTTCAGGCGTCAGGCGAGCGGCGGTCGGTGATGGACTCCATGCGGACGGCGTCGGCCGCGAGCAGTTCCTTCAGCTCGGCCGCGGGACCGGACTTGGCGCCGGACTTCGGCAGGCCGGCTTCGACGCTCTCGCCGTCGCGTACGTCGATCAGCCGTACGACGACGTCGTCGCGCTGGAAGATCGTGCTGCGCAGGACCGGGCTCGCATGGTCCTCCGCCGCCTGCGCGTCCTGCTTGGCGAGCAGCTCGGCCAGCCGCATCCCGCGGCCCGGCCGGGCCGGGTAGTACAGCGCGTGCCGTCGGCCCTCGGGGAGCTCGTCCGCGGTGACGTGGTGCACGGCCGGCAGCGCCGCCCGGGTGAAGAACATCCGCGCGGAATCCTGGTCGTCCAGGTCGCGGTCCTGCTCCAGGTACGGGTTGATGGCCTGCTCGACGGCCCGCACCTCGGGCTGCCGGGCGACGTGGCGCAGGGCCGCGAGCAGGTCGCCGCGCACCTCGATGGCCCGGACCACCCGGTTGCCGTGCATGAACAGGGAGGTGCGGCACAGCCGGGTGGTCTCGTCGACGCGCGGCTCGGGCGAGGCGTAGTTCGCGAGGATCTTCGCGACCTCGGACTCGCTGCCCGGCTTGACCGTGAAGGTGAGCGCGTGCCGGAGCACGCCGTCGCCGATCCGCGGCAACGTCTGGAGCCGGCGCCCGGGCCGGGCCGAGGCCGCCTCGGTGCCCGTCTCGCGGACGACGTGGAAGCGCAGCGAGCGGGTGTCCCGGACACAATGGTGCAGCGGCTCCACCATCCGGACGTGCTCCTCGCTGTTCACCCATGCGAGGAACGGCGGGGCGCTCTCCCACTCGCTCGTGATGAGCCATTGGGAGGGATTCTCGATCGACTGGCACAGCTGGTCGCTGACGTGGCCGGGCACCGAGGCAACCTGGTTGCACAGTTGCTCATAGGCCTCCAGAAACTGCTGCTGGGCGCCGTCGTAGACGTCCACCAGAAGGACGACCCGCAGGTGGGAGCCGTCGAACACGGACTGGGAGACCCGCTTCGACGCCTGCCGTCTCAGCTGTTCCGAATGTTCCGCCGTGGTGGTCATGCTGCACACATCTCCTAACGGGGCAGAGGCGGACGTCGGCCGCCGATGACGCGACGTCAGCGTTTTTTGATCCTGTTCCGGTCCGCCGTTACGCGCGACTCGCGTGAACCAGGCGGGTGATTAGGCGCGCCGAACCCCTCGTACGCCCCCTCGCACAGGGCATGGAAAATCAGACACCTCAGATATCTCTGATTCATCCGACATATCCGATACGCCCGACACCCTCATTCCTGCCTCTGGAGTCGTTGATGCAGCAGAAAGCCGATCACCAGGTGTCCGTCCTCGTCGTGGGCGGCTCTCTCGTAGGCCTGTCGCTGTCCCTGTTCCTGGGCCGTCTCGGCGTACGGCACATGCTGGTCGAGCGGCATTCCGGGACCTCGATGCACCCGCGCGGACGCGGCAACAACGTGCGGACGATGGAGCTGTTCCGGGTGGCCGGCATCGAACCGGACATCAAGACGGCGGCCTCGCTCCTCGCCGAGAACCACGGCATCCTGCAGACCCCGACCCTGGTCGGTGACGCCGGGGAGTGGCTGTTCAAGGAGATCGACCCGGGCGGCGGGCTCGCGAAGTTCAGCCCCACGGGGTGGTGCCTGTGCAGCCAGAACGACCTGGAACCGGTGCTCCTGAAGCACGCCCGCGCGCTCGGCGGCGACCTGCGGTACTTCCACGAGCTGGAGTCCTTCGCACAGGACCCCGAAGGAGTGACGGGCTACGTCCGGGACCGCGACACCGACGAGCTGTACAGGGTCCGCGCGGACTACCTGGTCGCGGCCGACGGCCCGCGCAGCCCCGTCCGCAACCGGCTCGGCATCGGGCAGAGCGGCCCCGGCGACCTCTTCGCCAACGTGAGCGTGACCTTCCGTTCCAAGCTGCTCGCCGACACCGTCGGCGACCGGCGCTTCATCTGCTGCTACCTCACCGACCCCGAGGCCGACGGCGCCCTGCTGCCCGTCGACAACAAGGAGAACTGGGTCTTCCACGCCCCGTGGCACCCCGAACACGGCGAGAGGCTGGACGAATTCACCGAGGACCGGCTCCGGCGGCACATCAGCCATGCCGTCGGCGTCCCCGACCTCGACGTCGAGATCACCGGCAAGGCGTCCTGGCGGGCCGCCGAACGCGTCGCCGACGCCTACGCGGCCGACCGGGTCTTCCTCGCCGGCGACTCGGCCCACGAGATGTCACCGACCGGCGCGTTCGGCTCCAACACCGGCATCCAGGACGCCCACAACCTGGCCTGGAAGCTGGCCGCCGTCCTCGGCGGCTGGGCCGGACCCGGGCTGCTGGAGACCTACGGCACCGAGCGCCGGCCGGTCGCGCTGACCACCAGCGCCCGCGCCTCGGCCCGCTCCGTGGAGCACAGCCACCCCGGCTTCGCGCCCGCCCCCGGCATCGGCGCCGGGAAGCGCGGCGGCATCCTCAACGTCGTCCTCGGCTACCGCTACCCGCAGGGCGCGGTCCTGGGCGCCGACCCGGACCAGCCGGTCGTACCCGAGGGGCTGCGCCTGACCGGCGAGCCCGGCAGCCGGGCCCCGCACCTGTGGCTGCGCCGCGGGGGCGAGCGGCTCTCCACGCTCGACCTCTACGAGCGGTCCCTGGTGCTGCTCAGCGACGCCGCCTCGGCCGCGGGCACGGCCTGGCACGCCGCCGCCCGCCGTATCGCCGACGCGCAGGGCCTGCCGCTGGAGGCGTACCGCATCGGTGCGGGGGCGCAGGCGGAGCTGTCGTACGACGCGGACGACGACTGGGCCACCGTGCACGGGACGACGGCCGACGGGGCGGTGCTGGTGCGGCCGGACGGCTACGTGGCCTGGCGCGCGCCCGGGGCGGTACGGGATCCTCAGGCCGAGCTGCGGGAGGTCCTGGCGGCGGTGCTCCGGACCCGCTGACCCCCTGCCGTACTACGTCAGATCCGTACTTCGACCGTCTGCGCGAGCCGGTCGTGCAGACCTCGGCCGTCCCGGTCCCAGACCAGGGCCGGGATCGCCAGGCAGAGCAGGAACGTGCGCAGCAGGGAGCGCAGCGGGTTGACCGTGCCGGTCCGCAGGGCCACGACCCGGAGGCCGAAGAGGCGCTTGCCCGGGGTGAAGCCGAGCGTGCCGACCGTGAGAGCGCTCCACACGAAGAAGACGATCAGTGCCCAGTTGCCGGTGCCGCGGCTGTAGCCATGTGTGATCAGGCTGTATGCGATCAACACGCACAGTCCCCAGTCGACGACCAGCGCTCCGAGGCGCCTGCCGGGCCGGGCGATCGAGTTCGGTCCGCTCTCCGGGAGGCCGAGCTGCTCGCCCCGGTACCCGAAGTCGGCACCGGCGTCTTCCAGCGCCGCGCGGGGGCCGGAGAGCCACGATCCGATTACTCGCCTGTTGTCCACCCGTCCACGGTACTGCCCAGGAAATCGGCAGGGTCCCACAGGGGTGTGTCGGGGCTACGGTGGAACGGTGGCCGGTTAACTTCTGCGAAACAAACGGGTCACGCCCGAGAAATCACCCGTCCCTAGGGTCGAGACCAGCGTGTGCCACCGCACTGGCCGCACGAACGATCTACCGCCCCGGCGAGGACGGTCGGGAGTAGGAGGAGCTGGATGTTCCAGAACGCCGACGAGGCCAAGAAGTTCATCGCGGACGAGGACGTCAAGTTCGTCGACGTCCGGTTCTGCGACCTGCCGGGCGTCATGCAGCACTTCACGGTGCCCGTTGAGGCGTTCGACCCGGACGAGGAGCTGGCCTTCGACGGCTCGTCGATCCGCGGCTTCCAGGCCATTCACGAGTCCGACATGGCGCTGCGCGCCGACCTGTCCACCGCCCGCGTGGACCCGTTCCGCCGGGACAAGACCCTCAACATCAACTTCTTCATCCACGACCCGATCACGGGCGAGCAGTACTCCCGTGACCCGCGCAACGTGGCGAAGAAGGCGGAGGCGTACCTGGCGTCGACCGGTATCGCGGACACCGCGTACTTCGGCCCCGAGGCCGAGTTCTACGTCTTCGACTCCGTCCGCTTCGCGACCGGCGCGAACGAGTCCTTCTACCACATCGACTCCGAGGCGGGTGCCTGGAACACCGGCGCCCTGGAGAACAACCGTGGGTACAAGGTCCGCTACAAGGGCGGCTACTTCCCGGTCCCGCCGGTCGACCACTTCGCCGACCTGCGCGCCGAGATCTCCCTGGAGCTGGACAAGCAGGGCCTGAAGGTCGAGCGCCAGCACCACGAGGTGGGCACCGCCGGCCAGGCGGAGATCAACTACAAGTTCAACACGCTGCTCGCCGCCGCCGACGACCTCCAGCTCTTCAAGTACATCGTGAAGAACGTGGCCTGGCGCAACGGCAAGACCGCGACCTTCATGCCGAAGCCGATCTTCGGTGACAACGGCTCGGGCATGCACGTGCACCAGTCGCTGTGGAGCAACGGCGACCCGCTGTTCTACGACGAGGCCGGTTACGCGGGCCTGTCGGACACCGCCCGCTACTACATCGGCGGCATCCTCAAGCACGCCCCGTCGCTGCTGGCCTTCACCAACCCGACGGTGAACTCGTACCACCGTCTGGTGCCGGGCTTCGAGGCGCCGATCAACCTGGTGTACTCGCAGCGCAACCGCTCGGCTGCGATGCGTATCCCGATCACGGGTTCGAACCCGAAGGCCAAGCGCGTCGAGTTCCGCGCGCCCGACTCCTCCGGCAACCCGTACCTGGCCTTCTCGGCCCTGCTCCTCGCGGGCCTGGACGGCATCAAGAACAAGATCGAGCCGGCCGAGCCGATCGACAAGGACCTCTACGAGCTGGCTCCCGAGGAGCACGCGAACGTGGCCCAGGTCCCGACCTCCCTCGGCGCCGTCCTCGACGCCCTCGAGGCCGACCACGAGTTCCTCCTCCAGGGCGACGTGTTCACGTCCGACCTGATCGAGACGTGGATCGACTTCAAGCGCACGAACGAGATCGCCCCGCTCCAGCTGCGTCCGCACCCGCACGAGTTCGAGCTGTACTTCGACGTGTGATATCACCCCAGGTCAGAGCGGCTTTCCGCTCCCCTGGGCCGTCTGTGGGCCGTCGGCCGTGTCCTTCCCCGCTGGAAGGGCACGGCCGACGGCCCGTTTCGGGCCCCGTGTCGCGAACGGCGGGCGAGAGCCACGGCCCCGCCGCCGCTCAGGTCAGCGCATCGGCTTCGCCGGGGCCGGTGACCGCATCCGGTACGCCGAACGCGGCGTCGATGGCCTTACGGGCACGGTCCCGACTGTTCGGCATGAGGTGCGTATATGTCCGGAGCGTGAATCCCGGGTCGGAGTGACCGAGGTACTCGGCCAGGGCCTTGATGTTCTCCCCCGAGTCCAGCAGCACCGATGCGTAGTAGTGCCGCAAGGCATGCATGCCGTGTTCACGCGACGGCTTGAACCGCTCTCCAGGCACCCGTTCCGGGATGACGCCGGCAGCAATCAGGGCGGGCTTCCACAGGTACATGTTGAAGTAGTTCCGGTTCAGCGCCTTACGCTCCCGCGAGTAGAACAGCAACTTCGCTGTGACCGGCGGGCCGTCCGGGGTCTTCCACGGCAAAGTGACGTCGATAGGGGGCCGACGTGTGATGTGCGCAGCAAGCGCATCCGACACCACGTCAGGCAGCGGCACGTCTCGCAGCTTGCCGCCCTTGGGCGGGGCGAACACCATCTGCGGGCCGACCAACTTGACCTGTCGCACAACGTGCACCGCTCCCCCGACGAAGTCGACTTCGTCGACAGCAAGCCCGAAAATCTCGCCCTGCCGCAAACCGCACCCGGCACCGACGTCGACGGCCGTCGCGTATTGGCTCGGTAGTCCGTCCCGGACGGCGACCACCCGGTCACGCGTCCACGGCTTGATCTTCCGCCGGTCCAGCTTGGGCGCCCGCACGGAGCCTGCGCGGCAGGGGTTCCGGGCCAGAATGCCGTCGTCCACGGCGGCGCCGAACACAGCGGAGACGTTCGCGAAGACCGTCCGCTGATACGACGCTGCCATCCCGGAGTCTGCGAGGGCCCGTGCCCACGTGCGGATATGGGCCGGTTGGAACGCGCTCAGGGAGCGAGTACCGATGTAGGGGAAGGCGTGCAGCCGGAACCTCAGCTCCATGTTCACGATGGTGGAAGGGTCCGTGGTCTGAGATGCCAGCCACTGAGTGGCGAACTCCCTGAACGTCTCCTTGCCGGCCGATGGATCGACGTACTGGCCACGGGTCATGTCAGCCGCGATCTGCGTCAGCCACGCCTCTGCGAGTCGCTTCTGTTTGTCCGGGAAGGACTTGCTGCGTTCGCTTCCGTCCGGGGCGACGTAGCGGGCCCGGTAGCGCAAGCCCGTCCCGTACCGGTCGGTCTTTGCCCTGATCGTCTTACCGTTGGAGGCCGTCTCGGTCTTGTACCAACGGTCTTGGATGTGGCCAGCCATACGGCGGCGTTCCTCTCGACATGCAGCAGGGCGAGCCGCCCGCAGCGGCTCTCCCTGCTGTCTTGGGGGTGGTTGGCTACGCGGCGTCCTGGCAGGCGCTCTTGCGCTGGCTGACGTAGGCGCGCACGTCGGCCGGGTCATAGCGGAGGTGCTTACCGATCCGGAAGCCGGGCGGTCCGGTGCGCTTCCTGCGCCACTGGTAGACGGTTTCGAGCGGCACGCCGAACATGTCGGCGATGTCGTCGGGGGTGAGGTACCGGTCTGGGAGACCACCGCGGAGGGTCATGCGGGGGTCGCTCGCGACAAGGGTCGGCACGTTGAGACCTCCAGAGAGGGCGGAGCCTGCGAATGAAGTTGGATTCAGTGGCCCAGCAGCCTGCGTCTGTCCGAGGTTCGGATTTCTGCGTCATGGCGTCACGCACGTCATTTGCGGCTCTGACCTGCGGTTACGCGGTGACGCGGGCAGCTCGGGACGTGTCACAGGGCGGGGCGGGGCTCTGTCACCCGTGACACGGGTGACGCGGGATGACGCAGCTTTGGCGGTCTGCGTCATCGCTGTAGCCGCTGGTCAGGGATCGGTTTCGGGTGGCTGGTGACGTGGGTGACGCAGCGTCTCTTCTCTTAGGAAAAAGAGAGGGGCGGTGTCTGTGGTGGTGCGGTGCGGCTCAGGACGTAAAGAAGGAGCCGCCTTGCGGCGCGGCTTGTGCAACGGCGGCGGTGCCGCCGGAACAGCAAGAGGAGCACGCCTGGCCCGGGGTGCTCCTCTTGCTTTTTCGGCGCGGCGCCGGGTGGCGCAGGTTCAGAACGCCGCTTCCTGCTCGTGCGGGGACGGGAGCGGGGGGCGGGTCATCTCGATGTAGCGGGCGGAGCGGGTGCGGCCCCAGTCGATGAGGACACCGCGTGCGGCGAGGGTCGGCTGCAGCCGCTTGAGCCGGTCGGAGAGCACCTTGCCCGTGGTGGGCCAGCCCTTGGGCAGGGGGCGGCACTCCTCGCCGCTGTAGAGGTTGGTGAGGCAGTGCAGCCACTCCGATGACGTCATGCGGACTTCCGTGCCCGCGTCGAGCCCGGCGGCGTGCTTCAGGACCGTCTGAGCCAGCAGGTCTCCTTCGATGACGTCGTCGTTGAGGTCGTCGAGGCTGGCCCGGTAGGCGTTAAGCGCGCCGAAGCCGGTAGCCGCATCGAGCTGCGCGCACAGGTGAGCGAAGTCGGCCATCCGCAGGTCGGTGGGGGTATCCGCCTGGGCGGCCCGCACCTTCACCGTCAGGTCCAGCAGGGAGCCGAGAACGACCGGCAGGATCTCCGCGTACTCCGCCCACAGCTCCGCCTCGGTCCGCCGTACCCGGGGCCGCACGAGACGGAGCGGGAGGAGCCGTTCGGCGAGGTCCGGGCGGATGACGCCGACATCGATGCCGGTCAGGAGCATGGGGCGCCGGTAGCGGGAGCGGACGACGTCGCCGTCGGTGAAGAGCGCGCGCTTGATGCTCTCGGCGCCGGTAACGATGCAGCACATGAGGTCGGACAGGTCCGGGGGCAGGTGGGAGAGGTTGTCCAGGGCGGTGACCCATCCGGCGGCCACGGCCGTGATCATGTTCTCCTCGTCCTTCGGTGCCCGGCGCAGGTCGCCACTCATCCCTTCGATGATCCGCACCAGCATCCGGCCGCCGGTGGACTTGCCTGCCCCTTGGGGCCCGGTGAGGAATGGTGCGGGGACGGGCACGGACGGTTCCAGGCAGCCGATGAGCCAGGCGAGGGCCAGGCACTCGATCTCGGCGCTGGCGAAGTTGCACAGGCGGAGTAGGAGGTCGATGCCCTTGCCGTTGGTGTCCCGGGCGGGCAAGGGGAGTTCGCCGGTGAGCTGGGTGCGCCGCCAGCAGACTTCCTGCGGGTCGGGGGTGAGGATGTCCCAGCCGGTGGGGTGGATGCGGACGGACTTGCCGTCGTCGCGGCCCAGGTCGAGCCAGGTCGCACCGTCGAACCCGGGGGCGACGCGGATGTGGGTGGGCTGTACGTCCTCGGTCAGAGCGAGTGCTTCGATCAAGTCCAACGCCTCCTTGAGTGCCGTGCCGTTGAACACGCCGACCCCGTCCTTGAAGAGGCCGACCATGAGTTCCTGCCGATGGCTGCCGGTCGTGCCCTGGGAGCGGATGGGCCGGGCGACGGGGTGGCCGTTCTTCTGCGCGTAGACGGTTCCGTCGATGGTGCGGAAGTACCGGAAGTGCGCTTGCGCGTAGTCGGTGATGATCTGGCGGGCCGGAGTCTTCTCGTCCTCGGACATCGCTACATCCCCAGTGCGGTTCGGGCGTTGGTCCATGCGGCGGTGCAGTGACGGGGCGATTCGCCCTTCGCCTGCGCGGCGGTGAACAGGCGCGCGACATGAGCGTCGGTGAGGCAGCCGCACCAACCGTGCGTCGACAGCACCGCCAGGAAGGTGCGGTACACGGTGGCGTGCACCGCGTCGGAGGCTTCGGTGATGCGCTGTTCCGCCATGGCGATTCCACGGTCCAGATAGGCCGGCGTGCGGTGAGGGCACTCCCCGCCCCCGACCGTGGCGGGCACGGTGATGGCCGCCGTCCGGACTGCGGTGGGCTCCTTCAGGGCCAGTGCGCGGACGACGTCCGGCAGCGCCGTGATGTGGCCGGCGCCGAATCCAAGCCACCGGGTGTACGCCATGGTGGATTTGATGTCGACGCCGGGCCGAACGGCATTGGCAGACTGCATGGCGCCCTGGTAGAGCCAGTGCTCGCCCCGGGTCGTCGGCACCGTCCGTGTGGCAGGGAGGGTCTCGCGGGCCCACACGATGGCTTCTGTGTCGTCGAGGTCTACGACGGTGAGGCCGGCGCCGCCGGGGTGGTAGGCCACAGTCGCCGCGTCCCGCCACGCCCGCGCCCATGTCGATGAGTTGATGACACCGGGGTCGGTGGTGGCGGCGGCCCAGCCGTGGCAGGGCGCCGGGCAGGCGCAGGGGCCCGGGATCTTCATGTTCGGCCGGCCACCACACGCATTCTGTGCGCATGCCGGGCAGTTCCCGAACGGCACCTTGCCCGCCCGCAGGGGCAGCACCGGGACGTCGGCCGCCGCGAGGTGCAGAGCAGTACGCAGATGGCTGGTGGTCATGCGGCGGCCCTCCCGTCCAGGGCGAGGAACTGGGTGGCGATCCACTGGGAGTAGGCGGGAGGTACGGCCTGCCGGGCTTCGATGTTGGTCATCCACGTGCAGCCCATGGCGTCGGCGTAGGCCCGCTCGCCCTTGTGCTCGAACGCCAGCAGCCCCTTGCGGTGCCAGCAGGGCGGGACCAGGTCCCCGCCCCCGCCCCAGGACGTCTCGAACGCGCGGTGACGGCGGACGCTGAGGCCGAACTGGGTGCCGCACAGCAGGTAGTCCGGCCTCAGCGGAGCCTCGGGAACGTTCTCGATGACCCACGGCAGCCCGGAGGCTTCCAGGCGCGCACGGCCGGGGGTGAGCAGGTCGGGGTGGTCCGCCCGGTTTCCCCGCCAGGCGGTGACCCTGGCGAAGTGCTGGCACGGCCATGAGGCGTGGACCAGGTCGAAGCCGTCCAGCGGGAAGGTGAGGGCGTCGCCCTGGTGGAAGGTGAAGGGGTAGTTCGGCTGTGGGCGGTTGTCGACGCCGACGACGTCGAACCCGGCGAGGTAGTAGCCCATGGACAGGCCCCCGGCACCGCAGCACAGATCCAGCACCCGCAGCCCGTTCGGCCGCCGCAGCGGCAGCACACGCGCGCTCATGCGGCCACCCCCAAGCGGTCCGTGGCTAGCAGGGTGAGGGCGGCGGTGCCGATGTGCTGGGTGTAGGCCGGGGGGATGCATTCGCGGATGCCGTCGCGGTTCATCCATGGCACGCCCAGCACGTGGCGGGCCAAGTCGACGCCGGAGAAGTTGCCGACGAACTGCCCGAAGTGGCCCGGCGGGACGGGGCGCCCCATCTTGGCCTGCGGCACGGTGTGCGCGGGGTGCGCGGGCTGGTCCAGGCGGAAGCCTCCGCCGGTCTCGAAGAACCGGTGCCGGTAGGTCTCCACGCTGAACATCGGCCCGCACAGCATGACCGGCTCGCGCAGCTTGGGCACGGCGCCGCCGACGTTCTCGATGATCCACGGCCGTCCGGTGGTTTCCAGGGCGCTGCGGGTGGGGGCGATCAGGTCGGGGTGGGTGTTGCCGCGGAGGCGCTGGCAGTCGCTGTCGTGCTGGCACGGCGGTGAGGCGTGGATGAAGTCGAACTCCGCCCCGTGCGCGAGGACGAACGCGACGGCGTCGGCCTGGGCGAACCGGAACGGGTAGCGGGGCTGCGGGTCCATGTCGACGCCGGTCACGTCGAACCCGGCATCGGCGTAGCCCTTGGCAGCGCCGCCCTGGCAGCAGTACAGGTCCAGCAGGCGCGGCCGACGGCCGCGGACTCGCCGGAATGGGGTAGGCAGGGGCATGCTGGTTGTCTCCAGTTCTGTGCTGGACGGAGACCGAAGCGGGCCGGGTTCTTTGGCGAGAGTCGGCCCGCTCCGGGCAAGTTGGGCTGCTGCAGGTCTGGTTGGGGCTTGGGGTTCGTATTTCTGCTGGTTGAGACCGGTTGTCAGCGCGGCGGACTACTGTGTCTGGCCAAACCGGACCGCTAGGCGTCGGTGGACGACCAGACAGGGGGCAGGCAGCCATGGCAACTACATGGTTTGTGCTGGCAGTTGGTGCCGAACGCGTGCACGGCGGGAACGACGGCTACGACGACGACCCGGCCCGGCACTACAGCTGGGACAGCACCGTTCCCCAGCACGCCAACCTGACCGCAGGCGACGTGATTGCGCTGTGGGACAAGAAGAAGCTGCTCGGCATATCCGTCATAGAGCGGATAGACGTTGGCAGCGAGATCAAGAGCACCTACTTCCACCGCAAGTGCAACAAGGCATCCTTCAAGCCGCTCAAAACCGGTGACCAGCGGTGGTGGTGCGCCACATGCCGGGAGAGGTTCAACGATCCCGGCACCCGGACAAGGGCTGTCACGACGTACAGGTCCCACCACAGCAGGGCCTGGCAGGACCTGAGCGGCCGATTGACCGGTCCCCAGGTGCGTGCCCTGTGCGACAAGCCGGCGTCACAGCACGCCATGCGTCCCGCCCGCTGGGAGAAGGTGCGCGCCGCCCTGCTGGCCGCAGGCGCTCAAGTTCCTGCGGCCATCACCGACAGCGCACGTGTGGTCATCCGGGGCGGACACCGCCGCACTTCCGTCGAAGTGCGCCTAGGACAAGCACTGTTCCGTAAGCGCCTGCTGGAAGAGCAGGGCGAAGTGTGCGCGTTCAGCGGGCCTGCTCCGGCCGCCGCGCTCGAAGCCGCGCACCTGTACAGCTATGCCGAATCCGGTGAGCACCACGAATACGGCGGACTGCTGCTGCGACGCGACCTGCATCGTCTGTTCGACCTGGGCCACATAGCCGTGAACCCCGACACGGTCACGATGGACGTCAGCGACGACATCCGGAGTTATCCGCTGTACGGCCAGATGGACGGGCAAACACTGGCCCTGACCCTGCACCCGAAGCATCGCGTGTGGCTCGGAGCCCACTGGGACATCCACCGTCGCGACAAGGAGCGGCACAAGGCGCTGCAGCCCGATCAGCCGTAGAAACGGTTGCGCTTGATCACGGCCTTGCGGATGTTTACCGTGGTCCCGGCCTTGTGGCTCTTGGCAGTGAAGACCTGGGCGGCGATGAAACCGCCGAAGAGGACGGCGGCCAGCGTGATGAGCTGGGTGATGAGCGCGGTCAGGGCGGTGATGAACGTGGTCAGCATCAGCAGTCCGCCGCACACGGCCAGGAACCCGACACCCCCGAGGGCGATGTTCACCGCCGCACGGGAGACGACCGGCTTCGTTGCGACCGGCTCGGGCTGCACGGGGCTGACCGCGTAGCCGGTGACAACCCGCCCGTCGGGCAGGACCACACTCGCCACCGCCGGAACCGCGTCCGGCTGCACCGGCACGAGCGGCACCGACATGGCGATGGGGGTGGGCCGGTGGACCTCGACGGCCCGCTGTGCGGGCACGCGAGGGGCGTTCTCGGGGTACATGCGGAATCCCTTCCAGTGCTTGGGTAGGGAGGCGGAGGCACCCCCTGCGGGGTGCCGTGTGGAGGGGGTTTCGGGGGTGCTGACCTGCGCGCCTCCCTGACTCCCTGATGGATCATCTGTGCTGGTCAGGGCCAGGGAGGTGGGTCAGGGAGGCGGTCAGGGAGTTCTCCCTGCCTCCCTGACCCGACACCGGTCGCCTCCCTGTCACTCGGACGCGGAAGCGGAACCCTCACCGTCGCGGTTGGCGAGCGCGGCAGTGACGCGGTCACGGGCCACGACCATGCGACCGTCGGACTTGTACGGCTCGGCGCCGGCGTCGTCCAGGACGCGCTTGAGGTCGACGAACGACCACTTGCCGTAGGCGTCCTCGTTCAGCGCGGACAGCCGCTTGATGACGTCCTGGGTGCGCACGCGGTCATCGCTGCCGAGCACCGCGAGGATGTCGGCGAGCGGGTCGCGCTCCTCACCCCGCTCGATGACGTGCAGGGTCGTCAGGCCGTTGCGCAGGGTCTTGGCACGCTCGGCGACCTCGGCGGCCGGGTCGTCGTCGATGAAGTGGGTGCGCACCGTGATGGACGACTGCCCCTTGGGCATGTCGATGCCGTCGGAGGCGACCACCAGGGTTCCCTTGTCGAGCCCCTGCCGGAGCAGGTGCGGGGCGGCGCCGTCGTCAACGGCCTTGTCGCCCAGCGCCATCCTCGACTGAGACTCCGTGCCCAGTACGAGGGAGGCGCGAGTGTGGGCACCCTCGCGGACCAGCTTGGGAAGGTTCTGGTCGGTGGGGTCCTGGGTGCCCTGCCACATCAGCACGTCAACCGCACGACCCTGGTTGTGGATCTTGCGGACGGCCATGAAGTACCGAGAGGTGGCCTTGGCGCCGCCGTAGGGCTTCTTGTCCTCGTCGACGGCCGGGCACATGAACGCCACCTGTGCCTCGTCCACCAGGACGATCAGCGGCCGGAAGACAGCCGTCGGGTCGGTGCGGCGCACCTCCATGCGGCGGTTCATCTCATTCACCGCGTCCTCAACCATCTCGGTGACCTGGATGACGTGGTCATCGGTCGGTCCCTGAATGAGGACGTCGGCGATACCGTCGAACATGGCCCAGTCGCCCACACCCTTGAGGTCTCCCAGCCAGAACTGCACCGACCGGTCCAGCGCCAGCCACAGCGCCAGGGCGCGCAGGGAAGCGGTCTTACCCTGGTTCGAGCGGCCCGTGATCAGCAGGTGGCGCTGATACACGCTCAGCTCAGCCGCGTCGCCGCGCAGGTCCTGGCCCCACGGAGCCTTGCCGGTCTTGTAGTTCGCGGTCAGCGTCTCGTCCGTGACCAGCGGGGACGGCCCGATCGGCTCGTCCAGGGCGCCGGAGTCGGCGATCCACAGCCGTACGGTGCGGGCGGCCGGCGGGATGGTGATGAACACCTCGTGCTCGTGCCGGGTCAGGTTCTCCGCCAGCTTGCGCCGCCGGTTCTGTACCTCGATCGTCGACACCCCGGACGGGAGCGTGACGTCGACCTCGACCCCGCATCCGGCGATCGTGATCGGGGACAGCATCGACGCGCCCGCGTCGCCCATCTCCTTGATGGCGTTGCGCAGCGCCGGCACCCCGAGGTCACGCAGGGCCTTGACCACGATGGACGGGGTGATCGGCTCACCCTCGCCGGAGCGGACGTTGGCCGGCAGCGCCCACTGGGGTGCGGCCTGCTGCTTGCTGCCGACCGCCCACAGGGCGAGCAGGGCGAACAGCGGACCCAGCACGGTGGCATACGGCCAGACGACCTGGACGATCCGGATCAGGGTGGCGATGAAGTCGATGGTGGCCTTGAGCGGGGTGATGACGTCGGTGACGTCGTGGTTGTTGATGGCCATCACGACCCCGAGCGCGACCAGCACACCGATGCTCATGCCGACGCCGACCCCGACGCCCTTGGCCGCGTCGAGGGGGGAGTGGAGCAGGTCCATGCGGCGGCGGTGGCGGGCCTCGCGGAAGCGCTGCAACCGCTCCTCCCACTCCTGTGCCACCTCGTAGTTCCCGGCAGCCTCAGCGGCCCGGAGCATGCGCTCGTAGCGGGCGCCGGTCTTGCCGTCCCAGGTGCGGCGGGCCACGATCCGGCCCCCGTTGAAGATGTAGAGGCCGTGGCGGGCCACCGCGCGCACGGTCGTCGTGGTGGTCTCGTGCGTGACGGCCGTCCGGATGGCGCGGCCGGAGCGCACCCACAGCGGCACGGGCGCTGACGGTGCGGGGTCGGGCACCACGGTCAGCGTGGTCACGCTCGCCTCATCGGCGATCGGGTCGGTGTTCTTGTGCAGGTGAACGACGTTCTCGGTCATGCTCGGATTACTCCTGACTGCCCTGATCAGGGCGGGAGTTGAGAGAGAAGTGCCGGGGCGGTCGGGTCCGTGGCATGGACGGCCGCCCCGGCATTCGAGGCGTGCGGGCCGCGCGTCAGGCGGCGGGAAGAGCGCGCGGCGGGAGCGTGGTCACCACCAGCGGGATTCCTTCTTGGGCACGAGGTGGGGGCAGCCGTTGACCATGTGGTCCACGCACTGCGGGCAGTCCTCGCGCGGGCCGAGGTGGCGGTGTACGCGCTTGTCGTGGGCGTGCTGCCAGCACTGCGGGCACTCACCAGGAGGCGTCTGCTGTGCCGTCATGGTCACAACCACCCGGAGGACTTCTTCGCGGCCTTGGCGGCGGCGGCCTCGTTCACGACGCGCTGCCGCTCGGTCTTCAACGCGGCGATCTCCGTGACCAGCCGGGTCTCCGCGCTCTGCCAGGCGGTGTCCATCCGCCGGTCCGCACGGGAGGTGCCATTGCCCCGGTGCAGGCTGCGCGCGCCGGACACGACCGCGCCCAGCACAGCGCGGCGCTCGCTCCCGCTCAGCGGCCACATCTCGCGGTTCTGAACCGCCTGCAACTTGCGTTCGTTCTGCTGGATCGCCTTGTCCAGGCGGCGGGTGTCGGGCTTGCCCATCACGCACTCCTAAGCGAGGTGGAGGGGGAAGCCGCAGGGCACGCAGGTGCCGAGCGACGAGGGGATGACGTAGCCCGCATCCGTGCGGCACTGCGGGCAGATCCGGCGGGCCCGGTTCGCCTTCGCCAGCGCCGCCCATCGCTCCGGCGTCATCGGACGCACCGGCTTGGCGAGGTCGACGCGGTACAGGTACGCGACCAGCGGAGGCCGGCGGCGACGCGGGCGTTCGAGCCGAGCCGCCACCGGCTGACCGCCGGGCCGCAGCCCGCGCGCCCTGAGCTGACGACGGGTGGCGTATCCGTCCGGGGCGAACCGCCACCGGTAGACGGGCAGTACTGCCATCACGCGGCCCGTTCGGCGAGCAGCGCGTCACGGAGCTTGCGCGCGTTGGCCGGGGAGACGTGCAGGACGCGGCGGATGCCCTCAGCCGTCACCTTCGCGTCGGGCCAGTCGGCCGTGACGGCCCGTGCCTCGGTGAGGAGCTGTTCCGGGGTGCGCCGGGTCCGGGGTGCCTTCGCAGCGTCCGGAACTCGATACGTCGCCCGACGCTGCCTAGTCGACTCAGCTGCCACCGACCGGCGCACGGCCTGCCGGGTCGGGGTCGACTCGACCGGGGCCGCAAGCGCGGGGATCGGCTTGAGTGGCAGGGTCGACTTGCCCGCGTCCGCTGGGACCGGGTCGGGTACCGGGAGGCGGGTCAGGGTGATCGTGACCGGGGTCGATTCCGGCTGGTCAGCCGTAGACCGAATCCTCTCGGTCTCGGTCGATTCCTCCGCATTCGTGCTCGCGGTGGTCGCCGGCCCGATCGGGTCGACCGGCGGCAGCGCCGGCGGATCGGTCGGGGTGGTGAACATGCCCGCCAGCGCGGCATCCGCACCCGCCGTGACACGCTCACGCTGCACATCGAGCAACCGCGTGCCCAACGTGTGGTCACCGGTGCCGACCCTGCGGGCCAGACGCCACGACTTCCCCTCGGACCACTTCTTCACCCAGTCGCTGGGGTGGTTGGCGGCGACGGCCCGGTGATAGGCCAACTGCCGCACGACGGCCGCCGCGCGGGCTTCTGCTTCGGCGTCGTGGCCGTCGGTGTGGACGACGATCCGCCGCGCCAGGAACGCCATGCCCTCAGCGGACACGCACATGCCCATTGGGGTCACGGCGTAGATCACGGTACGGCCGGCGTCCGGGCCTGCCATCGCGGCCATGACGGACGCGGCGGCGGGCAGCGCCCACAGTCCCAGCCGGACGACCCGGGGTGAGGACTGGCCCAGCATGGTCAGGCCGAGCAGGACCAGGCCGAGAACGGCGGTGGCGCCCTCACCGGCCGCGACCGCACCGAGCGCGGTACCGGTGCCGTAGGCGTGGCCGATGTTGCTGAACGTGCCGTACCCGCCGATGCCGCCGACCGCAGCCATGATGACGAACGCCGCTCCGAGGACGATTCGCTGCGGGGTGGTCAGCTCCTTGTGGTTCATGCCGCACCTCCGTTCACGCCGTGGTGGCGGTAGGTGGTCGGCGGCTTCTTCGCGAGCTGCTTACGCAGGTAATCGGTGTGCCAGCCAAGCCCCCAGTCGGCGTCCGGCGGCTCGCCCAAGGCGCCGGTCAGGGCAACGACCGCGTCCAGCACACGGTCTTCCAGCAGGCGCAGGAACGCTTCGCGATCGCCGAAGGTGGCCGGTGCG
Source organism: Streptomyces sp. NPDC002676 (assembly GCF_053592455.1). Classification (NCBI taxonomy): domain Bacteria; kingdom Bacillati; phylum Actinomycetota; class Actinomycetes; order Kitasatosporales; family Streptomycetaceae; genus Streptomyces; species Streptomyces sp. NPDC002676. The sequence goes on along the minus strand of NZ_JBSFVT010000001.1, from coordinate 1,010,389 downwards.
GGAATGTCGATAGCGTCCAAAACCGCGGCCAGGAACTCGCGGGTGTCGGGACTCACGCCACGCCCCCCGGCAGCGTCATGCCGACGGTCCGGTTGGCCAGGGCGCGCCGCGCGTCCAGCACCCGGCGGCGGGCCCGGCGGATCCGGCGCTCGTCCAGCTCGGTGGGCGTGCGGTCCAGGGTGGTGATCTGCGCGTCGAGCAGGTCGACGTCCGCCAGGATCAGCGGCATCTCCTGCTCGATCGCGTCCAGCTCCGCGGCCGTCGGCTCCATGAAGTCGGCGAACGCGGTAACAGCGTCCTGAACAGTGACGATGTGGTTCATTGGGTCGTGTTCTCCCTTGCAGGTGGAACGGCCCGAACAGCGGCTCCCGGGTGGCACCCCGGGAGCCGCGCGCCGTTGTGGTCAGTTCTCGTACGAGTGGTGCGAGTGCCAGCGGACGGCCGCGCGCTACTTGGCCTTGGCCTTGTTGACGTGCTGCTGGCCCATCTGCTGCGCACGGAAGGCGCTCTCGGTCTCCCAGCCCTGGGCACCGCAGGTGCACCGGTACTGGTACTTACGTCCGCCCCGGGCGGGCACGACGAGGAAGCTGTGCCTGTTGCCGAACATGCGGTTTCCTCTCCGGGTGATGCGCTGGTGGAGTCGGTAGACCCCGGCTCCCCGCGCTCCCGCACGTCCAGCGCCGCAGCAGCGGGCCGTACGCGCGGGAGAGGCAGCCGGCCGCAGCGTCAGGCGCTGCGAAGCCAGGAAGCGGACCGGAAAGCTGTGCGGGGCGCCACCGGCCGGTCCATCACGGCGACACCCAAGTTCTTCGTCGGCTGTGCACGGGGCCCCTACGTGGAAGCGGACGTGGACAGGTCTCCTTCGGGAGCGCGCTCCCGTTTCAGGCGTATGGAGACGTGACCTTTCGGTCTAAGCCCTCGGGTTAATGACCAGGACCCCGGCGCCCTCGGCCCGCTCTGTCCCGGGCCCCTAGCCGCAGCGTGGAAGGCAACCCAAAGAAGGCCCTTCCATCTCACTGTCCTAGGACTGCGAGCGGCCTGAGAGGACAATGGCACGCAGTCCTAGGACAGTCAACAGTCCTGGGACTGTGCTTCACTGGGGGGCATCGAAGGGAGTTCGGCTGTGGCACCCAAGTGGCGTGAGTTGGCGGATCGGCTCGCGGAACAGATCAAGAGCGGCGAGTACGCGCCCGGGGACCAGTTGCCCCAGATCAGGGATCTGGTCGAGGCTGGGGAAGGCTCCAAGTCCACGGTTCATCAGGCGTACAAGGCGCTTGAGGCTGAGGGGCTGGTGACGTCGTCACGGGGGCACGGCACGGTCGTGCGTCCGCGCACCCCGCTCAAGCGGCTCGGCATCGCCCGGTACGACAAGGTGAAGTGGCGCGACGGCGATGAGGTCGCGTTCATCGCTGACCGTGTCGCGTCCGGGCGTACGTACAAGCGCAACGAGCAGACGCAGACCGTGAGCCGTGTCGAGGCGAGCGGTCTCGTCGCGGAGGGGCTCGGCGTGCCAGTCGGCTCCGAGGTGTACGCGCGTGCCCGCCTCGTGAAGGAAGGCACTCAGCCGACCCACACCCTGACCAGCTACTACCGGCCGGAACACGTCGAGGGGACACGCATCGTTGACCCCACCCCCGGCCCGGCCGGCCGTGGCGGCGGATACCGGGTGCTGTACGACGCGGGGTACGAGATCGACCACATGAAAGAGGCGCTGTTCGCGCGCGCCCCCACGGCCGACGAAGTGAAGCTTCTACAGCTTCCAGTCGGTGAACCCGTGGTGGAGCTTCATCGGACCACCTACACGGCGGATGGCACGGTGGTTGAGTTCGCTGTTGGTCTCCACTCGGCTTCCCGGTTCGCGTGGGAGTACGAGTTCAAGGTTCCCGATTCCGCCCGTGACCAGGACGAGGAAGGTTCGCCGTGATCTCCGTACAGGACTGGGAGGACACTCAGCTTCTTTGGGACTACCAACAGATGCGGCACGAACCGCGCCCCTGCTCGGTCGGTATCGGGTTGGGCAGCCACGACCTGGGGGTAGCCGACACCACTGTCGACCTGTACCGGCGGGGCATGATGCCGCTGATCGTCTTCACGGGGGCGACCAGTCGAACCACGAAGGACCGGATGCCGCGCGGGGAAGCAGAGCACTACCAGGACCGTGCACTTGAGCTCGGCGTGCCAGCGGACGCCATCCTTGTCGAGCCTCACGCCCGGAACACCGGGCAGAACATCACTCTGTCCCGTGCCCTGCTCGAAGAGCGCGGGATTGCTGTGACTTCCGTGCTTCTCGTCAGCAAACCGTATGAGGAACGCCGAGCCTATGCCACCGCCCGAAAGCTGTGGCCTGAGGTGGAATTCGTCAGCGCGTCTACACCCATGACGCTCTCCGAGTACGTTGATTCGATCCAGGACGCGCACCTTGTCATCGACATGCTGGTCGGTTCGCTACAACGCCTGCTGCTCTATCCGGCTGAGGGATTCATGATCTCGCAGCACGTGCCCGACGACGTGATTCGAGCGTACGAGCGGCTTGCGTCGCGGGGTTTCACAAGCCGACTCGTTGCTTGACGGGGCCCGCCTCCCCCATGACCACTGGGGCCCGCCTCCTCCATGACCACTAGCGACCAACAACGACCACGAGGGCGCGGCAGTCGGCCGCGCCCTCGTGGTATGTCCGTCCAGCTAAACCCAGGTGTCCAGCCACATCCGCGATCTCCACGAGTCGATCGGGATCGCCGTGCCCGTGTACAGGGGCCAGAAAAGACAGAGGGAGGGGACTTTGGGGGAGAACCCTAGGGATCTGGAGCACGAGGACGGCATCGTCTGGACCGAGGGCATCGAACAGTCCGTTATGTTCGGCACCCCCGTTGAACTCTCCGTCTCGACTCGTCGTCCAGTGCCGTGGCGCGGCAACGGACGTCGAGTTCAGCAAGCGTGTGGGCACAGGTGTCGGTGGCGGGGAACCGAGGTTGGCTGCGGGCTATTGGATCCCTCAGAAGAGAGGAAGCTGCCCGGGAAATTGCGGCACGACATACCGTGGTGGCGTGCCGAAGAATCTATCATATTCGGTCGCGCAATTGCGCAGAGGTTGCAAATCCGGGTCGCTTTCGTGCCACCGGATGACGGGGCGCGCTCTCGGATCGCGACAAACCATCGCCAGTTGGCTTAGTGCCGCCTTTTTGCAATCTTCCTTCCATGCATTGCTTTCAGTTCCATTAAAAAGAGAACTCATCTCCAGGGCCCGAGAGAAAAAGCATGCAGAATTATAATGTGCAATCCAGCCAATTCCCCTCCTGTGGGCCAATCGCTTATAGTTCTTCCGGGTGAAGGAAGCGCTCTGGAAATCGTTGACTATCAATCTGCACTTCCCCGACAGTACTCGACGGCCACCAATGTGATGAAGCATCTCATCAATGAGCTTCCACAGCTCGGCATTTATAGCTGCGAGAGCCATCGCGGGTGTGGGTATGCGGCGAATTTTCTCATAGCGACGCTTAAGTGCTTTCAGTCGCATGACGGTTTCGCTTATTTCTATGGTCTTGAGGTAGCGTTTGCGTTCAGTTGTAAGTCGGTGACTGACCACTCGACGCTTGTTCCAACTCTTCCAGTAAAAGCGCTCTCCTGCGTTCCGGTATCCTGGCCGGGAAGCGCAAATTCGCTTCACAAAAATCTTCCGCCACAGTAGCCGCTCTTCCCTGAGCTCGCTGAGTATTTTCGCCTCCCTCTTCACCCAGTGCTCATCTTCGTCACTCTCCGGTATGTCGATCCAGTTGGCTATTGCGATCGCCATACGGTAGCCGACTTCCACGGACTCGGGCCAAATATCTCTGCAGGCTTCATACTCAGATATTGCCTTCAGGTAATGCTCCTGCGCCGCGCGTCCGTCGGTCACTGCAAGCTCATTGCCCATCAGTTCATGCAATTGCGCCTTCGCGGACCGCAGCGCCAGATTTCCAGGGGCGAGGGAAATTCCCTGCATGTACGATTTAAGCGCCTCTTCGTACTCTTCCTGATCTTGAAGCCCGACCCCCCGCCTATATTCCTTGTACGCCTCGCTCTTGTTGCCCCAACTGTCCCATCGTGGGATATTGTTCAAGAACTTTCGTTGGCCTCTTATTTTGTGGAGACAGTAGGATCCGATCTCTTCAACTAGCTCCTCTTCTTTCGGTCGCTCGACGATATGAGCCGCGATCAGACGTCCTTTGGGCTTCCGTATTATTTCGATCCCTATTGAATGCCATGGGAGCGTCGGAGTGTCGTCATCCAACCGCTGCGTGGGGGTTAGGAAGACCTCGTACTGTGGCTCATCGCTCGCGGCTTTTGAAATCAGCGTAGCTATAGCACCCTCGGGAGATTCCGAGGTTCCCGAAGGAACGGGTGGTGTGGAAGGCCTGAGTCCGCCGGGACTGCTAATTGTGGGAATTTGCACATCTCCGGATATGTAGCGCTTTACGCATGCAGCCAATTCCTCCGCCCTTTCATCCGCCTGACTCCCATTGTTCGGCAATGACCCCGACACCTGGACAACTACTGGAATATTTCCGCCATGGGGGCGGACTGCCCAGTTGATTGCGCGGACTATGTACCAGAAAATGGCCAGCGCCCCCAAGAGCCATAGGGGTGCGAGGATGAGAGCAACGACTTCGCTGCCAATGGAAGCGACTGGCATGGCAAATCCCAGGAAATCGAAATCTTTCAATGAGCTCAGCATTCGAAATAGCTGAAATGTTGCATTCTGCTGGAAAGGTGGCGGTGAGATCCTGTACACGCCCCTGCCCATTATCCTGGCTCCATGAACTTGTCGCCACTTGGGGAGAGTCTGGAACCCGTTTCACGGCTGATGTTCAACCCTGACCAGCAGAAGTTCGATCTGCGCTTTTGGCGTGACGGCGAGCTGCATGAACCGTGTCGGTGTCCCCGGCAGGGGAGTGGTCGTCGCGTCGGCTATGCAGTGCTCTGCGATGCCCCGGTGGCGATGTTCCGGGCAGTTCGTTTGGTAGGTCTTCTGGGCCTAGAGGTACCGCTCAGAATGAGTCCATGAAGGTGGACTCGCTGAGTGCGCTTGGCGAGCGCCGTTGCCTGAGGCCGCGGCGGTCGACAGGGGGAAGTCTCTTGGTCGTCGTGGACGAGGTGTGGACAGTCGGGAGCAGTCTCTGGATGGGTACCTGAGTTTCGCCAGGTCTGTAAATCTACCGGCTTCGCCTTCCCAGGTTCGAATCCTGGCGCCGCCACACGGGCCCTTATCGCGCAGTCTGGCGATCGAAGCGTTGCCTCACGCTGGGACACCCCGTCTCGACCTGTACGGGACGGGGCCGGGGACAGGACCCAGCCGCACCCGGAGGGCACAACGAGGGCACAACGGCTTCGGACCGGTCCAACGGCAACCAACGCCAACAAACACCATTTTTCCTGGTCAGCGCCGTAGCTTGACAGTCTCCGCAGATGATGCGCGAGAGGGCGGCACCCCCGCACAGGGTGCTGCCCTGCCGACGGTGATAGGAGCCAGTGGCGCGGCGTTCATGTGCTCAGTGACCCCGCAATCCAGGCGACCAGCCCGTCAGGCTCGGGGACGGCGTCGGATCCTGCCAGCCTTCAGGCGCGGGGTGTCTCTCCCGCCATCCCCCGCCAGTAGGCGAGGTTGCTGCGGGCGGCCAAGGTGTGGGGGTGGTCCTCACCCAGTGCCCACAGCTGGTCGGCCAGGA